>JADFPP010000012.1:0-29595 GCA_022562275.1 Bacteroidota bacterium
AGATAGATTGTACTTGGATAATTATTTAACTTTAATGTTGTCATCAATCGGATTTCGTATATCGCTTGCAACATTAATTATCACAGCATCAAAATAAACGGATTAATATTTTGGATAACGGCAAACATAACGGTCTTTATGAATCATCTGAGACCAATACATTAAAAGATTATATAAGATTAATAAGAAACCACTGGCTGCCTGTATTACTGATAAGTTTAACAGGTTTGGGAGTTGCTATTGTATATGCAGTAAATGCAACAGATATTTACAAATCAACAACAACATTACGTATATCAAAATCTACCGGCGATGTATTATCCTCTCCTCTTATGCCTGAATTTAACGACTGGGGGAATGACAGGTTTATAGCAAACGAAATTGAAGTTATGACATCTTATTTTACCCGTGAAAAAGTGGCTGCTGCTTTGCTCGATAGTTTTTATAGAGATCTAAGATACAATAAATTTTCAGTAATTTTAAATAGTGATCTAGACCTGTTTGCTAAAGCCAGCACTCCGAAATCATTATCTGCACTTACAATTTCTTTGGATGGCATTTCTATTGATCAAAAAAGGGGATTGGATATAGTTGAGATCACTGCTGAATCACCCTCCCCTTATGAAGCAGCACTTATTGCCAATACATATTCGGAACAATATACTTTGATCAATTTGGATATGAACAGGAAACAACTGCATCTAGTAACGGATTTTTTGAAAGAGCAAAGAATAGAAAAACAGCGGGAATTGAACGATGCAGAGGAAACCTTAAAGGATTTTCAGGAGAAAGGAGGATTAATTGCTTTGGATAAGAGAGCTTCAACTCTTATTGATCTTCTTGCTGAATTTGAAGCTCAAAAAAGTGCTACCCAGGTCGATCTAATGGCTTCCACTAAAGTATTAGAGAATTTAAAGAAGGAGTTGAAAAGTCAAAATCCGAGAATGGCAGACTATTTAAAAAGCTTATCCTCTCAAACGTATATTACTGCTATTCAGGACCAGATAGTTAAAATGGAAATTACCAGGAAAGTAGCTCATTCTAAAGAAGAAGGAATTACTGGTAGTTCGGCAATAGTAAGAGATTATGACAGAAAAATTGCAGAACTGCAACAGGAGCTTGATAAAGAATTAGAAGTATTGAAAGCAGGAATATTTGCAAGCAGTCCTCAGGAAGTGAAAAAACTAACGCAGAAAATAATTGAAGAAGAAGTAAGGAGCCAGGCACTTCAAACATCGATAAATGAACTGGATAAAGTTGTTAATAGTTATGAAGCACGGTTTATGAAACTCCCGAAAAACACGTTGGAACTTGCCAGGTTGGAGAGAAAATCCGCAGCATTGGAAAAATTATATATATTATTGGAGCAAAGATACCAGGAAGCGTTAATTAATGTTCAATCACAGCCGGGTAATGTTATAATTATTGATAAAGCACGTATTCCTCAGAGTCCATCGAAACCTAACAGGATTATGATCATAATAGTTGGTTTGGTATTAGGTACCGGTCTGGCGGTAGGTTATGTGTTCATTAAGAATTATTTTGATGATACTGTAAAAGTTCCGGAGGACATTCAGAATAAAAATATAAATGTATTAGCGTGGATACCAAAGATTGAAGGTATTGATGTGAACGGTAAATTGGATTTTCAATTTATAGTGGCTAAGAGTCCCGATTCAATCCCCAGCGAAGCCTTCAGGGCATTAAGAACAAGAGTTGTCTTTTCCAAACTTGCCAAAGATTCACTTAAAACAATACTGGTAACTTCCGCCGCACCAAAAGAGGGCAAAACAACTATCAGCATAAATCTTGCAGGAAGCTTTGCACTTACAAATAAAAAAACTCTGCTAATTGATTGTGATTTAAGAAAACCTCAGATTCATCATATATTCAAATCTAATAAATCGCCTGGATTGATAGATTATTTAATTGGTGATGTTTTAATTGAAGAAATAATTAAGCCGACAGAAATTGATAACTTAAAATTTATAACTACAGGTACAATCCCTCCCAACCCCGCCGAGATGATGGATTCGAAGGAGATGAAAGAACTGCTTGCAAAATTCCGCAACGAATATGATATAATCATAATTGATTCGCCGCCAATTATCGCCGTTACTGATGCTGAAATTCTTTCCAACATTGTTGATGGTACGCTTATAGTCGTGTCAGCAGATACTACTGAAATTGAACTTATGGAAAGGGCGGTTGAATTAATTAAGCGGGAAAATACTCAATTCCTCGGTACTGTTCTCAATAACTTTAGCTACAAGAGCGGCTATGGTTCTTACTACAAATACTATTATTACTACTCAAGTCCGGAACAGAAAAAATCTTCTTAGTTTTTATTGTTTAACATTCAAAGTCAGAGCATTTACTTCAGCTTAATTATTGGAATTTATCACGCATATTATAAAACTACTTATCGTATATTGTATTTAATACAATCTTTGTGAAGAGAATCAAATTCATCCCCTAAAATATAATTTTGATTAAGAACAATATTGAGCGATGATTAAATTTTTGAAGATAAGAATCTAATAGCAATTCTCATTAACCAACGGATTCCGTCTTCGTTAAAAAAAACTACGCCGGACAAGTTATCCGTTGGTTTGTAACTACTTTCCACATACTTCCAAACCAGTTTACTGGTTTATTCTTTATTTCTATTGCGCAAACTCATCTTTTTTAATAATTTAACATCGAATTAAACACAATAGGAGGGAAGAGAATGTCAGTTCGTTCATTCACCAAAATTTGGCTAAATATAATATGGGGTACTAAAAATCGTAAAAAATCTCTTGTGGATAAAGAATTCCGTAAAAGAATATCCAAACACTTATTAGAGAACTCAAAACAGAAAGGAATTTATATGAAAGTAAATTATGTAAATTCTGACCACGTCCACGCTCTAATTGATTTGCCCACAAATATGACAGTTGAAGATGTAGCCCGGCTAATAAAGGGGGAATCTTCTTCCTGGATAAATAAAAAAGTGGAATTTAAGTTCGCTTGGAGTACTGGTTATGGAGCTTTTTCTGTTTCCGAATCAAATTTAGATAAATTAGTAAAATATATAATGAATCAAGATGAACATCATCGGACGAAATCGTTTACTGAGGAGTATGATGCATTTTTGAGAGCTTATAATGTAGGGGGTGGGTAAACCAGTAAACTGGTTCAAAAGATTTTTTTCGTTTTAATTCCAACGGATAAATCCATTGGTTAATCAGAGAAATAAGATTACTACTAACCAATAATTTTTGTATTCAGTGTAGTATTTTTGTGAGGACGAATGCAATTGGAATATGTAGAATTTTTTATAGTAATTCGAGAACCCAAATTGGTAGGTATCAATATGACAAAAACTAATGAGAACAATTTATATCATATTAGTTTTAAAGACGTTAAGTGTTTTTTAAATGCTTTCAATATTCTTTCATTTGTAATTGTACTATTATCGGCATCCGGTTTATAGCTGCAATAGTCTTCCGATGTAGATTTTATTTTTACACCGGTTCCAAATGTATCTATTTCTGCAGCGGAGGTCGGTGCATAAAAACTTAGATTTGGTATTTTTTGAGCTATAGCCAGATGAAGTGCCAAACTATCGCTTGAAATAATATAATTGCAAGCTTTAATTACAGATGCAAATTTCAATATTGATTGATCTGTATCTTCAATAATTATTTTTCTACTGCTGCTAAAAAAAGTAAGAATTCTATGGTTATTATTTTTTTCTTCCTTGCCGCCAAGTAAATGCACTATTACTTTTTTAGAATCAATTTTCAGATTTAATAAATTTTTAATCAGTGCAATTTCTGTATCTAATTTCATTTTTTTAGAATGCCAACGATCACCCGAACTATTATTTATCCCTATATGGAAAAATTCATCTTTAAAGTGTTCAGTATATTTTATTTCAGTTTTTTCAGAATTATAAAAGATGGGATGAATATCTTTAATTTTCAGAATATCAGCAAATATTTCATTGTGTGTTAATTTGTTTTCTTTTTTTAATTGATCTGCTCTTAGTTTACCAAGCCTGGAAATTAGCCCCATATTAAACCATAAAGCTGAATCGTCAGTATAGATAACTTTACTATCCAATAAATGTGCACCGGTTATTTTTTTATAATTAATTTTATCTATTTTTTTAAGTATCTCAATTTCATCATCTAAAGAAATAATCCAATCGAAATAAATATCCGTAAGATCATTAGTATTATCTGTTATCTTAAAAATGTAAGGATTGAATTTTAGAACACCCATTGATCCCGGAGAAGTCAGCCAATAAATATCAGGTAAATGAAATTTATCATGGAGTGGTTTTATAAAGTAAGAAGTTCTTACTACATCACCAAGAGCACCAAATTTAATTATTAGAATATTTTGCATAAAATATATTATTTAGAATCACTCGATAGGAAGATAAATTTATTCATTTCCATCGATAACCAAATTCTGATGCCAATTAGTTAAAATTTATGTCACATTTTTATGTACAAATTTCTATTAGTACACCATTAGCAGATTTTGGATGGATGAAGGCGATGTCCAGGTTTTCTGCACCTTTACGCGGCTGGTCGTTAATCAGTATAATATTTTTTTCTTTTAATTCTTTTAAAGATGATTTAATATCGTCTGTTTTAAATGCAATGTGATGAATCCCTTCACCTCTTTTTTCTATAAACTTTGCAATGGGTCCGTCGGGATCGGTTGTTTCTAACAATTCAATTTTTGTCTGCCCAGCATTAAAGAAAGCTGTTTTAACTTTTTGATCTTCAACTTCTTCAATAGCATAACATTTTAATCCGAGAATATCTTCATAAAATTTTATTGATTCTTCCAGGTTCCTAACTGCAATTCCAATGTGTTCTATAGAAGTCAGTTCCATCTTATCCTCGTTGTAGTATTTTATATTCGCAACCAAAAGATTGCGATTGTGTTTGAAAAATTAGAATTTATTAGATTGTAACGATTTCTTTATATTCACCAAAAACTTCACGTAATGCATTTGAAATTTCTCCGATGGTTGCATAAGTTTTTACAGCTTCAATTATATAGGGAATTAAATTACTGTTTCCCTCGGCAGCATTTTTCAATTCCTGTATTTTACTTTTTACATCATCATTATTTCTCTCAGCCTTTACTTTTGTAAGGAGTTTTATCTGTTCCTTCTGCACTTTCATATCAATTTTTAGCAGGTCAGGATTTTCTTCCTGTGGGGATTGATATTTATTAACACCGACAACTACCCGTTCACCGCTTTCAAATTCTTTTTCATATTTATAAGCAGCTTTTTGAATTTCTGATTGTACATATCCTGAATTAATAGCTTCAATCATCCCGCCCAACGAATCAATTTTATTAATATAATCTTTTGCTTCTTTTTCAATTCTATCAGTCATCGCTTCCACATAATAGGAACCGGCAAGCGGATCGATAGTATTTGTAACTCCGCTTTCTTCAGCAACAATTTGCTGTGTTCTTAAGGCAATCCTAACTGAATCTTCTGTCGGCAGTGCAAGTGCTTCATCCTTCGAGTTTGTATGAAGACTTTGAGTTCCGCCAAGTACGGCTGCCAATGTTTGGATTGTTACCCTTACGATATTGTTATCAACCTGTTGTGCCGTTAAAGTAGAACCCGCCGTTTGTGTATGAAACCTGAGCATCATTGATTTTGGATTCTTTGCCGAAAATCTATCTTTCATAATAGATGCCCATAACCTTCGTGCAGCCCTGTACTTTGCAACCTCTTCAAGCAGATCGTTGTGTGCATTAAAAAAAAAAGATAAACGAAGTGCAAACAGATCAAGATCTAATCCGGCATTTAATGCAGCTTCAACATAAGCAATACCATTTGCCAATGTAAAACCAACCTCCTGCGAAGCTGTTGAGCCTGCTTCACGAATATGATAACCGGAAATAGAAATTGTATTCCATTTTGGGACTTCTCTTACACAATAATCAAAAATATCCGTTATCAATCTCATAGAAGGTTCAGGCGGAAATATGTATGTGCCGCGTGCAAAGTATTCTTTTAATATATCATTTTGAATTGTGCCGCTTATCTTGTTTTGGGAAACACCTTGTTTCTCAGCTACAACTATGTACATAGCCAGCAGAATAGAAGCAGGCGCATTTATTGTCATTGATGTTGATACTTTATCGAGGGGAATATTATCAAAAAGAATCTCCATATCGGCTAATGTATCTATTGCTACTCCAACTTTTCCAACTTCGCCGTAAGCGATCGGGTCATCACTGTCGTACCCGATTTGAGTTGGAAGATCAAATGCCACAGAAAGACCTGATTGCCCCTGATCTAATAAATAGCGGTATCGTTCATTTGATTCTTTAGCTGTTCCAAAACCGGCATACTGTCTCATCGTCCAAAGTCTGCCACGGTACATTGTAGAACGCACACCTCTTGTAAATGGGAATTCACCCGGGTAACCAATGTTCTCATTAGAATTGTTTTTTAAATCTTCCGGTGTATATAAAGGATTAACCGGTGAGAATGATGCAGTAGTAAATTCTTTCTTTCGCTCTGGTGATTTGTCTATCGTTTTTTTATAAACATTGTTAAGCCAATCTGAATACGTTCCTGAGTTTATATTCGATGAATTCTTTTGAGCCACTGTACTCTCCTTGGATGCACTTAAATAATTGTTTCCTAATATTACAATTTGTAAAACATTAAAATAACAATAAGCCGGTTATAATTATAGAATTGAATATCACTTAATAATTTAGATTAAGTCAAAGCCATTTACATCATCCGTCAGAAGGATATTTTGCAAAAATAATAAGCATTATCTATATTTAAAACGTAAAATTAAAAGTTTTTTGGATATTTTTAGAGTATTGCAAATGCTCTTAAAAAGTTTGATTAAAGATTAAATTTGCCGGGGTGGCGGAATTTGGTAGACGCACTGGACTTAAAATCCAGTGGGAATTTATTCCCGTGCCGGTTCGAGTCCGGCCCTCGGTACTAACAATCAGATAAAGTTCAAAGATGAGAATAAAAGATACAGATGTAAAAAAAATTAAAATTTGCCTTTGTACTTGTTTCTCGATTCCCTGGGTTCTTAGCTCAGTTGGTTAGAGTGTCTGCTTGACGTGCAGAAGGTCATAGGTTCGAATCCTATAGAGCCCACAATATCGGAGGAATCTCCGATTTTTTTATATTGGAAGCACAACAAATAATGAGTAAAATAAAAATTACATTTCCCGATGGTAACACAAAGGAATATGAAAAAGGTGTTACAGGTTATAAAATAGCTGAAGGAATCTCATCCCGCCTTGCTAAAGAAACTTTAGCAGTTAAAACGAACAGTTCGATTTTAGATCTTGAAAGACCTTTGGTTGATGATGCGGAAATTAAATTTCTTTCTTTTAATGATAAAGAAGGGAAGGAAGTTTACTGGCATTCCACTTCGCATTTGATGGCACATGCCATTCAGGAAATCTATCCCGAAGCGAAGTTTGGTGTTGGTCCTGCAATAGATGCAGGCTTCTACTACGATATTGATATAAATTCTACCCTTCATGAAGATGACCTCAAAAAGATTGAAGATAAAATGATTGAATTATCGGCAAACAGTAGTACGTTTGAAAGGGTAGAGTTATCAAAGAACGAAGCGATAAGATTCTTCCAAAAAAAAGGTGACCAATACAAACTGGAACTCCTTGCTGAAATGAACGAGGAGAAAGAAGTAATAAGTATTTATAACGAAGGGAACTTTACTGATCTCTGCCGTGGACCTCATCTGCCTGCAACTGGAAAAATAAAATATATTAAACTGCTGCACATTTCCGGTTCGTATTGGCGAGGGGATGAGAATAATAAACAGTTGCAAAGAATCTATGGAATCTCTTTTCCTAAAAAGAAAATGCTCGATGAATATTTATATATGCTTGAGGAAGCAAAGAAAAGAGATCACCGTAAACTGGGAAAGCAGCTCGATCTCTTCAGTACACACGAAGAAGCCGGTGCCGGATTGATATATTGGCATCCCAAAGGTTCCCGAATAAGAACTGAAATAGAAGACTACTGGCGTAAAGCACATCGGGAAAACGGTTATGAGCTTTTATACTCACCGCATATAGGTAAAAGCTGGTTATGGGAAAAGAGCGGACATCTTGATTTTTATAAAGAGAGTATGTTCGCCGGGATGGACATAGATGGGCAGGAATATTTTATCAGACCGATGAACTGTCCGTTTCACATTATGATTTACAAAAATAAATTGCATTCTTACAGGGATCTTCCTTTACGCTGGGCTGAGCTTGGTACTGTTTACCGTTATGAAAAAAGTGGTGTACTGCATGGATTGCTTCGTGTGAGAGGTTTTACACAGGATGATGCGCATATTTTTTGTACTAATGAACAGATTGAATCAGAGATAGTTGAAGTAATAAGGTTTGCTATTATGATGTGGAAAGCATTTGGTTTTGAAGATTTAAAATTTTACTTATCAACCAAACCGGACAAAGCTGTTGGTGATGAAGAGTTATGGCATAAAGCAGAAGATTCTTTACGGAATGCATTGGTAAACGAGAACCTGGATTTTGAAATTGATGAGGGCGGCGGTGTATTTTATGGGCCGAAAATTGATATAAAAATAAAAGATGCACTGAATCGTGAATGGCAAATGAGTACAATACAATTTGATTTTAATCTACCCGAACGGTTTGATATGACATATATAGGAGAAGACGGAAAACAACATAGACCCTTTATGATACATCGTGCTTTGCTTGGTTCTATTGAAAGATTTTTTGGTGTTCTTATCGAGCATTTTGCAGCTAATTTTCCTCTTTGGCTGGCTCCTGTGCAGGTAGCCGTAATTCCGGTATCTCAAAACTATTTTGATTATGCAAGAAAAATTAAAGATGAACTAGTGAACAATAAAATTCGTGTTGAGCTGGATGAAAGAAATGAAAAAATTGGTTTCAAGATACGTGATTGGGAAACTCAGAAAGTTCCCTATATGTTAATACTTGGTGAGAAGGAGCAAAGTGCCGGTAATATCTCACTAAGAAAACATAAATTGGGTGATCAAGGTGCTTTGGGTTTGAGTGATTTTATTGATAATATTACAGCCGAAATTTTAAATAAAGATTACAAATTAGATACATGAGGTAGTATATCGCTCAGAAGGGAAAAACTAGAGTAAATGAAGAAATATTAGCAACGAAAGTTAGAGTACTGGATGTAGATGGCAGTCAATTAGGAATATTTTCAAAGCAGGATGCTCTAAGAATTGCAGAAGAAAAAGATCAGGATCTTGTTGAAATAGCCCCGCAGGCTAATCCACCAGTGTGTAAAATAATTGATTATGGAAAATTTAGATATGAACAGCAAAAAAGGGAAAAACTACAAAAGAAAAATCAAACAGTATCCATATTAAAAGAAATAAGATTTCATCCAAATACAGACGTACATGATTTTGAATTTAAAGCAAAACATACAATTAATTTTTTAAATGAAGGAAATAAAGTTAAAGCAACGGTAAGGTTTAAGGGCAGGGAAATGGCATATACAGAGTTAGGTGAAGATCTGTTGAAAAGATTTATCGAAAGAACCGAGGAGTATGCCAAGGTGGAAGTTCCCATTAAAATGGAAGGAAGAAATATGAGTGTGATATTAGTACCGCTGACAAAAAAAAGTAAGAAGAATCAATAACAATCAGGAATAGAAAATGCCAAAGATGAAAAGTAACAGAGGTGCCGCAAAGACGTTTAAGAAAACGGCATCCGGTAAGTTTAAAAGAAATAAAGCTTTTAAACTCCATATTTTAACTTCGAAATCAACTAAAAGAAAAAGAAGCCTAAGAAGTGCAACTCTGGTTCATAAGTCTCAGCAGAAACGCGTCGCAATAATGGTTCAATAAGGAAAAAAAAGGATAATAGAAAATGCCTAAGACATCAAATAGCGTAGCTTCCAGAGAGAGAAGAAAAAAAATATTAAAACATGCCAAAGGATATTGGGGCTCAAGAAGCAAGGTTTATACAGTTGCAAAAGGTGCAGTTGAGAAAGGTCTATTGCATGCCTACCGCGACCGTAGACTGAAAAAGAGAACTTTCAGACAATTATGGATTATTAGAATTAACGCTGCTGCAAGAACTAACGGTACAACTTATTCCAAATTGATTCACTCGCTAAATGAAAAGGGAGTTGTAATTAACAGAAAAATTCTTGCTAATCTTGCTGTAGAAAATCCGGAAGCATTTACTGAAATAGTAAAGTTTAGCAGTAACTAATAATTACCCCTGATGGTGTTATTTTATTAATTCCATTCGGGGTATTGTTTTAAATATTTTGTCCACTACTATGCTTGCTCAAAATACAGATAAGGTAAATATAGATTTCTTAAAAGATCTTTCTGGTGTAAAAAATGCTGATGACTTAGAACAAATCAGGATTAAATATCTTGGCAGGAACGGAGTAATTTCTAAATTATTCAATCAATTAAAGCATGTAGCTATTGAGGATAAGCCAGCGTTGGGGAAAAACTTAAATCTGCTGCGCAGTGAGGTTACATCTCAAATTGAAAAACTAAAATCATCTTTCGTTTCCCAAAAAAGTAAAGGTGATTTGCAAATGGATCTTACATTACCGGGGAAAAAATATCAAATAGGTAGTAAGCATATCCTAACACAAACCCTTGATGAGATAAAATCTATTTTTAAAGAAATGGGATTTTCAGTTCATGTAGGCCCCGAGCTCGAATCTGATTACAATAACTTTGAAGCACTAAACTTTCCAAAAAACCATCCTGCCCGAGATATGCAGGATACTTTTTTCATCAGCAAGGATTTTCTTTTAAGAACTCATACATCGCCGGTTCAAATACGATTGATGGAGAATATGAAACCGCCGGTTAGAGCTATTATGCCGGGACGTGTTTACAGAAATGAAGCAGTTAGTGCCAGAAGTTTTTGTATGTTTCATCAGGTGGAGGGCCTATATGTAGATACGGATGTTACTTTTGCAGAGTTAAAAGGAACGCTCGTTTCTTTTGCCAGTCAATTTTATGGTGAAGATCTTAAGTATAGATTTCGTCCAAGTTATTTTCCATTCACAGAACCGAGTGCTGAAATGGATATCACCTGCTTTATTTGCAAGGGAAGTGGTTGTAAGATTTGTAAAAACACCGGATGGATGGAAATATTGGGCTGCGGTATGGTTGATCCAAATGTTTTTGAAAACGTTAACTATGATCCTGAAAAATATACAGGTTATGCTTTTGGTATGGGTATAGAGCGTATAGCCATGTTAAAATATGGAATTACCGATATTCGAATCTTCTTTGAAAATGATATTAGATTTCTCAAACAATTTTAAACCGAGTGCAGCGCATTGAAAATTTCACTCAATTGGCTAAAAGAATATATTGATCTCGAAGGAATTTCTATTCAAGATATCATTAATAAGTTAACTATGTCAGGTCTGGAAGTAGAAGATTTTGTGAATCAGAATGAAAAATTTAAAAATTTTATTGTTGGCTACGTTGAAGAAAATGAAAAACATCCGAATGCTGACAAACTAACAATATGTAAAGTCACAGATGGTAAAAAATCATATCAAGTAATTTGCGGTGCTCCGAATGTTCAAAAAGGACAAAAGGTTGTCTATGCTCCGATTGGAACTATAATACCCAAAGGAAATTTCGAAATTAAAAAGGCAAAGATTCGTGGAGTAGAATCGTTTGGGATGATTTGCGCTGAAGATGAACTTGGTTTAGGTGATGACTATACTGGTATTATGGTTCTTGATTCTAATTTAAAGGTGGGACAAAAATTATCAGATGCACTGGAACTTAATAACGTTATAATGGAAATTGCTATTACCCCTAACAGACCTGATGCATTGTCGCATATCGGCGTTGCAAGGGATCTGACAGCATTGTTTGATAAGGAATTAAAAATACCTGAAGTTAAACTTAATGAAAGTGATATCGATATTAATGATGTTGCATCAATAGTAATTGAAGATGAGGAGAATTGCCCCCGTTATTCGGCAAGAGTAGTAACTGATGTAAAGATAGAAGAATCACCAGGATGGCTAAAGCAAAGAATTTCGGGAATAGGATTAAAACCTGTAAATAATATTGTTGATATCACAAACTTTGTAATGTTTGAATGCGGGCAGCCATTACACGCTTTTGATCTCGATAGATTAGAAGGAAAAAAAATAATAGTTAAAAGCACTAAGGGGAAAACAAAATTTACAACACTCGACTCAAAAGAAAGAGAACTCTTGCCTGATACATTGATGATCTGTGATGATAAAGGAGATGTTGCGATTGCAGGAATAATGGGCGGCGAAAACTCTGAGATTTATCAAGACACAAAAAATGTTCTTATAGAAAGCGCATACTTCAATCCATCGTCAATTAGAAGAGCTTCGAAGCATTTGCAAATGAGCACAGATGCCTCATACAGATTTGAAAGAGGAACAGACCCCGGTAATACTTTATACGCCGCCGAGAGAACAGCACAATTGATTGCGAAAATTGCTGGCGGTGAAATTGCTAAAGGTTCGATTGATGTTTATCCAAAAAAAATAGATAACAAAAAATTTATCTTAAGGCATAACCGGGTAAACAAAGTTTTAGGTTATAAAATTAGTAAACAACATACTCTTAAAATTTTCAATCGATTAGGTATGAAGACCACCGAACTTTCTGAGGACGAAATTGAAGTAACCGTACCTACTTTTCGAGTAGATATTGAAAGAGAAATTGATTTGATAGAAGAGATAGCAAGAATATCCGGATATGATAATATTCCTACTATTCCAAAAATAAGTATCTCTCTTGGTTTGAAACATGATGAAACTTTATTTACTGATAGAATCAGAGAATACTGCAATGCTCTGGGATTATATGAATTAATAAATAATCCTTTACAACCAAAACATTTTGCTGCCTTAACAGGAAACGCAATTGAAGTTTCCAATCCTCAAAGTATTGATATGAAATATTTAAGAACTTCATTACTTTCAGGCGTTTTAAATGTAGTTACCAGAAATTTGAACAGGGGTGAGAAAAATCTTGCCCTTTTTGAAATTGGGAATATATTCAACTTAAAAAAAGGAAAGAAAGTTGTTTCAAGTTTTAATGATTTCGATGAAGAAGAAATACTTATATTTGTTTTAACGGGTAATAAGATCGAAAGGGAATGGTACTCTGACACAGAAAGTTTTAATTTTTATGATATAAAAGGGATGGTAAATTCATTTATTGATAAAATTTCACTTGACAATCTTTTAAATGATTCCTATTATACAACTGATAATAGTATTTACGAATATTATTTGACAAAGTTCTTTAAAGATCGCGTCATAGGTAATGGAGGAAAGGTTAAAGACCATGTTCTTAAACAATTTGATATTGATCAGGATGTTTACTGCTTCGAATTTAATCTGGATGC
The DNA here is from genome assembly GCA_022562275.1 of Bacteroidota bacterium. Classification (GTDB taxonomy): domain Bacteria; phylum Bacteroidota; class Ignavibacteria; order Ignavibacteriales; family Ignavibacteriaceae; genus BMS3ABIN03. The sequence goes on from JADFPP010000012.1 coordinate 13,447, forward strand.
ATTAAAAGAAATTCCTGTTGTATCTAAAAAATATGCTGAGCTTTTAAGATATCCCAGAATAATTCTGGATTTTGCGTTTATTTTTGATAAAGAAACTAAATTTGAAGATGTTTCTGAATTTATTAAAAATAAGGGCTCTAAGCTGCTGAAATATGTAAATGTTTTTGATATATTTGAAAGTAAGGAAATTGGTGACAATAAAAAAAGTATAGCTTTTCAATTAGAATATTATGATTCGAGCAGAACCCTGACTGAAAATGAAGTTGAAAAGGACTTTGAAAATTTAATTAAATTAGTATCGAAAAAATTCAATGCAAAATTGAGGGGTAATTGAGTAGTTGATATGTCAAAATATGAAGCAATGATAAATGATCTGAGCATTCTTGAATCTCAGATATCGATATTAAAAAACCAATTCGGGGATGGAGTTAAACGTAATGAAGAATTGGAAGTTGCTCTTGAAAAATCGAAACAGGATAACACATCATTGTATAAAAAAATTGCAGCATTAGAAGAAGAATTAAACGAACTAAATACTAATGCTGAGAATAGTTTAATTTTAGGTTTAACAGACTCTAATGAAAAAGAGTCTTATAAAATCAGGTTACAGGAATTGATATCAAGAATTGATTATCACCTGACTGTCGACAGGCAGATTTAAGTTCTTAAAGTAAATTGTTTGTTAGATGGTAAGGATATGAATGACTGACAAAAAGAAGCTAAAAATAAAAATCTTCGATAAAGAATATTCTTTATTAGTTGAGAATGAAGAAATAGCAAAAGAGCTTGCTATTTATGTAAATAAAGTAATGGAAGAAACAAAAGATGAACTTCCGGATCAACAAGCCCAAACTATTGCTATAATTGCATGTTTGAACATTGCTTATGACTTGTTTATAGAAAAAAATAGAAATCGTGAATTTCTAATACAGGCATCAGATAAAGTAAAAAAATTAAAGCTTCTTTTAAACGTTCCCGAAGTATCCGACCCATCTTAAATGTTTGCCGCACTGCCGCTCTCTTGAGATAAGAAAAACTAACAGAATCGAAAGAGGGAGTATAACTTCGGCGTGTAATGCAGGCCTCATCTTCAAACTAGAGTTGAAGAATTGCGAAAGCAGCAGTGGAAGCAAGAAACGTTCGAGTATATTCCCACTGTGTATAAATAGGGTTTTTCCTATTTATCGGTAGTGGCAGCTGCGGCATTATTTTGTAAATCCCATACTGGAGGAAGAATGGATACGATAATACAAATTGTTATAGTGGTTGGATTAGTCTCTTTATTTTTCTACCTGGGTTGGTTATTTAATTCAAAAATTGGTGCAAAAAGTCTGGTCTCTGCAGATGAGAGAGCAAAACAACTAATCATTGATGCAGAAAAGGAAGCTAAAAACCTTAAACGGGAAAAACTTCTTGAGGTAAAAGATGAATGGTATAAGAAAAAAATTGAATTTGATAGTGAGATAAACCGGAAAAGACAAAAGATGAGTAACCTTGAGAAACAACTTTCACACCGGGAAGAAAATACTGAAAGGAAGTTGGATCTTGTTCTGCAAAAAGAAAGACAGACAAAGAAAAGTGAAAAAGAAATTTTTGAAATGAAAACCAGCCTTGAAGTAAAGACTCAAAAATTAAATGAAGTAGAAAAGGAGCAGAACACACGACTTGAAAAAATTTCTGCACTTACATCCGAAGAAGCAAAGAACATGCTTATGGAAAATATGGTAAATCAAGCAAAAATTGATTCTACTCAGATGATTAGGGAACTGTACGAAAAAGCTAAAGATGTAGCAAAAAAAGAAGCGCAAAAAATAATAGTGCTGTCAATTCAAAGAACTGCTGCCGATCATTCCATCGAAACAACTATTTCCGTGGTGCAAATTCAGAGTGACGAAATGAAGGGAAGGATAATAGGAAAAGAAGGCAGGAATATTAGGGCATTCGAATCGTGTACAGGTGTAGATATAATTGTTGATGATACCCCCGAAGCAGTTATTTTATCTTCATTCGATCAGTTTCGCAGGGAAGTAGCAAGGGTATCACTTGAAAAATTAATTGCAGATGGAAGAATTCATCCGGCCAGAATTGAAGAAGTAGTTGAGAAAACACGGGTGGAACTAGAAGAAGAAATGTTTAGAGAAGGTGAAAATACAGTATTAGAATTAGGATTGCATAATATGCACAGAGAATTAATAAAGCATATTGGTAGAATGAGATACCGTTCAAGTTTTGGTCAAAATTTATTGAATCATAGTATTGAGGTGGCTTACCTTACTGGTATTATGGCTGCGGAACTTGGAATTGATAGCAACCTGGCAAAAAGAGCAGGACTTCTTCATGATATAGGTAAAACTCTTGATAAAAGCGTTGAAGGTCCGCACGCTTTGCTCGGCTATGATTTTGCAAAACGTTATAAGGAACATCCAATTGTAGTGAATGCTGTTGGCTCTCACCACGAAGATATTGAGATGGAACATCCTATTGCAGCTTTAGTTCAGGCAGCCGATGCTATAAGTGGCGCAAGACCCGGTGCCAGAAGAGAACCGCTGGAAAGCTATGTGAAACGATTAGAGAATCTTGAGAAGCTTGCTAAGTCTTTTGAAGGTGTTGCAAAAACTTATGCAATACAGGCAGGCAGGGAGGTTAGAGTAGTAGTTGAAAATGAAAAGATTGATGATGTAATTGCTGATAAACTGGCAAAAGATATTGCTTCAAAAATTGAAGAGGAAATGGAGTATCCAGGTCAAATCAAGGTAACGGTTATTCGCGAAGTAAGAAAAATCAGTTACGCTAAATAATTTTCTTAGCTGCAAATTTTTATTCTCTATTTATAGATGAAAAATATTAAAGTAGCAATATCCGGTAATATTGGGTCGGGTAAAAGTACTCTGGCTAATTATTTAAAATCTAAAGACTATGCTGTAATAAATTCTGATTATATTTCTAAAAAGATCCTTTCATCCGATGAAGTTATTAAGCAAAAAGTTAAAGATGAATTTGGTAATGAAGCTTACACCAATTCCGGAGTAAACAAAAAATTTCTTGCAGAACAGGTTTTTTCTTCTTCTGAAAAACTATCCAGATTAAATTCTATCCTTCATCCCGAAGTTCTAAAAGCTATAGATTTGCTGGTTGAGACAAAATTCGCTGATAATAAAATTATTTTCATTGAGTCAGCTATTGTATATGAAGCTGGATTGGAAAGTGAATTTGATTATGTGGTTTTAGTAATTGCAGATTTTGATGTGAGATTGCGCAGAAGTATTAAGGAGGGCAGCTTTACAGAGAACGAGTTCAGAATAAGGGATCGGAATCAGATTCCGGATGAACAAAAGGTAAAGGAAGCGGATTTTATTTTTTTAAATAATGATAGTAAAGAATCTTTATATAATAAAGCTGATTTACTTCTATTAACATTAAATTCAATTTAGATCATTTTTAAATCTCATCAAAAACAAAAAATATTTAAGAATCAGAATTGTCAATTGTTCATAAACTTATTGTTTCGGTCGTTCGGAAGATGCCTAAATCAATTGTTCAGTTTTTCTCCAGTAGATACATTGCAGGGGAAACACTTGAATCTGCGGTTGATTTGGTAAAAGAACTAAATTCAAAGGGAATATACGTTACACTTGATGTATTAGGTGAATCAGTAAACGATTTTGAAAAAGCGACGGCAGCATTTAATAAAACCATGAAAGTATTTGATGCCATTTCCAATAATTCTTTGATGGCAAACCTCTCAATAAAACCTACCCAATTAGGATTAAGCTTCGATGAAGAATTAACCTATAAACATATATTACTGTTGGTTAAGCGTGCCGCTGAGCTGGATAATTTTGTTAGAATTGATATGGAAGATTCACCTTACACTGACGCAACAATACGCATTTATAAAAGAATATTTGAAGAATACAATAATGTAGGCATAGTTTTACAAGCATATTTAAAAAGATCTTACAGCGATACTATTTTATTGAACAATCTTGGTGCTGATTACCGGCTCTGTAAAGGAATTTATATTGAGCCGGTTTCTATTTCATATAAAGATAAACAAGCGATAAGAGATAATTATGTTAAAATATTAGAATGTATGTTAAAGAACGGAAACTATGTTGGAATTGCAACTCACGATAAATATCTTATTAATGAAGCTTATCGGTTGATAAAAGAAAATAATATACCAAAAGATAAATTTGAATTTCAAATGTTGTTGGGTGTAAGATCGGATTTAAGAGATAAGATAAAAAACTATGGGTATAAAGTAAGAATTTATGTACCCTTTGGTGAAGACTGGTATCCTTATTCTATGAGAAGATTAAAAGAAAATCCGCAAATTGCCGGGCATATTATTAAAAACATATTTTCATTTAAACAATGAATGTATTAGGAATAGAAACCTCATGTGATGAAACATCCGTAGCAATCCTTTCGGATAATAAATTACTGGCTCACGTTATAGCTTCCCAGGATTTTCACACAAATTTTGGTGGTGTTGTACCTGAGTTATCCAGCAGAGCACATCTTCAGATAATTAAACCATTACTTAACCAGGCTTTAGAAAAATCCGGGTTACAGTTATCTGATATTGATCTGATTGCTGCCACTGCCGGTCCCGGTTTAATCGGAGCGCTTTTAGTCGGTTTAACTTTTGCAAAAGGATTAGCGTTTTCACTTAACAAACCTTTCATCTCTGTTAATCATATTGAAGGGCATATATTCTCAGGATTTCTTATGAAAGATAAACCGGAGTTTCCTTTTCTTGCATTAGTAGTTTCCGGTGGTCACACCTTGCTATTGCACGTAAAAAGTTTTTCCCAAATTATGCAGCTTGGTACAACGGTTGATGATGCAGCCGGAGAGGCATTTGATAAAGTTTCTAAAATGCTCGGGTTCGGTTATCCGGGTGGAGCACTAATTGAACAATCGGCATCAAAAGGTGATGAAGATAAAATTAATTTTCCCGTTGCCGAATTAAAAAACAAGTATAATTTTTCATTCAGCGGATTAAAAACATCGGTATTAAGATACATTCAAAAAAATTATGCTAATAATAAAATCATACCTGAAAGTGATAAGAATGATATTGCTGCATCATTTCAGAAGGCAGTTATTAGTGCACTGCTTAAAAATACGGAAGAAGCTATTAAGAACTTTGATGTGAAAAACATATCTTTGGTTGGTGGTGTTGCAGCTAATACAAAGCTGCGTCGGGAAATGAAAAAACTTTCTGTCAAATACAAAAAAAGCGTTGTAATACCTGATTCTGAATATTGCGGAGATAATGCCGCAATGATTGCTTTCAGAGGAAAGACGTTATATGAATCAGGAAGAAGAGATGATTTGAAAGCAACTGCATATCCTTCTTTAGATGAAAATTATTTTGAACCAAGTTAATTATAATTTTTTTTGTACTTTTAAATATGGATGTTTTAGACTCTATAATTGAAATTAACAATGACTACCTTTCCAATAAAGAGAAAGAGGAAATTCTTGAAAGGATCATTGATTTTTCAAGAACGATGCAGAAAATAGTAAGGGATAAAAGTAAGTAAAGTTCCGGTATTCATTTCAATATGAAAATAATTTATAATGATTTACTAAAACGCCCTGAACGATATCTGGTACTATCCATTTTCATTGCATTTCTTTTTATTCTGCTTTATATTTTTTTCACACCTAATTATTATCAATCCTCAGCTCCTATTCAGTTTGATATTAAAAAAGGTGAATCTTTTTCAAGTGTTGTGGATAGACTCTTCGAAAAAAAAATTATACCGTCCAAAACAAATTTTCGTATAGCTGCTTTTATTTACCATGCAGAAAAAAAAGTTAGAGCAGCGAGATATTTTATCCATAACGGATTAAGCTATTTAGATTTGCTTGATCTTTTCATTAGCGGCAAATGCTATTTTTCCAGAAAAGTTACATTAAATGAAGGACACACTATAAAATGGTTAGCTGCACGGCTTCAGTGGCAGGTATACGTTGATTCATCTGAATTCGTTAAAGCTGCAATCGATTCAAACTTTATTCATAGTCTGGGACTTAAAGAAAATTCCCCCGAAGGATATCTTTTTTCAAAAGACTATCAAATCTATGAGCATAGTTCTCCTTATGAAGTATTAACAATGTTTTATAATGCATTCAAGAAATTTTATGTCGATAGTTTAAAGAGAAGAGCAATGGAACTTGGATATTCAACTCACGAAATTCTTACCCTGGCATCTATTATTAAAGGAGAATCAAATGATGCTGATGAGATGAGGAGAATATCAGGGGTTTACCACAACCGGTTAAGGCGTGGTATGAAGCTGCAGGCTGATCCAACTATCCAGTTCCTTCTGCCTGATGGATGGCGCAGATTGTTATATGAAGATCTTAAAATAGATTCACCTTATAATACTTATAAATATACCGGTCTTCCTCCGGGTCCGATAAACAACCCGGGTAAAAATGCAATCCTTGCAGCTTTATATCCGGAGAAAAATAAATATTTATATTTTGTTGCTGATGGAAAAGGCGGACATAAATTTGGCAAAACTCACAGTGAACATATAAGGAATGTAAGAGAATACAGGAGATGGATAAAAAACTCCAAAAAATAATTTTAAAAGCAATATTAATAATTCTGATCAGCGGTTGTGCAAATCAGCTTCCACCCGGAGGCGGTGATGTTGATACCACTCCTCCCGAAATAATTGAAGTATATCCGGTTAACGGAACTACTAATTATGATGATAATTATTTTGAATTAGAATTCTCAGAATATGTCGATAAAAGATCATTTAAAGATGCTCTCTTCATTTCCCCTTACGTTGAGGGCAAACTTGAATATGAATGGACGGGTACATCGGTAACCGTTTCATTTGTTGATGGATTAAAAAAGAATGTGACATATACAATTACTGTAGGGACAGATGTAGTAGATCGGAACAATAAAAACAGGATGGCAAATTCATATTCGTTTTCGTTTTCAACAGGCAGTAAAATCGATAGGAGAACGATTAGAGGGCATGTGTATAGCAATCAACCTGAAGGGGTATTAATCTTTGCATATAAATTAGATGAAAGAGACGATACGCTGTTAAAAAGAAAACCGGATTATGTATCGCAAACAGGCAAGGATGGTAAATTTCAGCTAAACGGATTGGGTGAATCAAAATACAGATTATTTGCAATAAAGGATGAATACCGTGATCTTATTTATGATTTAGATCAGGATTTAATTGGAATGCCACATAAAGATATCTTACTCGAAGGTCCCGATACTTCATCTGCCGGAGTATATTTCAAATTATTTAAAGCTGATACTACCGCACCAAGATTACTTAAAAGCATCATGACAGATGAAAGGCATATTCTTACATCTGTTACCGAAGAGATTGATAAAAAACTTATAACTTCCGACAATTTTTATTTAATTGATTCAACAACTAATCAAGCCTTAGCAATTACACATGTGTTTAGAAAGTATGGTAAAAACGATGAGATTGTTTTAGTGCCTGCAGAAAAGCTTGATATAAATAATTCGGTATTTCTTTTTGCTGATATTTTGCGGGATACTCTTGGAAACGAATATTTAAACGATTTTATTTCTTTAACAATTTCTGATAAGCCCGATACTACTTCACCAAACGTGATTGCAACAGATCCTTCCGGAAGAAATACTACTATTGATTTTAATAATCCTAAAATAAGTTTTTATCTTAATGATGGATTTGAAAAGACGAATATTCAAAGTAGTATTACATTTGCAGATACATTAGGGAAGGGTGTACCTTTTAAAATCAGTTATGAGGATGATGCAACTGTTAATATATATCCACTGAAAGATCTTATTTCAGAAAAAGATTATATCATCGAAGTGGATCTAAATGCTTTTGTAGATGTATCAGGAAATAAGCAGGATTCTATTTATAAATTAAAATTTAAAACAATTTCCGGATTAGAATTTACAGGTATAACAGGTAAATTATTAAATGTAGATTTTACTGAAAAGCCTGTACTTGTATTAGAAAATATTGAAAACGGTAAACTTAAATATCGAACAAATGTTAGTGAAGAGGATTTTAATTTCGAAAGAATTGAAGCGGGTAAATATTTGCTGTGGTGTTATTTTGATGTTGATAGTAATTACCAGTATAGTTATGGATGGCCTCAACCAATTATATTTTCAGAAAGATTCTCTGTTTATTCAGATACTCTGAAACTTAAACCAAGGTGGGTCATCACAGATGTTATTTTTAATTTTAAATGATCTTTAAAACTGTTTTCATTACCACAAGATTTAATCGTGTGGATTACAGTATGTAACAAATAAAAGAATAGTTTCAATCGTTTAAACAAATTACGCCGGCACAATAATGTTATTTTATATTATTCAAACTATAAACAATCTCCCCATTTTTAATTGTAATACAATTCAAATTTTTCCCGATGTTGTAAACTATATCTGAATATTCTTCAGTATCAAATATGGAAAAATCGGCTTGCTTCCCGATCTCAATACTGCCAACGGATTCTTCAACCGACAAAGCTTTTGCTGCATTTATAGTTACCGCATTTATCGTTTCTTCAATTGTCATTTTCATTTTTAATGCAGCTAAACTCATTATCAAACTCAGATTTGAAATATTAGAGGAACCCGGGTTGTAATCGGTTGCCAGTGCAACTATTGCGGTATTATCAATTAGTTTTCTGGCGGGAGCATACTGATAATTAAGGAAAAAAGAAACTCCCGGTAGAAGAACAGAAACTGTATCAGAATTTGCAAGCTTTAATATATCTTCTTCAATTAATACTTCAAGATGATCAACACTTACAGCATTATGATTTAATGCCACATCTAAACCGCCAATCGAGTTAAATTGCTCTGTATGAAGTTTTAATTTCAATGAAAGTTCTTTTGCTTTCGTAAAAATAAAATCTATTTGATCGGATGAAAAAGCCGTAGATTCACAAAACCCGTCACAGAATAGAGCCAATTTTTGTTTTGCAATATGCGGCAGCATCTTATTAATTATCTCATTTATATATTCATCATGGCTGGTAATGTGTTCAGTTGGGAAAGTGTGCGCACCTAAAAATGTTGGGATTATTTCGATTGCGCAATTTTCATTCAAATAATTTATCACCTGCAGCAATTTAATCTCATTCTCAAAATCCAAACCGTAACCACTTTTTATTTCAAGTGTCGTAATCCCTTGTGCAATAAAATTATCAATTCGAGGTGTGACAACTTCCACAATTTCTTCAAATGTTGATCTTCGTACAGCTTTAACAGTTGAATTAATCCCCCCACCGGATTCAGCAATTTTTTCGTAATCAACACCTGCTAATTTTTGCCTGAATTCATCTGCTCTTGAACCCATAAAGGCTGAATGTGTGTGACATTCGATTAATCCCGGTAATAGTATTTTCCCGGTTAGATCAAGTGAAGTATCAAACACTGTTTTTTTTACTGAAGAGTTGGGAATAATATCAGCAATTAAATTATTCTCAGTTAATACAGAATGATCGTGTAGAACATTAACATTTGAAAATTCAATGCCTCTCTTTACGTTTCTACCGGATGTGTCAATCGTTAAAATTTGAGTGGGATTGTAAAGCAATCTTTTCATTGTTCAAAAAGATTAACAGTTTCCTTTACAACTCTTGCTTCAGTGTAACCAAGCTGATTTAATTTGAATTTTAAATTATTAGCTTCTGCTAAATCAGTAAAATCTCCAACCTTTACTTTATAAAACGGAGGCTCAAAACTAATATAAACTTCTCTCCGACTAATTTTCTCTTTAATATCTTCGCGTACACTACCCGCTTCCTCCATATTATCAGAGGCAATTATTAGTATTCTATATCCATCAACTGTTCCAATGATTTTACCATTCTTAACAATCATTGAATCAGTATTGTTTGTTTCATACTGGTACCAAACATCATGTAATTTATCCGGGTCGGTACTGTAATCGGATACATTAATCTTTGTTTTATAAGGGGTTATATCAAAATCTTCTTTTACAACAACCAGGGAATCACTTCTTTTTGTTTCAACCGGTTCTTTATCTTTTTCATATCTGCTGCCTGTTGAAGCACTGCACGACGCTAACAGAATTATTATTACAGAAATTCTTAAGGAAAGCAAAACGTATTTCATATTAAGATCATTAGAAAATATTTTCATTTATGGAAAAAAATATAATTAAATCTATAATGATAAAAGAATATTAATGACTAATACTGTTTTAATGTTAAATAGAAAGATGAACAATACTAAACTATAACTATGCTCATATTTTGGGAAAAACTCTTTATTTTAGTAATTTTGTACATTATTTCAAAATTTTAAAAGAAAATAGCAGTGAAAAAATATAAAATATTATATGTCACTTCTGAAGTCGTTCCCTTTATAAAAACAGGAGGTTTGGCTGATGTATCCGCATCTCTCCCTCAGGCACTTGCAGAATTAGGACATGAAGTTAGAATAGTTGTACCAAAATATGGCGCTGTTGATGATAGAAAATATAAAATTCACGAAGTAGTAAGATTAAAGGATCTTCAGGTACAAATAGATGGCAAGGAAGTTACTTTTTCACTCAAATCTTGTTTTCTTCCCGGACAGAGAGTACGGGTCCAGATCTACTTTCTCGATAATCACGAATACTTTGGAAGTAGAAACAGTTTATATTCTGACCCAATGACAGGCAAAGATTATAAGGATAATGATCAAAGGTTTATACTTTTAAATCTATCTGTATTTGAATTAATCGAAAAATTGGGATGGGTTCCCGATATAATACATTGTAATGATTGGCAATGTGGTTTAATCCCTGCTTATTTGAAAACTGTGTATAAAGATATTGAGTTGTTCAGCAATTTTAAAACTTTGTTTACTATTCACAACCTTGAATATCAAGGGGAATTTCCAATTTCGTCATTTAAAAATACCGGGTTACCAGACGAATTAAATTCAAAAAAAGGAATGCAAAAAGGTAATAAAATAAATTTCATGAAAAGCGGGCTGTTGTTTGCTGATGTAATTAATACTGTAAGTAATACGTATGCTCATGAAATACGATCAAATGAGGAAATTGGGGCAGGATTAAAAGATATTCTAAAGAAAAGGGTGAATGATCTTTATGGTATAATAAACGGTATCGATAATAAAGTTTGGAATCCTGAAAAAGATAAACTCCTGCCAAAGAAATTCAATATAAAAACCTTAGAAGCGAAGTTGATAAATAAGGAAGCATTAACAGAAAGATTTGGTTTGAAGTATACAGAGGCTGTACCGGTAATTGGGATAATTTCAAGATTATACGATTCAAAGGGTTTTGATTTAATTCAGAAAGTATTTGAGGATCTGATGAAACTTGATATTCAACTGATTCTTCTTGGTACAGGTGATAAAAAATATCACGAATTTTTTGATAAGATGAGTTTCAAATATAAAAACAAATTTGCGTGCTATCTTGGATTTAATGATGATTTAGCTCATCTAATAGAGGGAGGATCGGATATCTTTCTAATGCCGTCAAAGTATGAGCCTTGTGGTCTGAATCAGATGTATAGTCTAAAATACGGAACAGTTCCAGTGGTTAGGGAAACAGGCGGATTGGCTGATACCGTGATAAAGTATGATGAAAAAACCGGTGTTGGTAATGGTTTTATGTTTAAGAAATATGATGAACAGGAATTGTTAAAAGAGTTGAAGCGTGCGATTAAAATTTTTAGCGATAAAAAAGCCTGGCATAAAATTATGAAAGCCGGAATGAAATCAGACTTCAGCTGGAATTTATCTGCGAAGAAATATGTTGACCTGTACAAGACTATTCTTTCAAATAATTAATGACCAACCGCGCTATTTTTCTTGACAGAGATGGAACACTCAATGAAGATCCCGGGTACCTGGGCGATCCTGACAAAGTAAAACTCTTTCCGGATGTTGGTAAATCACTGTACCGGTTAAAAAGTGAATTCGATTTTTTTCTGATTGTAATTTCAAATCAATCCGGAATTGCAAGGGGTTTAATTACAAAGGAACAAGTAGATTTAGTAAATAAGCAAATCAATTCGTTATTAATGAATGATAGTGTTTCCATTGATGCTTTTTATTATTGTCCCTATCATCCGGATATTAACCCACCGGAAAAATTAAACTGCAGAAAACCTTCGACCAGCATGGTATTAAACGCAGTGAATAATTACCAGATTGTTCTCTCAGAGTCATATTTTATAGGTGATTCAGTTGTAGATGTTGAGTGTGGATTTAATGCAGGAGTAAAAACGATTCTGGTGTTAACCGGCAATGGAAGGGAAAGTCTTTCTATCTTGAAAAAAGAAAATAATATCCCAAGTTTTGTTGCCAATACTTTTTCAAATGCCTGTAATTTTATAATTAAAGATCTTTCCGGTGTAAATTAATGAAATATCGTTTTTTATTTTTAACAGTAACTATTATTAGCTTGTTGGGAATTCTTTCTTGTTCCGATGATCCTTCATCGATCGGTATCGATTTACTAGAAGGTGATTTTGTTATAATCAGCACTTTCGATACCCGGGATGACACAGTATCACAATCTTCTTCGTTCTTTAAAGAAGTTGTTCCGCTGGGATTATCTTCCAAAGTGCTGATTGGAAGAAGAGATGATCTCGAAGCTACTACATTGATGGACTTCGCTTTTTTTATTGTAGATTCTTTGCGCCAGGATTTTTTGGATGGCAACATCGCTGTAACTCATGCATTCATAGAACTATCACCAATTTATACTTACACCGATGAAGCTGCTGAATATGATTTTACAGTTCATAAAATTACGAGTGATTGGTCGATAACAGAATTCACATCAGATAGCCTTGCTAATCTTTCCTATGATGAAAACGACCTGAGCTCCAATAAAAACTTTACCGATTCGATTTATACGTTTGATCTCAATAATGAATTTGTACTTCAATGGATCAAAATCACTATTGATTCTTCCTTAGGTGAAAACAATGGAATATATATCAAACCAACAATGAATACAGGTAAAGTTGTTGGATTTCAGGCATTAACAACAATCTCATCCGATGCTGCAAAATTTATAGTTGTCATTGAAAAGCAGGGAAGTTTTGTAGATACAATAAGTGCATTTATTTTTGCTGATGTTAGCGCCGTAATAGCAAATTTGCCCGTGCTTCCTGATGAAGATATTGGAGTTCAGTCAAGCACAACAATTCAATCAAAGTTATTTTTTGATCTATCTGATGTTCCCCCTGATATAATTATAAATAAAGCTGAATTAATTTTGACAGAAGATACTCTCAGTAGCATAAAAGGTTCATCATTTAATCCCAACTTAACTGTATTCAAAATTACGGACAGCTCTGATGTAACTATAGATGAGGACATGGCGATTGCTTTGATTAAGGAAAATAATATTTATACGGGCGATATAACTTCTTTTATTACATCGTGGATTACTAATGAAGATAACCAGGGTATGGTAATTAAACCTGGATCTTTAATAGAAGGGCTTGAATTATTCGCTATAAAGGGAAGTGGGTATCCCGAATTTTCTGAAAGACCACGATTGCGAATAGCATTTACAAGTAAAGAGTAATAATGAAGATTATTAAAATCATATTTTTTCTTGTTGTTTATTCAACAATTTTATTTTCTCAGAGTAGTTCAACGTACACCAGAAATGGCATAGGCGATTTGAATTATACTTACTCTGCAAGAAGTTTAGGCATTGCTCAATCAGGTTTGGCTATGTTGAATGATAGCTATGTTGAACTCATCAACCCGGCATCCTGGTCTAAACTTAGATTAACAAGAATCGAATTTAGCTTAGTATTAAACGGTGTTGAACTTTCAGATAATAGTAACACTGCATTTTACTCAGATGCAGATTTTAAAGGTTTCACATTTGCTTTTCCAATTAGTGCAAAATATGGAATTGGTTTTGCCTCAGGGTTGTTACCTTACAGCAGAGTGAGCTATCAAGTTGTTGAATCAACTAATCCCATCGATCCCGCAGTAAGTAATTATACAACAAGTTATACCGGCGAAGGCGGGCTGAGCCGTTTATTTATGGGTGCATCTTATAGGCTGCCTTTTCAATGGATACTTGGTGCTACACTTGAATATTATTTTGGCAGGCAAACCTATTTGTCTGAAGTAGAGTTTGACAATTCGTCTTTTCGTCCATCTACTTATGAAACAGATTATAGAAGTACCGGGTTTGGAACAACAATTGGAATTATATCTCAAAACTTTGCAAGCTTGTTTAATTCGGAAACAATTTCTAATTTAAGATTAGGTGTTTCGGTTAATCTAATCTCTGATTTAGATACAGATACATCGTTAACGATTAACCCTAAAACAGTTGCCGATACTATTTTTTCCGGTAGAACGAAAATGCATATCCCTTTTCGCATTGCTGGTGGTGTAAGTTTGGAATTAAGTGAAAAATATAATTTTAATTTAGACTATATTTATCAACCGTGGAGTGAGTACACTTTAGGTGGTGTTACATCTCCTAATTTAAGAGATGTTCATAGATTTGCATTAGGATTTGAGTATGCGAAAAAAGTGGAACCGGGTAGCACAAACTGGGAACAAATTAAGTGGAGACTTGGTTTAAGCTACGAATTAACTCAGTATATAATTAATAAAACCGATATCACACAGTTTTCAGCTACTGCAGGCGTATCATTTCCTCTTGGATTGGGAAATAGTTTCGATTTAGGTTTAGAATTTGCATTGAGGGGCACAACAGAATCGAACTTGATTAAAGAAAATTTTTATCGAGTAAATATTGGAATTAGTTTTGGTGAACTTTGGTTCCAAACAGTTCAAAGATAATTTAAAATAATATTGAGGATTAGTTTTGAAAACATTATATAAAATACCCGGCATAATATTTTTATTAATTATAGTTATTTCCTCAAATGTATTTGCTATAAATAAATCAATTAATACTGAAAATTCAGACTCCTTAAAATTGTTAGAAACATACAGCTTATTTTCAGAGTATCATAAAAACAAAGACTATGCAAGTGCTCTTCCTTATGGATGGGAAGTACTGAAAATCAATCCGGAAAAATTTAGAAAATGGATCTATTACAAAATGGAGGATGCCTTGTGGTTTGTTCACGACTCTACTGATGTTATTCCAGAGTTAAAACAAAGTATTCAAGATACAATGTTATATTTGTATGACCTTGCAGAGCAATATTATCCGGAGGATAAAGCATATTTTGAATCACACAGAGCCTTCATATTAGAAGGATGGATACATGCACCTGCTGAACAAATTATTGCAGAATATGAAAAAGCGATAAAACATGATAAAGATTTATCATCATATTATTATAACAGGTTAGGGCAGCTCTATATTAAGAATCAATCGGACGATAACGATTATAAAACGAAAGCTTTAGACCTTTATACCTATCTATCAGAACGTGAACCGGATACTCAGCAGTGGTCTACAGAACTGGAGGGACTTGTTGAGAATATTGAACAATTAGTAGCGCTTAAAAAGAAAAATTGGCTTAATAATAAGGATGATCTTTCAAAGGCTTGGAAGTTTTCATCAATGGCTATGAAAGCTGAGGATTATGAACAAGCAATTGAGGGATTGGAATTCCTGGTTTCTAAAGCACCTGAAACAATTAATTATTGGAACCAACTTCAAACCGCATATCAAAAAACGGATCAGTTAAACGAAGCCGAAAATGCACTGTTAAAATTGATTGAGCTGGATCCCGATTCCAAAGAACATTATTTTAATTTAGGAATTGTTTACAGTGATAAGGGCAAATATTCATTGTCAAGAAGAAATTACCTTAAAGCGAGTGAAGTTGGTGGAGATTGGGCTTTACCAATATTTTATGAAGGATACCTTTATGAAAAAGCTGCTGCTCAATGCAAAGATGGTTTGGATTTCGAAAAGAAAATTATTTACCAGATAAATCACTCAAAGAAATTCGTACATCACTAAAAAATCATAGAAAGGGATTAGAAACTGACATTTCTGATGTTGCATGGAGAAATCCAAGTCCATGATACCAACATCTAATGCTAAAACATTAGATGGAATTAGTGTTAGAAAACAAAACAGAAATCTAAACTCTACCCACCTACGTGAGTTTGTTGCAGTG
>JADFPP010000012.1:29605-56644 GCA_022562275.1 Bacteroidota bacterium
CTTATAAAAAAGCCAGGAGGATGGACCCTACTCTCCAACAAGCTCAGGGTAGGCTGAATGCTCTTTCAAGTTCTGTTCCAACACAGGAAGATTATTTCTTCAGAGGTTATAAAACCGGTGATGTAATTCCTGTTCCGGATGGTTGTCCAGGTTGGATCGGAAAGAGCATAACAGTTCCTTAGTGTGTATTTCAAGTAATTTAGTTTTATAAAAGGTTCTTCAATTGTTTTGAAGAACCTTTTGTTTGTTTTATTAAAAAATATTAATTGCTAAGCGGAAATAGAATAATGTACAACTACTTAAAAAATGATAATGAGATTTACAACGTGCTTCAGTTAGAAACTGAACGTCAGCAAAATAAACTTGAACTAATTGCATCTGAAAATTTTGTTAGCCCGGCAGTATTAGAAGCTGCTGGTTCTATTCTTACTAATAAGTATGCTGAAGGGTATCCCGGAAAGAGGTACTACGGCGGATGTGAATTTGTTGATATGGCTGAAGACCTTGCAAGGGACAGACTCAAAAACATATTTGGAGCAGAATATGTAAATGTCCAACCCCATAGTGGTTCTCAGGCAAATATGGCTGTCTTTATGACTTTACTAAAACCCGGAGATAAGTTTCTGGGGCTTAGCCTCGCACATGGGGGACATCTAACTCACGGTTCGCCGGTAAACTTTTCCGGGAAACTTTATCATGCAGTTGGATACGAATTAAACAAAGAAACAAAGCATTTAGATTACAACATTATTGAAGATCTGGCTAATAAAGAAAAGCCAAAAATGATAGTGGCTGGAGCAAGTGCGTATTCAAGAGAATGGGATTATGAAAAATTAAAACAAATAGCAGATTCCGTTGGTGCATTTTTAATGTGCGATATGGCTCACCCGGCAGGTCTAATTGCAAAAGGATTGTTAAATAATCCGCTGCTGCACTGCGATGTAGTAACATCAACTACGCATAAAACTTTACGTGGTCCCAGAGGCGGGATAATTCTGGTTGGGAAAGATAGAGAAAACCCATTTGGAATTAAAGCTCCTAAAAGCGGCAGAGTTAAAATGATGTCTGAATTATATGATAGTGTAGTTATGCCCGGTATACAGGGCGGACCGTTGATGCACATAATTATGGCAAAGGCTGTAGCTTTTAGCGAAGTTCTATCTGATAACTTTGTAGAATATGCAAAACAAATAATTAAAAATGCAAAAGCTCTATCCAATAAGTTGATAGAATATGGATTTGATGTTGTATCAGGCGGAACGGATAATCATCTTATGCTGATTGATTTATCAAACAAAAATATAAGCGGAAAACAAGCAGAGAAATCTTTAGAGATGGCAGGAATAACAGTTAATAAAAATATGGTACCGTTTGATGAAAGAAGTCCCTTCGTTACAAGCGGAATAAGGATAGGCACACCGGCGGTAACAACCCGTGGGATGAAAGAAGAAGAAATGGAACGAATAGCTGAGTTAATTAATACAGCCATCATAAATTTGGAGAATGAAGAGAAACTGGAAAATCTTAAAGTTAATGTAAAGGAACTTTGTATTGGTTTTCCGTTATATGTGGATTTAAAATAATTCCGGATAATTACATTGGCATCATCAGAAAATTTAATAGACGATCAAATCGATAAAAAAGAAGGTGAGATGTCATTTCTCGATCACCTCGAGGAATTACGATGGCGTTTGATTTATGCTGTTATCGGTATTTTTATTGGAGCTGTTGTAGCGTGGATTTTTATTGAACCGCTGGTTAATTATATCTTACTTAAACCAGCAAAAGATGCGGGAACATTATTACAAAACTTAAAACCATTCGGTCAGCTAATACTTTTTATTCAGGTAGCGGTAATTGCCGGGATAATTTTAAGTCTTCCAAATATATTTTACCAGCTATGGAAATTTATTGCTCCGGCACTTCAGAAGACTGAAAAGAAATATATTTTTGGTGTGGTGTTTTTCACTTCAATATGTTTTTTAGCGGGTGTAGTGTTTGCGTTCTTCGTTATACTTCCGCTTGCTTTACAATTTGTAAGCGAGTTTGGCACCGAAGATATTGTAAACAACTTTGCAATAAATGAATACATGAACATTATTATCAGTTTAATGCTTGGAGCCGGTTTGGTTTTTGAATTACCCATGCTTTCGTTCTTCCTAACAAAATTAGGAATTTTAACTCCGACATTTATGAGAAAATATAGAAAATATGCGATCGTTTTACTTTTAATATTTTCTGCTATGTTTACACCTCCGGATCCTGCATCACAAATCATGCTCGGCGTTCCATTGGTTCTCTTATATGAAATAAGTATTTTTATATCAAAAATCTCTATGAAGAAAAAGTGATAAAAGGTTATTCTAAACAAATAAGCAAGCCAATCAAATCCGAACTGGATATTTTCAATGATCTATTTAAAGAATCAATACGTTCAAAAGTTAGTCTGGTAGATCTTGTAGCAAGATATATTATCAGACAGAAAGGCAAAAAGATCAGACCCTTGTTAGTATTACTGTCTGCTAAAGTTGCAGGGGGTGTTACTGACCGAAGTTACAGAGGTGCGGTATTGGTGGAACTATTGCACACAGCCACACTTGTTCATGATGATGTTGTAGATAATGCTGATAAGCGCAGAGGTGTTTGGTCAATCAATGCATTATTTAAGAACAAGGTTGCAGTTCTGATGGGCGATTATCTTCTTTCACGCGGATTATTGATTGCTATGGAAAGCAAGGATTATGATATTCTTGAAGTTATTACTAACACAGTAAAGCGAATGTCGGAAGGTGAACTTCTTCAAATACAAAAAACGAGAAAACTGAATATTGATGAAGAAACATATTTTAAAGTTATCTCGGATAAAACAGCATCGCTTCTGGAAACTTGCTGCGAAATAGGTGCCATGAGTGCAACAAACAATTCCGATTACCATAATGCAATGAAACATTTTGGGCAATCAATCGGCGTTGCTTTCCAGATAAAGGATGATATTTTGGATTATGAAGGTACAATAAAAATGATTGGAAAGCCTGTGGGCGGGGATATAAAAGAAAAAAAACTTACATTGCCATTAATTTATTCATTGAACAATGTTTCTACAAAAGAAGCTTCTCGTATTCGGAAAATTATTAAGAATGGCAGTAATAAACAAAACGTAAAAGATGTAATTCAATTTGTAAGAGAGAATGGTGGAATTAATTATGCTCTCGAAAGAGCAAAGTCTTATTCGGATAAAGCTAAAGAAGCATTAAGCATTCTTCCGGATTCTCAGAGTAAAATTGCACTTGAAGCACTGGTTGAATTTGTTATAGATAGAAAAAACTGAATCACGCTGCTGTTTCCATCACATCCCATAATAGTTTAATTTCCTGTTCCCTGGTATGATTGAATGATTGGCTGATTTAATGAATTTAAGATTATATTATTATCAATCATTTCTCATACATTCATTCAAGCTTTTTTCATCTCATCTTTAAATATAAATCCTTTTTTGGGTTCTCTTAAAGTTAGCACAGGGCAGGGAGCTTTCCGCACGACTTTTTCTGCAGTGCTTCCGAACAAAATATGCTCCATACCCGAATGACCATGCGTTGCAATAATAATTAGATCCGTATCTTCATCTGCTGCAGTTTCAATCACTTCCATAAAAGGCTTACCTGTTTTAATTATAGTTTTTACCTTAACACTTGCCGGAATATTTGATTTAGCCAATCTATCTATTTCTTCTTTTGCCTTAAAATCCCATTCGGTGTTAACTGATGGAATCGCTATTTGTCCCATACTGAAATCCGGAGGATATATAACAGGTTCAACTACATAAATTAAAGTCATTTCAGCATCAAACTTTTGTGCAAAACTAACAGCATAGTTTAATGCACTCTTTGAATAATCTGAAAAGTCGATCGGCACAAGGATTTTTTTTATGTCAAGTTCCATATTACCCTCCCTATTATTTATTATACTGTAGTGAAATGTAATCTTCGTTTAATGATCTTAATCTATTTGCCATTATATGAGATATTCCGTTAAGTATCTTTATACCTTTTTTGGGATATTTTTCTATAAACTCATCAAGATCAGGTTTAAAAATAACCGCAGCTCTAACATCTGTTTTTGCAATTGCCGAAGCGGATCTTTTCTCACCATCCACCAATGCAAGCTCACCAAAAAAATCACCCTTCAAAAAAGTAGCAAGGTATATTTCATTACCACTTTCATCTTCCCTTAGTATTCTCACTTCGCCTTCTCTTACTATATAAAGTCCTATTCCCGGATCACCCTGATAAAATATATACTCGCCGGAAAGATAGCTTCTGTTATGTATAATATTCAGGATAAGGGTTAAATCCTTCTTACTTAAAGAAGCAAAGAGTGGAATTGAATGTAATGAGATTTGCAGATCAGTCTTCTCAGTTGAATAGCTAAAGATGTTTGACCAGAAACTACTGCGAACCGTCTCGTTTTTTTCATTTGTCATGATTAACCCATAATTTAATTAAATAATCCCGACTCAGCAACACGCCATAATTTTTGGCAGGGGAATCTGTTTTCATAAAGTGCTCTTCCAATGATAACCGAATCAACCCCTATTGGTATTAACTTTTGAATATCTTTCAGCTCATCTTTATTACGAATACCGCCTGAGTGTGTTACTTTTGCACCGGTTATTTCAGCAATCTTTTTTGATAGCTCAATGTTTGGTCCCTCTAAAGTTCCATTCCGTGAAATGTCGCAAACCAAAAACCTGTTAATTCCAATCTCCACCATTTCTTTTGTAAAATCATAATAAGAAATTCCAGAATTTTCACTTCTGCCACGAATAATCAATTCATCATTTTTTATATCCAAGGAAATACAAATTTTTGCCGGACCAAATTTTTCAAAAACTTTAATAAAATCTTTTCTGTTTTCTATTGCCATCGTGTTTATTGCCATACGAGATATTCCGGTTTGCATTATCTGAATAGCATCTTCATAATTTCTGATACCACCTGCAAACTCAACTGGAATTACGATAGAAGAACAAATTTCTTTCACTACTTCAAAATTTCTTTTGGAATGATCGTGAGCGCCGTCAAAATCTACTATATGAATTAACTTAGCGTTTTCAGTACGCCAAATCCTTGCCATATCAACAGGGTCATCACCATATTGTTCACAATTCAATTCAGGAATACCGTGTACAACACGTACTGTTTTCCCTTGCTTAATATCGATTGACGGGATAACTAAGAGACTATTATTAAACATTGAATAGAGGATTAATATGAAAATTATAACTAACAAAATTAGAAAAACTGCGGACTACTTCAAATCTTTCACAAATGATAAAGTTTAATTTTTACTAAAAATCTTGACTTTTCTTTCATTATTAAGCATATTTGATTTACATGAGTGACGATTTTATTTTAAATGTACAAAATGACCACATTCTTAGAATTACTGCGTTTGGTATTGAGCATTTAGAAATTGCTCCATGTTTAATTTTTGTCCATGGTTTTAAGGGTTTTAAGGATTGGGGTTTTGTACCATATATAGGCGAGTACTTTTCAAAACAAGGATATTTTGTTCTTACTTTCAATTTTTCGCACAATGGCGTAGGAGCGAATCTAACTGATTTTGATGAGCCTGATAAATTTGCTGAAAATAATTTTTCCTTAGAAATATCCGAACTTAATGATCTTTTTCAAGCATATAATTTTGGTTTTTTTGGCAACCCCTCAGGTAAAGGAATAGGGCTACTGGGGCACAGCAGGGGAGGAGCAATATCACTTTTAGCTGGATCGAAGAGCGAAGAAATAAAAGCAATTTGCACGTGGGCAACAGTCTCTTATTTTGATAGATATACAGACAGACAAAAAAATGTATGGCGAGAAAAGGGTTACACTGAAATTCTTAATACAAGAACAAAACAGACAATGAGATTGAACATATCTCTATTAGAAGATATTGAAGAAAATAAAGACGGAACTTTGAACATCGAACATGCAGTAAAAAATTTGAATAAACCATTATTAATCTGTCATGCAGAGAACGACCTGGCAGTACCATTCAAAGAAGCTGAAACGCTGTTTAGCTGGTCAAATAAAAATAAGACAGATCTATTAGCAGTACCGGCTACAGGTCATACATTTGATGTGAAACACCCCTTTGAAGGCAGCAATAAAAAGTTTGATTTTTTATTAGAAGAAACCAGCATCTTTTTTAATACAAATTTGAATTGAGGAAAAAATGACAACCAAATTAAACGTTAAGTCAAATACTATTGTAAATCTGTTTTTACTATTAAGAACATCTCAAGTATTTTGGATATTATCATTTACTTTTTTAACTGCTGTTGCTGCGCAAATCACAATTCCAGTACAACCCATTCCGTTTACATTACAAACAATGATGGTGCTATTAGCAGGTGCGCTTTTAGGTGCTAAAAACGGAGCGTATAGTCAGTTAATTTATTTAAGCTTAGGTGCAATCGGTTTGCCAATATTTGCACATACTCCTGATGGCTTATATGGTTTTGCAAGACTTCTCGGTCCAACCGGTGGATATTTACTTGCATTTCCGGCTGCGGCATTTTTAGTTGGTTACCTTGTACCGAAAAATAAAAAATATTATAGTGTTGTTCTTTCTATGTTTGCCGGAAATTTATTTATCATCATTTCGGGAACATTGTTTTTAAATATATTTTATTTACAAAATTTATCTGATGCAGTAACCGTCGGCGCTGCAATATTTTCCATTTGGATGGTTGTAAAAGTGTTTACTGCAGCATCAATTTATTTTAGTATAGCTAAAAAATTTGAAACTCTGCCTTAACACTTTTTGTAAATAATTATAATATTATAAAAAAATGGAAACAAAAAACATCATCTTCATTTTAATTTTTATTGCCGTCACTGCATTTTTTGCATACAGCAGCAGAAATCTTATTCGTTATATGCTCGTTGCAAAAAAGAAAGATGATAGATTTGATAAGCCGTGGCAAAGAATTAAACGTGTAATTACCGTTGTTTTCGGGCAATCAATACTGCTAAGGGAACCTTTAGCAGGAAGCATCCATTTCCTTATATTTTGGGGATTTGTACTGTTTCTTTTTGTAGTAATTGAAACAATAATTCAGGGCTTTTTCTCTCCTTTTACCTGGGAATTTTTGGGCTCGCTTTACACTGTAATTACTTTGGTTTCAGATATTTTTGGCATACTTGTAATTGTCTCCGTTCTATTTGCGCTTTTCAGAAGATTTATTATTAAGATTCCAAGATTACAATTGGATGTAAAATCTGAAATTGATGCTGCTGTGATATTAGTGCTTATTCTTTTTATTGTTCTTGCGATGTACGGACAGAATGCTGCTTCTATAGCATTGAATAATTTTCGATATCATGATTTTGAATTAAGACCTGTTTCGTTTGCATTTAGTTCACTTTTCTCTTCGCAGGATACGGCTGCATTCGCTTTCGAATTATTCTGGTGGAGTCATATTTTGCTCATTTTCGGATTTTTAAATTTTCTTCCATATTCAAAACATCTTCATGTTTTAGCAGCTGTTCCAAATGTATTTTTTGCCAATCTTGATGACATAAGAAATACACTAAAACCTTTGGATTTGGAAGATGAAGATGCCGAATATTTTGGTGCGGCAGATATCGATCAACTTTCGTGGAAACAAATTTTAGATGGTTATTCATGTACCGAATGTGGAAGATGTGATGCTGTTTGTCCCGCAAATATTGTAGGCAAATCACTTTCACCAAGAAACATATTAGTTAATATAAGAAAGAGGACGAAAGATAAAGCACCATTATTGGCTGATGGAATAACTGAAGGAGAACAGTTCGAAAAAACTTTAGTACACGATTATATTGAAGACAAAGTTCTTTGGCAATGTACAACGTGTATGGCTTGTGTAGAGGAATGTCCGGTTATGATCGAACATGTTGATTCAATTGTAGATATGAGAAGAGACCTGGTTTTAACAGAGTCTGAGTTTCCTGCAAGTCTTAATAATGTATTTAAAAGCTTAGAAACTAATTTCACACCCTGGGTTTTTAATCAGGCTGATAGAGCTAATTGGGCGGAGGATTTAAACATAAAAACAATGGCAGAAGACCCTAATGGAGAAATATTATTCTGGGTTGGATGTGCCGGTTCGTTCGATGAAAGATATAAAAAAGTTTCCCAATCATTTGCAAAATTGATGCAAAAAGCGAATATTGACTTTAGAATATTAGGAACTGAGGAAAAATGCAACGGCGACACCGCCAGAAGGCTTGGAAATGAATATTTGGCGCAAACATTAATGAAGGAAAATATTAAAACATTAAACAATTATAGTGTAAAGAAAATCGTTACTGCCTGCCCTCACTGTTTTCATTCTCTAAAGAATGAATACAAGCAGTTTGGAGGAAATTTTCAAGTTTTACATCATAGTGAGTTAATTGAAGAAATTACAAGTGATGGCAGAATACAGTTTAAGGATAATGATAAGAAAGTAAAGATAACATATCACGATTCATGTTATTTGGGCAGATATAATAAAATTTACAATTCACCCCGGAATTCGCTTAAAAATGTGAATGGATTTGATTATCTTGAAATGGAAAGAAGTAGAGACAAAGGACTTTGCTGCGGCGCCGGGGGTGGCAGAATGTTTCTTGAGGATGAAGAAGGTGGAAGAATAAATATTGAAAGAACAAAAGAAGCACTGGCTACCGGTGCAGAAAAAATAGCTACTGCTTGCCCGTTTTGCATGACTATGTTAACAGACGGTGTGAAGCACTTTGAAAAAGTAGAACAAGTAGAAGTTAAAGATATTGCAGAATTAGTTCTGGAAAATTCTAATTAACACTATCACTAACCCAAATAGGGAGGGAATAATGGATCAATTTCAAAAACTTGTTGATTACGTACAGAGCCTCGAAACCGATTTTCATAAATTCTATGAAAAAGGACAGGCAGCAGCTGGAACTCGTGTAAGAAAAGGATTGAGTGAATTGCGTAAAATGTGCCAGGATGTAAGGAAAAATGTGCAAGAAGTGAAAGTTCAAAGAAAGGCTGCAAAGAGCGGCGGAGCATAATTCAGTTTATTAAACTGTTTTATTAAAGGCTGGGTTATAATTTAATTCAGCCTTATTTTTTTATATAAAAGTCTTTTCCAATGCGTATTATTTATGATAATAGATTTTATTTTGAATTACTTTGAAATTACAATATTTACACATAAAATTTTTAGTTACGATTAACAGATGAAAACCTTCGTACAAACATTTCTCTTCATAATTATATCAATCGTTAGCTACTATTATTTTTCACCTCTCTATACAACCATTACTGAGGTAAAGACCGAAAAGAATAATATTGATAAAGGAGATTCTATTTCAACAGCTACAATTACAATTGTTGGCGATTTAATGTGTCATTCTGTTCAAATTAATTATGCATATGTTGAAAAGGACAGCTTTGATTTTAATGGTGTATTTAGTGAAGTTAAAGAACATTTAAGTTCTGCAAATTTTACAATTGGTAATCTGGAAACAGTTTTAGCAGGTAAAGAAAAAGGTTATAGCGGATATCCGTTTTTCAATGCGCCGGATGATTTTCTTGAAGCTATATACGGAGCAGGTTTCGATTTACTTGTAACCGCAAACAATCATGCTCTTGATCAGGGAATAGATGGAGTTGACAGAACCATAGAAAAAATGGATGAATTTGGATTAGATCATACCGGGACTTATTTATCACAAAATGATCGTGATTCAATTAGGATTTATAACATCAATGGTATTCATCTTGCTGTTATTGCCTATTCGTACGGGACAAATGGAGTACTTATTCCGAGCGGCGAAAATTATGTCATCAATTTAATTGATTTTAATTTAATCGAGGAGGATATTAATAAAGCTAAATATGAAGGGGCGGACATTGTTCTCGTCTTCTATCACTTTGGTGAAGAATATGAGCGTGAACCGAACATATACCAAAGAGATGTTATAGACCATACAATCAAAGCAGGTGCTGATATAATTATCGGCAGTCATCCGCACGTGGTTCAACCGGTTAATTATTTTAAAACAAATGGCGGATCGCTTGACACGGGATTTGTGGCTTACTCGTTGGGAAATTTTATTTCAAATCAAAGGTGGCGTTTTTCCGATGCGGGAGTAATTCTTAATATAAGTATTTCAAAGGATCTTAAAAGAGATTCCGTTTACCTAAGCAATGTCAGTTATATTCCAACATGGGTATTTAAAGGAAATACTAAAAAAGGAAAAGAGTATATTATTTTGCATGCAAATAAATCTTATGATGATTCCATTTACTCATATTTAAGTAATACGGATAAAGAAAAGATGCACCAGGCATTTGAGGATACAAAGTATATCATTACTAAATTTAAAAGTAAAAAAGATTTAATCTCACCATAGGAATTAATAGTATCCTTTCTTCGTATATTTGTATGTTCTAATTTCCCCATCTTTATCAACAGCTATTAAATAGAAATTATTTATTGAAAAAAAAATCCGCACTTAGTTTAATATTTTTAACCGTATTTATTGACTTGCTTGGATTTGGAATACTCATCCCCATTCTTCCAACATTTGCGAAGAAAGAACTTCTTGTAGACGAAACAGCAATTGGTATTGTTGTTGCAATTTATTCATTTGTCCAGCTTTTATTCAATCCGATTCTGGGAAGATTATCCGATAAATATGGAAGAAAACCTTTAATAGTTATCAGTCTTTTTATTAATTCAATTGGTTATATAATTTTCGCTTTTACTACTTCATATATTGTTCTCTTATTATCGCGGATTGTAGCAGGTATTGGTGGAAGCAGTATTTCGGTTGCCCAGGCATATGTAGCTGATGTAACTACAAAAGAAGATAGAACTAAAGGGATGGGGATGATTGGAGCAGCTTTTGGTTTAGGTTTTGTATTTGGTCCTTTTATGGGAGGTATTCTATCAAGCTATGGTTATATGATCACTGGTTTTGCTTCAGCATCGTTCTCAATGCTTGCGTTTTTTGTAACCATAATTTTATTACCGGAATCAAATTTAAATAGGGCTGTATCAACTGATATTAATCGAAAGCTACTTGATGTTGATGGTTTTAAAAATGTATTTGCAAAACCGGAACGGGTAATACTTATATTATTATTTTTTGTGTTAACATTTTCTTTTGCTAATATTTATGGAACATTCGCCTTACTTGGATTGCAGGTTTATGGTTTTTCCGATATGCAAAATGGTTTTATGTTTACAATATTAGGCTTTACCTCAGCAATAGTACAGGGAGGATTGATTGGTAGAATAAGTAAAGCCGTAGACAGGAAAACAATTCTCAAAATCGGATCATTTTTAATTATGATTGCACTGGCATTAATACCGTTTGGCGTATCCTTTCTAGGATTGGCAATCATTTGTATTTTTCTTTCCATTGGAACAGGAATATTCCAACCAACAGTTTTAAGTCTTATTTCGGAAGTAACACCTGAAACAGAGCAGGGAGTTACATTAGGCGTTAATCAATCGGTCTCTGCTTTTGCTCGTGTACTTGGTCCGCTTTGGGGAGGATTCGCGTTTGAGTTTCTCGGTTATCCTTATCCATTTTTAACAGGCGCAGCATTTACATTAATAATATTTATTGTTACGGTTTTTTATATACCTAAAAGAATAATGTTTAATGATTAATCTTTTTTATTGTAACTTAATTCTTTGCTTTTTAGATTCCTCCTGTGAAGATTATCATTGAATAAGATTGAAATAGTATTTAATATAACCTAAAAAAAATAATAAAATCTCTTTGTCAAATGATAAATATTAAAATATTTTTTTGTACGATGTTATTTTTAATAAACTATTCCAACCTAACTTATTCTAAGGATTCACTCATAAGCGATACCGAGGATTACAAATTATTCTATGTTGGAAAAACTGTTAGTACAAATCAACTAAAAAGCAAATATGTTGCTTTCACAATTTTTATAAATATCCCACTTGATACTTCTTTTTACAGAGTAGAATATCCTAATCCATTTTCACCACCCAGCATAAATCAAAAATTCATTTATCAACTTTCTAATGCAAAGAATATTCAAATAAATCTTTTAGACACACAGGATTCAATTCTATTAAGGCTCAATTTTATAGATCAAACAGAAGGATATTATTATTTTATTGTTAAAAGTAATTTTTTTGCTATGCATTCTTTATACATAAAACTTCAAAGCTCATTTGAAAACTATAGAATTAAATTTCTGATTAAAGATGATGAATTTGTATTTCCGTTAAGAACTAGAGTATTTAAAAAACCATAAATAATCAACTCGATGGAAGTTTTCTAACATTAGATTGTATCACTTTCCCGTTTATTCCTTAAATAACTATCTTTGTATAAAAGATATGCCATATCTTTAAGATATGGCATATCTAAAAAACGAATAAAAAATTATAAATGCTAAAAATCGGTAAAATAGAAATAGAAAAAGCAATCCTCCTTGCACCTATGGAAGATGTGACAGATATATCTTTCAGGTTAGTATGTAAAGAGCTAGGAGCTGATTTAGTTTACACTGAGTTTGTAAATTCTGAGGGATTAGTACGAGCAAATGTTAAGACACATAAAAAATTAAAAATAATTGATGAAGAGCATCCGGTTGGTATTCAAATCTACGGTGCAAATATAGAATCGATGGTTGGTGCTGCTAAAATTGCAGAAGCAGAAAATCCCGATCTGATAGATATTAATGCGGGATGCTGGGTAAAAAATGTTGTTGGACAGGGTGCAGGTTCAGCACTGTTAAAAGATCCTCCTTATATGCAGGAATTAGTTGAAGCAGTTATTAAGAGCACTAAAATTCCTGTTACTGTTAAAACAAGATTGGGCTGGGATCATGAAAGCATTAAAATACTGGAAGTTGCAAAAAGAATGGAAGATGCAGGAGCAGCTGCGCTAACAGTTCATTGCCGAACGAGAAAGATGGGACACAAGGGCGATGCAGAGTGGGAATGGATACCAAAAATAAAAGAGGTTGTTAATATCCCCGTATTTCTAAACGGCAATGTTCTCAATGCATATGATGTTAAAAAAGCCTTTGATGAAACAGGTGCTGATGCTGTAATGATTGCACGAGGTGCAATAGGAAACCCCTGGATATTTTTGGAAGCAAAAGAGTTAATGCAGACCGGTAAAATTACCACTGTAATTGATGAAGAGTTGAAAATTAAAAGTTGTCTTCGTCATCTGAACTTATCAATTAATGTAAAAGGAGAAATGCGGGCAGTATTAGAGCATAGAAAATTTTATTCCGGTTATTTAAAAGGCTTATACGGCGCATCCAGAGTGCGTTCAGATTTAATGCAGTATACAAATTACACAGGAGTTGAAGAATCACTTTTAAAATACTTAGAATCTCTTAAAAGTTATCAGGAGGAATCGCCAGCGTAAATTTATTATTCATAATTTCTGATAAAGCACTATTTAATTATTTAAGTATCCAATATTCTGTTGCAGAACCGAAAAAATAAACTCGCCCGCATTATATCAACCATATTTGTTCCGCCTTCATTTATAATAATTATTTTTACATTATTTGCCTTTCATTTGGAAACCGAACCTGCACAGAGATATATTACAATATTAGTTGCATTAATATTTGGTTTTATTTCTCCCATAGTTTTGTTTTTATATTACCGGAAAAAAGGAAAGATCATTGACCTGGATGCTTCGATAAAAGAGGAAAGAACTGTACCGATGTCTATTTCTGTAATTTTCTTTATTGTTGGTTTATTAATACTTGTTGCTTTTAAAATTAATATGGTTTCAATAGCATTTTGGTTTTGTTATATTTCAAACACTTTGATAGCAATAATTATTAACAAGAACTGGAAGATAAGCGCTCATACAATGGGTGCTGCAGGTCCGTTGGCTGCTTTATTTTTTTTATTTGGTCCGGTAACCTTAGTGTTTTTAGTTATTGTAGTTTTGGTTGGATGGTCAAGAATACAGCTTAAATGTCATAGTTTCAGTCAGGTGATGGCGGGCGGAATATTTGCATTTATTTCAACTTATATTCAGATTTATTTAATTGTTAGTTATTTTAGCTGATGAAAATTATCTGTAGCAAAATAGGCTTAATTTAGACTTATGATTAGTTACACAGTAAAAGATGATATTGCTATAATAAAATTAAATCGTCCTGATAAACGCAATGCACTTCATCCGGATTTAGTAAAACAGATGAAAGAAAAACTTAATGAAATCCGTCATGATGACAATGTTAAAGTTTTGATAATAACAGGCGAGGGTAAAGCATTTTGTGCGGGAGCTGACCTTACTTATCTAAATGAATTAAGAAATTTCTCATCAATAAAAAATGAAAAAGATTCTGAAGATTTAGCTGAATTGTTTTTGATGATCTATAAATTCCCAAAACCAACGATAGCCGCTGTTAACGGAGCAGCAATTGCCGGAGGATGCGGTTTGGCATCTGTTTGTGATTTAATTGTAGCAAATGAAGATCATTCCAGGTTTGGATATTCCGAAGTGAAGATTGGATTTTTACCTGCGATAGTATCTATTTTTGTAATTAAAAAGATTGGAGAGGGAATTGCAAGACAATTGCTTCTGACAGGAGAAATTATTAATGGCAAACGTGCTTATGAAATAGGATTTGCTAACTATCTTTATAATAATGTGTTAGATGGAGCAATAGAAGTCGCTTCTAATATCCGGCTCAACTCTGTTTTTAGTGTTAAAGAAACAAAATCAATGATCGATTCTGTGTCTGGTCTCTCTGTTGATGACGCAGTTAATTATTGTATTAGATTGAACACTATCAGCAGATCATCTGAAGATTTTAAAAGGGGAATTGAATCATTTCTTAAGAAATAGGTATAGCAATGTCTGAAGATTTAAAAAAATATATCAGGAGCATAAAGGATTTCCCGGTAAAGGGAATAATGTTTAGGGATATCACAACCTTACTCAAAGACCCGGATGCAATAAACCATACATTAAAAGCATTGCTGTCATTATCAAATGGAATCAAAATCGATAAGGTTGTTGGAATAGAATCCCGGGGATTTATATTCGGTTCTTTGCTTGCGCAAAAACTTGATGTTGGATTTATCCTTGCGCGTAAACCGGGAAAACTGCCTGCTGAAACTGAGTCTGAAACCTATCAGTTGGAATATGGTGAAGACAAAATTGAAATTCATAAAGATGCGATAAGCAAAGGAGATAAAGTGTTGATTCACGATGATCTTCTTGCAACCGGGGGTACCGCTGAAGCAGTGATAAAATTAATTGAAAAACTTGGTGGGGAAGTTGTTCAGCTATCTTTTATAATAGAACTGACCTTTTTAAATGGAAGGGATAAATTTAAAGGATATAACGTAAAGTCTTTAATTCCTTATGATAGTGAGAATTGAATTACTTTGTGTTAATTCTCTAATATAATTACTTGATTTATTTACCACAAAGCAGCAATGTATCCTATATCTTCCAATTATTAGGTGCTATTACGATCACAAATTCGCCTTTAGATATTTTCTCATCAATAACTTCTTTAATTTCATTCGGATAACCGCGCCAGGTTTCTTCAAATTTTTTTGTTAGTTCGCGGCAAACAACAATATATCTATCCGGTAGATATTCAGCTAATTCATCAACCAGTTTTTTAATTCTATAGGTGGATTCGTAAAGAATAATAGTTCTTTTCTCTTCCGCTAATTCCTTAAGTTTTTTTTGTCTTCCTTTTTTTTGCGGAAGGAATCCTTCGAAGATGAATGAATCTGTTGGTAATCCACTGATTGTAAGTGCGGTAATTACTGCTGAAGTTCCCGGAATAGGTACAACATCAATTTGTTCTTTAATTGCTTCAGAGATTAATCTTACTCCCGGATCTGAAATTGCAGGTGTTCCTGCATCTGAAACTAATGCACAATTATCACCGGATTTAATTCTCTTAATTACAATTGGAATTTTCTTCTTCTCGCTTACTGCATTAAATGATATAAGTTTCTTAGAAATGTTATAATGTTTCAAAAGTCTGGAAGTTATTCGTGTATCCTCACACAGGATAAATTCAACCTTTTCTAATGTTTCGAGTGCACGAAAAGTGATATCTTTAAGATTACCAATTGGTGTGCTTACTATGTAAAGCTTGCCGTTCATTAATACTAAAATACTTTAAAATGGAAACGGCTCCAACCACTGGAGCCGTTCTTTGTAAGAAGTACAACCCTTGTTAATTATTAGCCATCATTAATTTGAGAACTTTTTCAATAACCTGCAAGCCCTCATCTAACTCATCATTCGTGATATTTAAAGGTGGTCTGAATCTGATTGTTTTTTTACCGCAGCCGAGAATTAGTAATTTATTTTCGTAACAAAATTTTCTAACATTGTCACGCTTATCACCATCCGGTAAATCGAATGAACACATTAAACCTAAACCTCTGGCATTGCTGACAAGTTCCGGAAATTGTAATTGAATCTCCTCCAATCGGTTCAATAAATATTTGCCTCTCACATTAGAATTATGGACTAAATTCTCATCTCTCATCACTTCCATAATATATTTTGATCTAACCATATCAATTAAATTACCACCCCAGGTAGAGTTGATCCTGCTGGAAACATGAAAACAATTATCTTTCACCTCATCAACTCTTTCGGAAACCATTATTCCGCACACTTGTGCTTTTTTTCCAAATGAAATTATATCAGGTTTTACATAATGATCAGCAGCCCAAAATTTACCTGTTAATCCAAATCCGGTTTGTACTTCATCAAACATCAGTAGAATATCATTTTCATCTGCAATTGTTCTCAGGTTCTGAAAAAATTCTTTTCTGAAAAAATTATCACCACCTTCTGCCTGAATAGGTTCGATAATAATTACGGCAATATCATCAGGGTTTTCTTTTATCGCTTCTTTAATTTCTTCAATTGCTTTATTTTCCTGTGCAATAATATTTTCTATATTTTCATTTATAGGAAAAGATATTTTTGGATTTGTTATTCTAGGCCATTCGAATTTGGGAAAATATTTAACCTTAACAGGATCCGTATTCGTTAATGAAAGTGTATATCCGCTCCTACCATGAAATGCTTCTTTAAAATGAATAACCTGATGACCTTTTTCTTCTTTAATACCTTTTTTAAAATTTTTCCTCACCTTCCAATCAAATGCTACCTTTAATCCATTTTCAACTGCCAGAGATCCACCCGAAACAAAAAATATATATTTCATATAATCAGGTTTAGCAATATTCCCAAATGTTTCCACAAAATCAGCCATATAAGATGAATAAACATCGGAGTTTGATGGTTTATTAACAGCAGCACGCCCCAGAACTTCTTTTACTTCAGGAGAGTTTAGCTTTGGATGATTAAAACCTAATGGGGATGAACCAAAAAAAGTGAAGAAATCAATGTATTCGTTCCCGGTTTTTTCATCTATAAATTTAGCGCCATGGCTTTTATTTAGATCAACTATTAAATCAAAGCCGTCAGCCAGCATATACTTACCAATGATTTTATGGATTTGTTCAACAGGGGATAGTGTATTTTTAAACATCTGTAATGCCTTATATTCATATTAAGAAATTTGTTAATAAAATTTTTTACGCAGAAGTAGGTATAAGCAGAGTGGTTTTAAAGACGTTTTCGAAATTGGAAACGAAATAACTAAGTAATGAAGTATTATAATTAAGATAACTTTTTTTATCTTTTATGTTCATCGCACTAAGCGGAAAATAAAATCTTCGAAAATCTAAATAATTGAATATTGTTTTCCAAGTTCAAAATCTGAGCCATATAATAATATGATTATTTCAAAATATTATACATTTTAATTATCTTTGTTACACTAACTGTAACAATTATATTAAAATGTCGGCTTCAACAAACTTTCCACTGCTGTTAAAGCAATCTGCTCTGTTAGTACGGCATATCCTCAACCTCTAACGAGTGCAAAAATATCGTCAGATACAGGAATTAATGCATCAAATTGCGCAAAATATTATCCATGCTTGTGAAAAACGATATCGTTGAAAGTGCCTTTGGAATGAGCGGTGGATTCGTTTTGAAAAAGAATCTCTCAGAACTTCATCTTCAAAAGGTTTACTATGCAATTGAAGATAGAAAAGCATTTTTCCTGGATGTTAAAAAGGATTTGGGAAGTAAGTATGAAGAGCAATTAAAACAAATAATTTTTTTCTTGATCTTTTTACCGAGATCCAGATTGATATTGAAAAAAAAATGGAAATGATAACTATTGCATCAATTCTACAAAAAGTAAATGAACAATAAACTTATTTAACGGAGATTAAAATGGACTTCCTTAAAATGCTTGGTATTAAAGAGATGAATTATGGCTCTTCAACAGGTACAAAATGGAATAAATCTAAAAATAAAGGTGAGCTAAAAATAAACTCACCTGTAAACGGAAAATATATTGCTTCAGTATATCAGTCATCTGAAAAGGATTTGGATACAGTTATAACTATTGCACAAAAAGCATTTAAATACTGGCGTGATGTGCCCGCACCCCGAAGGGGAGAAATTGTAAGACAGATAGGATTGAAATTGCGAAAATATAAAGAACCGCTTGGTACTTTAGTCTCGTATGAAATGGGAAAATCACTGCAGGAGGGATTGGGTGAAGTTCAGGAAATGATAGACATTTGTGATTTTGCTGTAGGACAGTCACGCCAGCTTTATGGTTACACAATGCAATCCGAAAGACCTATGCACCGAATGTACGATCAATATCATCCGCTGGGAATTGTATCAACAATTTCTTCTTTTAATTTTCCGGTAGCAGTTTGGGCATGGAATGCTATGTTAGCTGCCGTTTGCGGTGATGTAAATCTATGGAAACCATCTTCTAAAGTACCACTCTCAGCGATAGCAATACAAAATATTATAGAAGAAGTATTGAAAGAAAATAAATTACCTGAAGGTATTTTTAATCTGGTAATTGGCAGGGGATCAACAATAGGAGAAAAAATACTAAATGATAAAAGAATCTCATTGTTATCAATCACAGGTTCTACAAATGTAGGAAGACATGCAGCACAAGTTGTTTCAAAGAGATTTGGTAAAATAATACTCGAACTGGGTGGAAATAATGCAATTATAGTTACACCTGATGCTGATCTGAAAACAGCAATAACAGCAATTGTTTTTGGTGCTGTTGGTACTGCAGGACAGAGATGTACATCCACCAGAAGAGTAATTATTCATGAATCGATCTATCATAAAGTAAGATCTTCATTGTTAAAGGCATATAAAAGTTTGAAGATTGGTAATCCATTAAATCAGAACAATCACGTGGGGCCATTAATAGATGTTGCTGCTGTTAAAACATTTTCAGATGCTTTGCAGCAGATTAAAAAAGAAGGTGGAAAAGTAATACACGGTGGTAAGGTATTCTCTGGCAGGGGATATGGTTCCGGTTGCTATGTAGAGCCTGCAATTGCTGAAGTTAAAAATCATTACGCAATTGTACAGGAAGAAACTTTTGCTCCTATCCTCTATTTAATAAAATATAAGGGCAATGTTGATAACGCAATTAAATTACAGAACGGAGTTGTTCAGGGATTATCTTCAGCGATCTTTACTAATAATTTGAGAGAAGCTGAAATATTTCTCTCGGTAAATGGTTCAGATTGCGGTATTGCTAATGTAAATATAGGAACATCGGGTGCTGAAATTGGCGGCGCCTTTGGAGGAGAAAAAGAAACCGGCGGCGGACGCGAATCCGGATCAGATGCCTGGAAAGCTTACATGAGAAGACAAACAAACACTATTAATTTTGGAACCGATCTTCCACTTGCGCAAGGAATAAAATTCCATATTTAGTTTTTTATTCATACTTATTGTTAATGGGAACGGTATTTTTTCCGTTCCCTTTTTTACATCCTCCCATATAGTTCTGCCTAACATTTCTCAAATCTATACATAGAACATTTCTCTCCAAGTTATAATTACCTAACCGAACTAATATGACATGAAATAATTTCTTAAATGTGTTTCAATTCAATAAATGATTGTTTCGGAAAAGATACTCAAAATTATGGCAAGCTTTTGGATAAGCAGGAGGCAAATACAGTAACAATCATAAGTAGAAATAAATGACAACACTTGATGTAAAGAAATTAACTTCCTCCAATTCTGATTGGGAAATGAATCAATATACGCTGCTCAGCAAAGTGAAGGAATGGGAATCCAATTTCAGAAAGAACAGATTATATCCGCATCTTAATGAATCGATCGAACTTAATAATAAGCTGGAAGAAATTTTACAGGAAAACCTTGAATCCAAATGGTGGTTAGAAAAAGAAACCAGACCAAGAAGGGTAAATAACGGATACGTTGTTTACGAAAAAGCAAAACAGGTAAGTAATCAATTAAATCAGCTTTTAACTTTTGTTGCGTGGGCGCTTAAATTAAACAGACCTGTAATGCAAGAGGGGCTTATCCTGAGAGATTTTACAGAAAACAATATGAAAATTTCAGAATTAGACAACGATGCAAACTATAAAGGGAAAGGTTATTTTTCATTAATTGACAATAAGAAATTAGTTGTGAATATTTATTTATATGATATGAAATGGGATTGGCAAGACAATGAGCCTGTTCAATCACTTAAAATAAATCTTATGAGATCAACACCTCTTCTTCTTCTTGACAAGGGTGTAGAAGAATTAATGGCTGATTTTGTAAATTATTCTCAACCATTATACAGACCTGTTGCTTATATGATTTCTAATGAATTTGATTTTTCATATGATGAAACTATATTACCACTTGCAGGAGAATTATTACTTAAAGAAATAATGAGTTAAACTTAGCCGATTGAGAGTGTAATCAGGTCAGCTAAAATATTAGCACTTTCATTTAGATAAGGATCAACATTATCAGTTTCATCATCTGCCGGTGTCTCACCTTTTGCTAACAGTTTCAAACCTTTAATTTTTCTTCTTTCATTTTCACGTATAAATCTTTTTTCTTCACGCTCTTCTTTTTCCTTCCTTCTTACTTCTTCATTTAGAGAAATAAAATTATCATTTAAAGATTCTTTGTACTCAGTTATTTCTTCCATTATGTAGTCGAATTCAAAACTTGATTTTATTCTCTGGTAAGAAAGCTTCTTTAGCTTCGGCAGAAGAATTGAAAGATCCGAATATAGTTCATAAACTAACGGATCAATTTTATCCCATTTTAAAGCACTTGGTTCACTGCTTTCTCCAAAATCTGCAGCATCAATAAAAGAGGGAAATTGGATATCAGGAATAACTCCAACTCGCTGTGTACTGCTGCCATCTATTCTATAATATTTTGCAATAGTTAATTTAACCTGTCCAAGTTTATAATCTTTCGTGGAAGTTAATCTGTTCAGATCAATTAGATTTTGAACCGTTCCTTTACCATAAGTATTTTCACCGATAATGATGCCTCTGCCGTAATTTTGTATTGCCCCGGTAAATATTTCTGATGCCGAAGCACTAAAACGATTTACTAAAATAGCCAGAGGACCATCATAGGCTAAATGCGGATCATCATCTTTATCAACAACAATTCTTCCGTTCATATCCCTTACCTGAACTACAGGTCCTTCCTTGATGAATAAGCCTGTAACTTGCACAGCTTCTTCCAGCGAACCTCCGCCGTCATTACGCAAATCAATAATAACACCGTCAACATTTTCTTTTTCCAGTTTTTCAATCAATCTTTTTACATCTCGAGAAGTACTTTTAAATTCCTTTTCTCCCAATCGCTGACCCTCAAAATCAATATAAAATTTGGGAATGGTTATAACACCAAATTTATATGGCTTGCCGTTACTCATAATATCCAAAGTAGTACTTTTAGCAGACTGGTCTTCTAATTTAATTTTATCTCTTACAAGAATGATCTCTACCGGCTCAGAATTAAGATTTTTATCTGAAGAAATTATCTGTAATCTAACTATTGAATCTTTAGGTCCGCGAATTAATTGAACTACATCTGTAATCCGCCAGCCAATTACGTCAACAAAATCTTCGTCTTCACCCTGAGCTACCGCAACAATTCTATCATTAACATGAAGTTTCTTCGATTTAAATGCGGGACCCCCGGGAATTATTTCTACAATTTTTGTATATCCGTTATCATTTTGAAGTCTTGCGCCTATACCCTCGAGTGATAAACTCATATCAATTTTAAAATTATCAGATGTAATTGGAGTTAGGTAATTAGTGTGAGGATCAATTGATTGTGTGAAAGAGTTCATGGCTATCTGAAAAACGTCTTCAGAATTAAATTGCTTAAGCAGTCTTACATAATTATTATATCTCTTTTCTAAATTATTTTTAATTGCTTCCCAATCTTTGCCGTTTAATTTCAGATTTAGTGCGTCGTTTTTAATCTTCTTACGCCATAAATCATTTAATTCGTCCACAGATTCAGCCCACGAGGCATTTTCTCTGATGATAAAATATTTTTCATCTATCGAATAATCGAACTCCTTCTTTAATAGTGTATCTATATAACTTATACGATCACGCATTCGGAACATGTAAATATTAAACATCTTATAGAATGGTTCTATATTTCCCGATTTTATCTCATCATCTAATTCAAATCTGTACTTCTCAAATGATTGAATATCTATCCGGGTAAAATAATCCTTTCTGTAATCAAGTGATTTTAAGAAGCGGTCTAATATCACAGAAGAAAGAGAATCGTTTAAATCATATTTATTATAATGATATCTGGATAAAAGCGTATTAATTAATTGACCTTCAAGAGCATAGTAGCCTTTGGGTTCTAAGCTTTTAAGAGTATCTAAATCATCTGTTATAACAGTATTATTTTGTACTGTTTCCGCAAAATAAAGATTCACTCCGATAAAAGAGATAATTAAAACAATCGTTAATTTCATAAACGCGACGAAATATTTGTAATTTATTTTCACAATTAATTAAACATCAAAATAATGTTAATTCAGCATGATAAAAATTGAATTAATAATCCCAAAATTAAAGTGAGTTGTTATTCAAACAATTATACCTAAGATTCTGTGGAAAATACAAACTTAATATGCTAATTAAATATTATTTTGATGAATGGATTTTATTATATGCTAAAAATCAAATCCTATGAATTTCCAGCGTATATAGATCTGTTAAAAATATAATTTATGTTGGAGAGTATTCTTGTAGTATCAAATAATTCTTCAATGTCCTTCTTACTTACATGGGATAATACTTCTTCAGATTTTATCAATTCATCTTTGAGATTTTTTGCTTTATCATTCCAAACCTGCATAGCAGCAGTTTGTACAATTTTGTAAGCATCTTCCCTTGTTAAACCATTACTAATTAGTTTAAGTAAAACCGTTTGAGAAAAAATAAGTCCCCGAGTAAGATTTAAATTCTTAAGCATATTATCCGGATAGATAATCAGATTTGCAATTAGCTTGATCATTTGATCAAGCATATAGTCTAAGGCAATGCAACTATCGGGTACAACTATTCTTTCCACGGAAGAATGAGAGATATCACGTTCATGCCAGAGAGCAACATTTTCCATAGCGGATAATGAGTTACCGCGCAGAATTCTGGCAAGTCCTGTAATACGTTCACTTACAATGGGATTTCTTTTGTGGGGCATTGCAGAAGAACCCTTTTGTCCCTTTGAAAAATATTCCTCTACCTCCAATACTTCGGTTCTCTGCAAATGTCTTACTTCCACTGCTATTTTTTCAAGCGTCGAGCCAATAATTGCAAGAGTAGTCATAAATTGTGCATGTCTATCCCTTTGTATTATCTGTGTAGAAACAGTTGCCGGCTTTAATCCCATCTTCTCACAAACATATTCTTCAACTTTTGGAGACAGATGTTCAAAAGTCCCGACCGCACCGGATATTTTTCCAACACTAATTATATCAATTGCATCTGTCATTCTTTTAATATTTCTTACAACCTCTTCGTGCCATAAAGCAAATTTTAAGCCCATGGTTGTTGCTTCGGCATGAATGCCATGTGATCTGCCGACACAGATGGTATTTTTATGTTCAATAGCTCTTTCTTTTAGAACATCTTTAAGTTTATGGAGGCGTTTTAAAAGTAATTCACCTGCCGCTTTCATCTGATAGGATAGGGTAGTATCAAGAATATCGGAAGAGGTCATTCCATAATGGATATGACGGGAAGCTGGACCAACATATTCAGCCACATTTGTTAAAAATGCTATAACATCGTGTTTGGTGGTTTCCTCAATCTCTAATATTTTTTTAACATCAAAATTTGCTTTACTCTTTATTATTCTTACATCATCTTCAGGGATTTCTTTCAGTATTACGCGAGCTTCACAAGCCAGTAACTCGATTTGCAGCCAGGTGGAAAATTTAAATTTGTCCTGCCAAATTTTTCCCATCTCAGCAAGTGTATAACGTTCAATCATCTAACGAGGCTCCAAGGTCATCTTTTTGTGCATTTCCTTGTTGTCCCTTACTATTAGAATATCAATTACTTGTCCTGAGCGGAACTCATAAAATACGCCGAAAATCGTATTATCATTATTTATTTGGAATTCATTAATTTTAAAGATTATATCACCCACCTGTAAACCTGCTTTATCTGCCGGCGCGCCGGAAAAAATTTTTGTAATGATAACACCTTTTGTTCTTTCAAGGTTATAATATTTTGCAATACTTTCATCAATTGATTGTATTCTCATTCCTATTTCAAAGTCGCGGTTTATCTTCCCTTTTTCTTTTAATTCTTCTATTATAGTTTTGACCTTGTTTATTGGAATTGCAAACCCCAAACCAATACTTCCCTGGCTTCCTGCAGTAAAAATCAGCGTGTTCATTCCGATCACTTCACCCAAACTGTTAACCAAAGGTCCTCCGCTGTTACCTCCATTAATTGCAGCATCTGTTTGAATCATATTCAAATAATATCTGTCGTTTATGGGTTCCAGGTTCATTCCAGTAGCGCTTATAACTCCTACTGTAACTGTTGGTTTATCATTTACTTCAAACAAACCAAATGGATTGCCTAATGCAATTACCCATTCCCCAATAATTATTTCATCTGAATTGCCTGGCTCAATGTAAGGAAATTTTTCACCATCAATTTTAAGAAGTGCAATATCGGACACAGGATCCGAACCAATCAATTCGGCATCATAACTTTTTCCATCAGTAAGAGTAACAGTTATTTGTGATGCATTTCCGGCAACGTGGTCGTTAGTAATAATGTATCCTTCGGGCGATATAATATAACCCGAACCGAGTTCTTTTACTTCGCGGGTACGCGATCTTCTATCGCCAAAGAATTGCCTGAAAAACGGATCATCAAAAAAAGATCCGAATGGATTGCGAATTTCCTGAATTTCAATAATATTAATTCCAACTACAGCAGGACTTACCTTTCTTACAGTCTCTGTAATAATATTTCTTCTTGAATGAGATATATCATCATTTGCTTTATCTAAATCCTGGTAGAAAACAGTTCTAAAATCTGGATCACTCTTGTTCTGAGTTGTACCAGCATCTTCCTTTGTCTGAGTGAATATATAAATAATGCTGACAAGCAGAGCAAGAGATAGAATTACTATAAATATATTTTTACTTTTATTCATTTCTTTTCATCTTAAATATTTTCTTATCATAAATTAATTCTTTAAGTGAGTCGATATGTTTTATAAAAATAATTATTAAGCCGGATACAGTAAAAAACATTAAAGTTGAAACACTATCAGGAGATGGATTAGCATATTTAATCGCCAGCTTCGGTGTACTAAAAACCAGGATGAGTGACATAATAATAGCACTAATATTACTAAATAGGATATCTTTTTTTAGTAAATAAAATACCACCCAGAGTACTAACCAAATAACCAATAAATATGGAAATAATACTATTGCACTTCCAGCGAAGGTAGCTAATCCTCTGCCACCTTTAAATCCGAGCCATGGATTGTAACAATGAGCAAACACCGCAAAAACTGATGCCATTGCAGCCCAAATAAATGTATCACCGAAAATCAATAAAGGTAGTAATGCACTCATTGCACCTTTCGCAATATCGATTAACATCACGGTTAATCCTAACCACTTTGAATCACTTACCTCATAAGAATTCATTGCTCCTACATTTGCTGATCCTGCTTCACGTATATCAATGCCCCTTGTAAATTTCAAAATCAAATAGGCAGTAGGTATGGAGCCAAGTAAAAATCCTATTACCGAGCTGATCAAATAATTCATTTAAATAAGAAAACGGATGTTACTTAATAAGCAAATTTAAAGAAAAATAACATTATATAAAGGTAAGTGAGCTATTTGTGGTTTGAGATAATGTACAGATAAGATATTTTCTGTAAGAATTGGAACTAAAAACAATAATTGATTTTAAATTTTTGAATTGAAAGATTTTTTTCGGGTAAAAGAATTTTTGAGGCGCCGGTCGGATTCGAACCGACGAATAAAGGTTTTGCAGACCTTCGCCTTAAACCGCTTGGCTACAGCGCCCGAAAAAGTAATATTCACAATGTATTGATCAAAATGGAGCGGGAGACGAGACTCGAACTCGCGACATTCACGTTGGCAACGTGATGCTCTACCAACTGAGCTACTCCCGCATTAAAAAAAGAAAAAACTACTCAATGAGCAAAAATTCAGGGACAAATATAATACCATCTTTTTCATCTTGCAAATATCTATAAAGATGCAAAATACAGAAGTTTTATCATAAACCCTGACATTTCAAAAGAGTTTTTAATACTAATATTTTTATTGAGTTAACGTAACATCAAACATAACCAGTTAATTGATGATTTCTAGTTGATGAATTAGTTGCCAAACGAATTTCAAAAGTTGCTACTATTCAATTTCTGACTTAGGATGTACAAATGATTATGAATATTGCTATTTTTAAAATTTAAAATAGAAAATAATATAATTTGAATGTCTGAATCCGAAAGAAATATATTAGTTAATAGTATTGAAGATAAAGGAGTTACCGATTCT
>JADFPP010000068.1 GCA_022562275.1 Bacteroidota bacterium
ATTGGTAACTGATATGTTCTATAAAAACAGAACTGACGCTAGACAAATTTTAGAGGACATGATTGAAATCAATAATTCATTGTA
Source organism: Bacteroidota bacterium (assembly GCA_022562275.1). Taxonomy (GTDB): domain Bacteria; phylum Bacteroidota; class Ignavibacteria; order Ignavibacteriales; family Ignavibacteriaceae; genus BMS3ABIN03. The sequence goes on from JADFPP010000068.1 coordinate 85, forward strand.
TAATTCGAATCCAATATTTACTGAAAAGAATAAAATAAAAGCAAAATCTATCGCAAAACAAACGCTATATCAAGAATACATTAACCACTTTACGACTTATCTAAATAATTCAGGAAGGTTAACCGATTTAGTTCCAGGATATAATGGGGGGTATTTGGCTGCATATATAAAATTTGACGATGAATTCAATATTGTTGGTAGAGTTTTAGTTCCGAATGTGCCGTCAGGCCATTCTATCGGATATGAATTAAATGACCTTTTACCCAACTTAGATAGAGAGCCATTTGATTTAAAAGTCATAAAAGTAGTATACATCAACTCAAGCTACTTAGATAAATTTGGTAAGAAAGTTAGAGATGTTTGGTCAATAAACCTCGGGGAGAATAACGAAATCCCAAAGAGTTTACAAAAAAATCGATATGATGGTACAAAGGAATTTTTAGCCAAATATGGTGAAGTAAATTATGAAGGACAGTGGAAAATTAAAAAGTCTTTTTTTAATGAATTTTCGATGTTTACAGAAGGTGTTCCGAATGGATTAAAATTGCCCTTTTATATGAAAGAGATATTTGAATAATAATCATGAAAAAAAATAAGGTTTTTAAACTAATGATTAAATTATGAAAAATAAAACCAAAATAATTTTAAGTATAGTAATCTTTTGTTTTACTATCCAAGGCCAAGCGCAAGATAAACAGGCAATAATGGAAGAGAAAGGGATAAGCATCAGTAATTTTATTGCTGAACATATTTCTGATACGGAGATTAAAGTTACTGTCAACTATAGCTATGTTGGTAGGACAAATCCAAAAGAGTTTTTTATATATGCATTTCCTCAAGATGGTGGTGGGAAGTCAATGGCGGAAAACGTTAATACAGAATGGATCCCACTTAAAACTGGAAATAATCACGTGAGTTTTACGATTACAAAACGCTTGCATGGTAAAAATTTCACAAGTCAAAATATTAATATATGCATGCTAGCTATTAAGCGTAAAATATATTGCCAAGATTTTTTATTTACAAAGTCATGGAAAACACCAGTGTCATCTGTTGATATTATCACGTTTGAAACAAACAAAACCCAAGTTAATGAAGGCGAGCCTGTGGTGTTAACATGGCAAACAGAGAATGCTACTCGTGTTCATATTCTAGAAAAAAACTCTACAAATATTTACAAAGTTGAGGCGTCGGGAACAATGACTGTTACACCAGAAAAGACTACAACTTATGTGCTATTGATTGAAGAATCTTCGAAGAGTGGTGCAGAAAAACAAGAAAATAAGAGTATTACTATAACTATTAATTCAGCTCCAGAAATCATTGATTTTAGGATAGATCCGCAAAGTATTTATAAGGGAGATCCAATACGCTTTTATTGGGAAGTAAAAAATGCTCAAAACGTGCGGTTATATGATAGTTATGGTGAGATAAAGTCAATAATTCAATTACCAAACGGTGAGCTAGGCTGGCCTCATATAATTAATGGTACCTATAGAGAAAATTTAGATAAAACAGAAACCTATATATTAAAAGCAACAAACAATTATGGTACCGAGGAGATGTGGATTAAAGTGACTGTTATGGGTAAAAAGATAGACTAATCACTATTTTATTTTAATAATAAAGCTAGTGATAAGAAATTAAATGATGTAGTGGAATTGAGATTTATATCTCAGCAGAAAAACCTGATGGAGTGCCTATAGAAAACTGGTTGCCAATTAATAGAAAAGATGAAGATTTAGATATTATTTTAAGAGTTTATGTTCCTGAATTAGATAGATTAGATACGTGGAAAATTCCTAGTGCAATGAAGAATTAATTGAATACTTTTTATTAATATAATTTAGTTAATTGAAAGCGAATTCTCTAAACTAGATATGAACAACGAAACGGCAACAATGTATAAAAATCATAGCCGCCCAACGGGATAGCTACGCTTCATTCACTCAACGTTACCAACCATTAAAAAATTTCCCCTAGTGTTTTATCAACTCTAAAAAGTACCTCCCGATATAATCTACATATCCTGTTAAAAACTTTTTGGGATAAAGAAGTGCTTTAATTATTTTAGCAAAGTGTAAGGAAGAAAAAAGCACATTCATTTTACAAGTAGAATAACTTAATAAACGAATAATAATTTAACATAATCTCAATAAACCTGCCTACCGGCCTTTAGATTAACAATGTTAAAATAAATAAATAATAATTATAATAATAACAGAGAAGATCTGGGGGTTGATAAGTTAGAACATAGTTAATAAGTTTATACATTAAAATGAATGAGGTGAACTTTCCTGCCGATTAGGGAGATAAGCCCTATTGCCTGTATTAGTCCTCGTTCATTCAAAGGTTACTAAGAACCAGATAGAATTATAGGTTTTGACCACTTAAAGGTCTTAGTTTAAGTAACCATAGTTATTTTTTATAAAATATAATTATTGAGGATTTATGGAAATTAAAGAAACAATCGGTATAGATGTTGGGAAGTTAATAAATGAAGTACGAATTCATAGCAATCAAAAAGCAAAAGAATTTGAGAATACTGATAAAGGAATATCGACGATGGTACAATGGGTATTAAGGAATACCCCCTTTTCAAAAGAAGAAATTCTATTTGCATTTGAGCATACAGGATTATACTCAGAGAAATTAGCTATTTATCTGACAGAAAAAGAATTTCACTACATAATGCTACCGGGCTTAGAAGTAAAACGCTCAATGGGTATCACAAGAGGGAAAAATGATAAGATAGATGCAAAAAAGATTGCTTTATATGCTTATAGGAAAAGGGAAGAAATAACACCATCTCGGTTGGCCTCAAAAGAAATTAAAGAAATCAGAAGCTTGCTATCACTACGGGAGAAGTTGGTAAAGCATAGGTCAGGTTACAAGGCAACCTTAGGGGAGTATAAAAGATGTCTTAAACGGAAAGAAAATCCGACACTGTTCTCAGTACACGAGAAAATGATAAAAGAACTTACCAGGCAGATCGAGAAGGTAGAAGGTGATCTGGATAATATAATTAAGAACGATGACTACTTGAAAAAGCTTTATGAGTTAATAACAAGCATAAAAGGAGTTGGTCCTCAAACTGCAATGTTTATGATAGCATATACTGATGGCTTTACACGTTTTGAGAACTGGCGTAAGTTTGCCTCATACTGCGGGACAGCTCCTTTCCCGAATAGTTCCGGCATAAGCATTAGGGGAAGAACTAAAGTAAGCAACCTGGCAAACAAGAAGATAAAATCATTACTTGACCTGTGTGCAAAATCTGCAATTCAGTCCAATCAGGAAATGAAACAATATTACCAGAGAAGAACTGACGAAGGCAAATCTAAAATGAGTACTATCAATATTATCAGAAATAAATTATTATCTCGGATATTTGCTGTTGTCAAAAGAGAAACGAATTATGTTAATACATTAGCATATGCCGCTTAATAAATTGTGAAATAATAGTGTCAATAATAATTGACTTTATCATAGAATACAGGCAGGTTAGTGGCTATGATTCAGCTGCTAATGCGCGAATAGCATTAAAAACAAAAATCCCCAATCGTGAAATTGGAGATTGAAAAATAGAAACTCTAAGACCATTAATGAATATCTATTTAAGTTTAACTATACGCATCTTTTCTATTTGCTATTTCTAAAATGAAAACAATCACTTTTTGTTTATCTACTGTGTAAAATAATCTATAGTTACCAATTCTAAATCTATAATTTCCTTCAAATTCTCCTTTTAATTTTTTAATATTTGGTCCGAAGAAAGGATTTGCTCTTAACTGTGGATAAACAAAATTCTCAATTTTTAAATAGATTTTTCTCAAATTCAAGTTATCTAATTGCTTTCGAAAATGTGCAGTTTCAGCTATCTTAAATTTACCCAACTATTTCGTAGTTCCCGTTTTTTACGTCATCCATTCCTTTTCTTAGCCCATCTTTCAAATTTTTGTCATTTAATATTTCATTCATTTCATTATCTGATATGTATGAACTACTTGAAAGGTAGTTTAGTGCTGCATACTCAATAAAGTTAGAGACTGTCCTTTTTTCACCACTTGCAGCAGATTTTAGTATGTTGTAAATCTCTTCATCCATTCTTAGTGTTACGGTTTTTGTCATTTTATTCTCCTTCATTATTATTCTAAATGTAGTCAAAAGTATTCATTATGTCAACAAAAATATTCGATCCTCTAATCATAAAGGTAGCCTTAGTATGCGAACTTTCTTTTTCACTTTGATTCAAAAGAAGCAAATATTTGAATTCAGTCTGAAAAGCCAATATTCTTGATTATCATTTCTCACAGTTTATAGGGAGAAGTGGGGATCCAATAAATTTTATTTAATATTGGGAATACAATCAAGTTTATTCAAGGTTTTGAATATTAAGATTCGTATTTACGGTGTATTTTGCTGCTAAAATTTTGTCGCTAATACGCGAATGAATTTAAAAATAAAAATCCCAAATCGTGAAATTGAGGATTAAAATTAATAATGTATTAATCTTAATTAGTTGTAATCTTCTTCTCAGCATCCTCAATTATTCCGGTAGCTTTTTTTGCTTTCTCTAATGATCTTTTCGGTTTTCTCTTTGCCGGTTTCAATGATATCATTCGCTTCATCATAAAGGTCTTTTGTTTTATCGCTAATTTTTTTAGTAATTATACTTCAGCTTTCTTTGGCAAAAATGGATTCAGGATTACTGCAAGAATTATAACCAATAAACATCCAATAACATTATACCATAAAAAAGGTATGCTGGTAAAGAGATAACAATAAAGAATTGCCAGCTCTGCTATTAATGCTGCATAAAAAGTTGCATTACCGCCAACTTTCTTTAAATAAAATGCAACTAAAAATATTCCCAGTATTGTGCCATAAACGAGTGACCCAAGAATGTTCACTGCCTCAACCAGAGAGCCGAGATTACTTGCAAACAGAGCAAAAACTATGGCATACGCTCCCCACAAAATTGTTGAAACCTTTGATACTATTAAATAATGAGAATCAGTGGCATCTTTTTTTATCATCCTTTTATAAATATCTATAACAGTTGTAGAAGCAAGCGCATTCAATTCCGCAGAAGTGGATGACATAGATGCGGAAAGTATTGCTGCTAAAACTAATCCGATCAATCCTATTGGAAGAAAAGTTATAATGTAGGTTATAAAAATAAAATTCGTATCATTTGTATCTGCATCGGGATTTATTTCTTTAATTAAATCAATGGCTTTTTCTCTAACAATAGCCGCTTCTTCCTGCTTCGCTAAAACATCATTTGTCTTTTCAGTTATCTCAATTTCACTGCCGCTCTCAATTGCAGTAAGCATTTCACGAATCTTTTCCTGCTTCTCAACATTCAATTGTTCATAATCTTTTTCTAAATCAAAGTACTCTTCGGAATAAATACTGTTCTTTACATTTTGTTCCTCAACAGGATTAAAAAAGAGCGGGGGAGTAACGAACTGGTATAAAACAAAAACCATGGCGCCAATAAAAAGTATTATAAACTGCATCGGTACTTTAACCAAACCGTTTACCAGCAATCCCATTCTGCTTTCTGCAATAGAACTTCCTGCAAGGTAACGCTGAACCTGTGATTGATCGGTACCGAAATAGGATAGCATTAAAAATGTTCCGCCAATTATTCCAGACCAGAATGTATACCTGTTGCTCAGATCGAATGAAAAATCTATTGCATTTAGTTTACCTAATTTACCGGCAATATACGCTGCATCTATTACGGATATATCATCAGGTAATAAAAAATAGATCATAATAAATGCAGAGAACATTCCAATTGTTATAATAATCATCTGATAGATATGGGTTTTGTTAACTGCAATGGTTCCGCCTACAGTTGTATAGAGTATTACTGCAAAACCAATCATAAAAATTGTTATATTAAGCTGCCATCCTAAAATAACTGAAAGTATAAGTGCCGGTGCATAAATTGTAAACCCGGCGGCTAAACCTCTTTGTGTTAGGAATAAAACGCTGCCTAATGTTCTGTTTTTCAAATCAAATCTTTTTTCCAGGTATTCGTAAGCAGTATAAACATTAAGTTTGTTGTAAAGCGGGACAGCAGTAATTGAAAGTATTATCATTGCAATCGGGAGACCAAGATAGAATTGCACAAATCGCATTCCATCCACATACGCTTGTCCGGGCGTTGATAAAAATGTGATAGCACTGGCTTGAGTTGCCATTATTGAAAGGGTGATTGTCCACCATGGGGTTTTTCTTCCCGCACGTAAGAATGAGTCAATGTCTTTTGTTCCCCTGGTTTTAATCACTCCATAAATTACTACGAAGGCAAGGAAACCCAGCATCACTATCCAATCAACGGTGCTCACTCAAATACCTTTGTGAATATATAAAATAGAATTACGAGCACAACAAGATTTACAAAAACCAGGGCATAAAGTTTATTCCATGATTTTAGAATGGGAGGTGGAGTTTCTTTCTTGTCTGTATTGTTTTCTTCTTTAGTTAGCAAATTTGCCTGCCGATATTAGGTTAATGAACAATCTGTATGCACCGGGTACACCGGCGGGAAATTCTCTAAAGAATGATAACCCGGTATATATGAAAATTCCATCACCATATTTTGCTAATAGAATCGATCCGCGTTTTGGTGATTCATCCGTATCATTCATCTCTAATATTGGTACGTAATTATCATCCCACTCATTAGGGAAATACAATCCTCTTTCCTGAACCCAGCCGTTAAAATCTTTCTCAGTTATTTTATTTGGGAATTGAAGTAATTGATTATGCGGATCAATAACAGTTACATTTGCATCTTCCTCCGTTACACGATCCCTGGAAATTTTTAATTCATAAGGACCGGGATCTGTAAATCTTTTACCCAAAGTATTGTACTGAACTACATACGTTCCACCGTTCCTAACATACTCTAAAATTTTATTCTGGTAAGCGTCCATTCTTTCAACTGTGTTGTATGCTCTTATACCAGCTATAATTACATCGTATTTTGATAAATTGTTGTTCGATAATATTTCATCTTTGAGTATATCAACCTTAAAACCTAACTCTCTAAGGTAATCAGGTATTTTATCACCCGAACCCATTATATATCCGATCCGGTTGATAACTCTTGTACCAATATTTAATCTTACCATTTTTGCCTTTGCGGATGAGAATACAGTCTGCTCCGGAATATGATCATATTTAATTGTTACAGAACTTTTCGTATAAGTTTTATTATCTATGGTGACACTTGCATTAATTTCTGCACGACTATCTTCTAATGGCGGTGTAATTATGAATACAAATTGTTTCTCTTCATTTTTCTTTATCATTTCAAAAGTTATTGATCGAGGTGCAATTTTCCAATTACCCGGAACAGTTAATTTTAATTCTCCGTTAATCCTATCATTAAAATTTTTAAGAGTTACTGTTAACTCTCTTTTTTCATCTGAAGGAAATAAATACAAGTTACTCTCGAAATTTACTGTTACGGGTGGTGCAATAACAATAGGGTTGTATACTTCTCCGCGGGTAGGATCATTTTTCCGGTAAAGAACCGGGGTTCTGAAAACCATCATTATTTCATTAATTGATACTCTGAAATGAGCTGTCAAAGGTGGTCTGCCTTCTGCTAATCCAATCATAGACTGATCACCGATCCTGTACATATCTCCATCTCTTTTTTCCACAAGCCAGTATGGTTGTGTAAAATCAATATTCTCCGGCAGATGAATTTCTTTTTCAATTGATGTGAAATTCCCTTGCAGCAAAATTGTGTTCAATACAGAATCTCGATCCTGATATGAAATATGCACCCCTTGAAGTTTAAATGGTAATTCTGATCTGTTTACAATCCCTGTTTTAACTTTAATCTTACTACCTGGTGTAAATATTCTGTCTTCAGTAATTGCTTCAATCCAGATTCCCGCACAAGCTCGAATTAAATTTAATATCTCTCTGCCTTTTATCTGTGACCAATATTCATCGGGAAGATCAATAACTTTGTTATATGCTTCGAGAAGGAGCGTGATAATTTCCGATGGATTATCATCATTAAAATCTTTGTACGCTTCCTTAAGCAGGCTGCTAACATCATCACCACCGCTAACTTTGTTCCATGTCATATCTATACCTGAGAATAAATTATTTTTGGCGGGGTCTCCATCAACATAGATAAAATAATTCAGGTAGTTTCCTCTCCATCCCGAATCTCCAAAGCCCTGGCTTTTATGCATACTTCTGCTTATTGCAGAAATTTCTGTATAAGATTTACCTAACAAAGTGTTATAGCTGCCTAAATTAATTTTGATAAGAGTATCCGGTTCAACACCCATTCTTTTGAAAGCCGGTGTCCAGCCATTCCAGTAAATTCTTTTTGGAGTCCAAACATCTACATATTTTAATTGATCGGGAAATGCATTTGGATCACCTGCAAGTTTGAAAGCTTCCAGAGCCACAATTGCCGATGTTGTGTGTTGTCCGTGCATTCCTTCGCCCGTTGTGGGAAACCTCGTTACTATTACGTCTGGTCTGAATTTTCTTATTACCCATACGACGTCAGAAAGTAACTCTTTCTTATTCCATTTTTTAAATGTTTCTTCGGACGATTTGGTATATCCAAAATCTACTGCACGGGTAAAAAACTGGTGGGCACCATCAAGCTTTCTGGCTTGTAATAGTTCCTGTGTGCGAATAACTCCCAGTAATTCCGCCTGTTCTGTCCCTATTAGATTTTGACCACCGTCTCCACGGGTAAGGGAAAGGTATCCTGTTCTGAGTAATATCTCCGAAGAACAATAAGATAAAAATGCTGTGTTCTCATCATCCGGATGAGCTCCGATATAAAGTACTGTTCCCAGCACATTAAGTTTTTTAAGTGCCAGTTTAATCTCGGCAGCATCATAACTTTTAACGGGTTGAGAGATCAGTATTGAAGGCGTACATAGTAATAGCCAAATCACTAAATATTTTAAATTAGAATAGTAGTTTATTTTCATTTTAGAATATTTAGAAAATAAAAAATGGTTATTGAATGATGTGAATTAATAAACAGGTATGATAATAAAATATATTTTCTATAATTCCAATATATTAATGATGGATATATGATTTTTATTGTTAACTGCAGTATTAATTTCGTTTATCCGAATTCACTTATTTAAACTTCTTAATTCCTTATATTTAACACTATTGATAAACATTTATTGCTTAATCTTGTAACAAAAAGTTAGAAATGATTTATATAATTTATTCAATAATATTTTTTTGGGTACTAATTTCCGGCTGTACAAAAGAGAAAGTTGAACCAACGGTGAATCCAGCAATATCCTCGGAAGAAATACCCGATCAGGAAAGCTGGAATTCCACAATATTTTTTTCGGATTCGGGAAAAACCAGAGCTATACTATATGCCGGTCATTTACGTGTGTTTTCCAGGTTAAAAGAAACTTTAATGGATGGTAACATCAAGATAGATTTTTATAACGAGAATGATGTAAAGACAACTACGTTGACTGCAAAAAGAGGCAGGGTTGATGAAAAAACGAATAACCTGTATGCTATAGACAGTGTGGTTGCCATTAACGATAGTGGAATTGTTATAAGAACAGATGAAATGATGTGGAGGAATAAAGATCAAAAAATAATCTCGGAAAAGTATGTAACTATAACTTCACCTACTGAAATAATTGAAGGATACGGGTTTGAATCGGACCAGGACCTGCGTAATTACGTTATTTACAGGATAACTTATATAACATATCCCGACAGCTTAAAGTAATGCCGATCATTAAGAAATTAATTTTTACTTTTTTTTTAATCTTACCTATAATATACGCTCAGGAAAAATCAGAAACTATAAAAGTTGTTGGAGATAGTCTTATCGGTAAGGTAATAAACGGAGAATCAATAAGAGAAATTTACGGCAACGTTGTTCTAACACAAGGGAATATATTAATTACCTGTGATAAAGCAGTACAGTATCTTTTGCAAAATGAAGTAAGGTTATACGGTAATGTTATTGCCAAGCAGGATAGTTTAACAATTACCACATCAGAAGGATTTTATTTCGGGAATGAACGGCGAACAAAAAGCACAACCGGGATTATTTTGGATGATCAAAAAGTTATATTAGAAGCTGATACCGGTGAATATTTTTTTAATGAGAAGAGAGCATTCTTTCAAACCAATGTTATGTTGTTCGACAGCGTTATGGTTTTATATTCCGATGAGTTAAATTATTATCAGAAAGAAGACCGGGCAATTGCGGTTGGCAATGTAAAAATTATAGATGCAAGTAATGAGATAACTGCTGATACTTTGGAACATTTCAGGACTACCAAGATCAGTTATGCTTATGGTAATGTAAAGATAAGGAGTCTGGAAAATAATACATTGATTTATGGAGATCACCTTGAAGATTATCCTGAACAAAAATACACTTTGGTTGATGAGAATCCTATGTTAATGCAATTTGATACTACTTATACTGCAAGTAATAAAATTGAAGTTGATACGATGATAATTACAGCAAACCTTATGGAGGCTCTCAGAGACACTTCAAATGTCTTTAGAGCAATTGATTCTGTAAAAATAGTAAGAGGCAATTTTGCATCTGTTAATGATTTTACTCTCTATTTCCGTAATAGAGATATTATTATAACTGAAAAAACTTCCGATGAAGCGCAGCAACCTGTAATATGGTATGAAAATTCGCAACTTACAGGAGATTCAATAACAATTTATTTAAAAGATAAAAAAATTACACGCCTTGATGTATTAAATAATTCTTTTATGCTATCGCAGAGTAAAATCTATAAGGAAAGATATGATCAAAACTCATCCAAAAACATTAATTTATTTTTTGCAAAAAATAAACTTAAAAGAGCCAAGCTTTCGGGAAGTGTTTTCAGCATCTATTATCTTTATGAAGATGACGAACCTAACGGGCTTACAAAATCGAGTGCAAAAGAAGTTACAATAATTTTTGAAGACAACAAGGTTAGTGAGGTTCGGTTGTACGGTTCGCCGACCAGTGAATATTATCCTGAGAAAAAGGTGGCAGGAAATGAAAAAGCGTTCACATTACCAAAATTTATTTTTTATAAGAATCGCCCGACAAAATTGAAGTTGTTAAAGGACAAACAATAGAGAGTTATTATGCCTACAACACTACGCTGCGAAAATTTGGTAAAAATTTATAAGAAAAGGAAAGTTGTTAACAATGCATCTGTAAAAGTTTCGAAAGGTGAAATTGTTGGTCTGCTTGGACCAAACGGTGCAGGAAAAACTACTACATTTTATATGATCATGGGAATGATAAAACCAGAATCCGGCAAAGTTTTTTTAGATGATAAAGAAATTACAACAGTACCGATGTATAAAAGGGCAAAGATGGGGATTGGATATTTGCCGCAGGAGAATTCTATCTTTCGCAGATTATCAGTTGAAGATAACCTGATGGCTGTTTTAGAAATGACTGATTTAAACACCGAGCAAAGAAAAAATAAAGTTGAGCAACTGATCGATGATCTGTCAATCAGTAATATCAGGAAGAATAAAGGATTTCAATTGAGTGGCGGTGAAAGAAGAAGGACTGAAATTGCCCGGGCACTTGTAACTGATCCGAATTTTATTCTGCTGGATGAACCTTTTGCCGGTGTTGATCCAATTGCCGTTGAAGATATTATGAAAATTGTTGCAAATCTTAAAGACAGGGGAATAGGAATTTTAATAACCGATCATAATGTACATGAAACATTAAGCATAGTTGATAAAGCATATATATTAATTAATGGTGTAATTTTCAAACAGGGGAGTGCAGATGAATTAGCAAACGATGAAGAAGTTAAGAAATTATATCTGGGAGAGAAGTTTAAGTTAGATAGATATTAATAGCGTTTAGATATAGTATGGTCATATTTATTATAATTTTCTTCCGCAATTTTAAGACTTTCAATTCTACCAACATCCAGCCAAAAAGAATCGTGATCGATATATCCGCTAATTATCCTGTCTTTCATAATATTTAAATAAACATCTATCATTGAAAAAATATCATCATCAGGCATCAGAGTAAATATTTTTGGATCAATAATATGAATTCCGCTGAATGCATACTGATTTAAATTATTGATATTGCAATAACTTATAACTTCTTTGGTTTTTATATTCTTCCAGCCGCATAATATATTATCCGAATTTAGCAGAAGATATCTGTCAGAGATTCTTTCCCTAACCGCTAAAGTTGCAATAGCCTTTGAATTTAAATGATTTTGATATAGATTTTTGAGATTTAAATTTGAAATAATATCAACATTATACAGCAGGAATGGTTTCTTATCATCAAAAAACCAGGCGGCGTTTTTAAGTCCTCCGCCTGTATCAAGCAGCTTTTCACTTTCATCAGAAATTGTTATATCCGTATTATACTTGTTTTGGCTGATAAACTGAATTACCTTCTCAGCAAAGTGATGTACATTAATAATTATTTTATCAAATCCGTTATTGAGCAGGTTATCAATGGCAATATCTAATAAAGTTCTACCACGAATTTTTATTAATGCTTTTGGTATATTATTGGTAAGGGGCTGCAATCTTGTTCCCAAACCTGCCGCAAGAATCATTGCTCTCATTTGAGCATTCCCTTCTTTTCCATTTCGATATGCTTTACAACAACAGTAATATCAAAAGATCTGTTTAAGAATTCAGCCAATCTTTCAACACAATATACTGAGCGGTGCTGCCCGCCTGTGCAGCCGAAATTAATCATTAAGTGATTGAAGTTTCTCTTTGTATAATTTTTAACAGCGCTTTCAACAATTGAAATAGTATTAGTTAAAAATTCCTTTACATCGTTTTGATCCTCCAGAAACTTAATAACTTTTTTATCCTTTCCCGTTAAATTTTTAAACTCTTCATTCCTTCCAGGGTTAAGCAGAATTCTGCAGTCGAAAACAAATCCACCACCATTGCCGGAAAGATCAACTGGAATACCGGACTTATAAGAAAAACTATTAATTGAAACAATTAGCTTATCCAAATCATCATTTGAGTAAAGAGCTTTAAATGATTTATTCCTGGTAAGATGTGCTAATGATAGTTTTAGTTCTTTTAAACCTTTCGGCAGAAGTTCATTTTCTAACAGGTGCGAAATATTATTGATTGCATACGGAATACTTTTCAGAAAGTGTGCTTTCTTTTCATACAGTCCTCTAAATCCGTACGCTCCCATTGCTTGTAAAATCCTAATAAGTACGTAGCCGTAATAATATTTCATAAATTCATCTTTTTCTATATTTGTTTCGTTGCAGAGAACAGACAAGTAGTGCGCTAATAATTCATCCCTAACTACTTGTGGCAGATCTGCTTTTGCATCATAAAGAAGTGAGGCAACATCATACTGGAGTGCGCCTTTTCTTCCACCCTGGTAATCAATAAAATAAAGTTTATCATTTTTTATCATTACGTTCCGTGATTGGAAATCTCTGTACATAAAATATTCTGTATTAGTAGTCAAAAGAAATTCAATCAGTACATTAAAATCATCTTCAAGTTTTTGTTCATCAAAAGGTGTTTGTGTTAGCTTAAGGAAGTAATACTTAAAATAATTTAAATCCCACATCATCGATTGCCTGTCAAAGCTATTGCGCGGATAACAAACTGAATAATCCAGATCTCGTGAAGCATCTGTCTGAAACTTTATTAATTCGCTTAAAACAGATTTATAATAATTCATTCTTTTATCAGGAAAATCTTCTTTGTTTTTTTCTTCAGAGATAAATGAAAACAAAGTTTCATTGCCTAAATCCTCAAGCAGATAAACATCATTATTCATATCATCTGCATAAAGTTGTGGAACTAATAGATTTTTATTTAAGAAATGCTTTGTAAAACTGATGAAAGCATCGTTCTCTTTTTTATCGGAATTATAAACACCAATTGCATTCTTCTTATTACTTATTATCCTGAAGTATTTGCGGTAGGAGCCGGACTGAGGAAGAGGAGTGATTGAGTCGGCTTTTTCTTCTGCCCATTGTTCGAATAATTCTAGTAATTGCGTGTTCATTTATTTTAATTATCTTAATTTAATTTCTTGTTTTTAAACGACTAATATTTTAACTGCCAACTTGAGTTATTAATAATACTTATTGTAAATCCAATTCTTCTTTCAGAATTGAGTACATAAACTGATCTTTATACTTATTCTCTTTATAAACTGCTTTCCTGTATTTGCCCTCAAGTTTATATCCTGCTTTTTCCAACACTCTTAAGGAGGATTCATTCCCTTCAAAAACACCGGCAAATAATCTGTTAAATTTAAACTGACTAAATGCAAACTCAGTCAATTTTTTAACAGCCTGTGTTGCAATACCCTTACCCCAAAATTGTTCTGCAAGCCAATACCCAATCTCGGCGGAATACCTGTAAACATCCGGCTGTAACATAATACCAATGGCTCCAATTAATTCATTTTTATCAGCAATGGCAAAGTTGAGTTCGGGGTTCTGACCGAAAACCAGTCCTAGCCATTTATTTGCATCTTTTTCTGTATAAGGATAAGGAAAAGAATCTCTTAAATTTTTTGAAACGTTATAATTGTTTGCGTATTTAACTAAGGCGTCCGTATCGGATTTCTCATAACTTCTAATATAATATTCACCTAAATCAATCAGCATAAATGAATTAGTAATAAATTAAGAGTTAATTAATAATTCAATGGTAAGTTATAAATCAAAATAGAAAATGCGAAGTGTATTCGGCTAGTAGATAAATTTTACCAATTTCCTAACGGTCCGCCAAAAGCCCCCTGATCATTGCGTGTTCCATCAACATCGTTATAAAGCGGATCAGGATTTCCATTATTTATACTTGGAGATCCTGATGAGAGGTGGAGATTTTCGCCGGAAATAAACATTGGATCCATCTCGCCAAAAGCAAGATAATTATACTGTTCATTTATATTTGATGAATCACCTGAAACAATTGCGATTCGGTTATCACCGGTAAAAGAAAAATTGTTGTATATAATATTGTTTTGCATATTCGTACTTAAAGGTTCCCATAAAACTATTCCACCACCAAAGTTAAAACAGGAATTTCTATAAACGGTGTTGTTTATTATATCCGCACTTGAGTTATCCAAAAACATTGCTCCACCAAATACAGCTGCATCATTGTATATGAAAATATTGTTTTTTATAATAGCCCGGGAATTACTTGCAAACAAGCCTCCGCCATAAATAGTTTTATTCATTCTAAACACAGAATTTTCTATCACTACTTTTGAACTGCTTATTTCTATTGCACCGTTCTTTATTGTATCATCGTTTTGCTGAAAAACTTCCTGAATAATGCAAAACTTAAATTTAGAAGTATCGGTTGGATTTGTAATACTTATACCTTTCCAGCTAGTGAGAAAAGATGTAAAAGTTATTCGCTTTTGGCTTGTTCCATTTGCCAGAATAATACCATCTGCAATTAGTCTTCTCCTTTCTTCGAAGAACAGAGTAACCCCGGCTTCGATTATAAGGGTATCATTTTCTGAAATAATTATATCGCTGATAATTAAGAATGGTGAATCTTTTAAATTGAGAGTACCTGAGATATTTCCACCCACCTCGGTATAAATTCCACCGTGAGTTGAAGCAGTATTATTGACGATACCATTATTTTCCCTGCAAGCATAGCTTAATAACGACAATGGAATCAATATAAAATACACTTTTAACTTCATAAATAAAATTTAAGGAATAGAAATAACTAATAACAGTCAAAAATGTGCCACAAATTATTTAGGTATATTAATTACCGAATAAATTATAGATTGATTTTAATGTAAAGCAATAAATTGAAAACTAAAATTATAATATATCTTTTCGGCTTTTTTATTACTTGTTCTTTCGCCCAAACAAGTAAAGAAATTAAGTTTGTCATTATTTCTAATAATATTCCTGATAGTTCTTCCGTTTATATAACTGGCAATCATCGGCTGATTGGAAATTGGGAACCTGGCAAGGTATCTTTAACCAAAAAAGAAAACAACTTTTGGGAAGGAGAATTTTCCTTTCCTAAAGGATTTTATCTTGAGTATAAACTTACTCTTGGTTCGTGGGAACAGGAAGCGCTGGATGTTAACGGTTATGTCCGATCAAACAGTATACTTGATATTAAAAACGATACAACTATAGCAATTCATATAAAAGATTGGGGTAATTCACGAAGCAATAGAGTAATTACAGGACAAATAACCGGAACTGTAAAATATCATCATAAGTTGATAGGTGAAGGAATTAGGGAACGTGATGTTGTTGTTTGGCTGCCGCCTGGTTATGATGAAAATCCTGAGCAGCGTTATCCGGTTTTATATATGCACGATGGACAAAATATGTTTGATCCTAAAACTTCTGCATTTGGCGTTGACTGGCAAATTGATGAAGCTGCTGATTCATTGATAAGGAAAGGATATATTAAACCGACAATTATTGTTGGAATTTATAATACTCCTGATCGTTCCCCGGAATACACACCGGGTATAACTGGTTATGCTTATATGAATTTTATTGTGAATAGACTTAAGCTTTTGATTGATAGCACTTACAGAACACTGACCGGAAGTGAGTATACTTCCACAGGAGGTTCTTCTTTTGGCGGATTGATATCCTTCATGCTGCTGTGGGTTCATTCGGATGTTTTTTCACAAGCTGCTTGTATATCTCCTGCATTTAAATTTTCAACAATTGATTTCGTTTCACCGGTAAAGAATTATTCAGGAAAGAAAAAGCAAATCAGAATTTATATTGATAACGGCAGCGTTGGATTGGAGGACTCTCTTCAATACGGAGTTGATGAAATGCTTTTGGCATTACAGGAGAAAGGATACACCGAAGGTGATGATCTCTATTTTTACAAAGCGTTGGGAGCCAAACATTTTGAAAGCGATTGGGCTGAAAGAATTTGGCGTCCTCTTATATTTATGTTTGGTAATGAAAATTCATATCAATATATTCACTAAAAATGAATTAAATAAATCTATAAACAGAAATTGTAACAATTATGGGCATCAACAGACGATCATTTATTAGATCATCATCTTTTTTATTAGGGGCAGTGCTTTATCCGGGTAAAAATATTCTTGGTACGATAAGCTATTTCAGTTTTGCAGGAATTAAGGAGATAAGACCAAACATCGGAATTTATACCGGGAGGGGAGGAACGATAGGATGGTTTATATCAGATGATGCTGTAGTTGTGATAGATTCACAATTTCCTGATACGGCGGAACACTTTGTAACAGAATTTAAAGCAAAAACGGATCGTAGAATTGATATTCTTTTTAACACACATCATCATGGTGACCACACTTCAGGGAATTATTATTTAAAAGATTTTGTAAACGATATTGTCGCGTATGAAAACTGTGTAAAACTACAGAAGAAGTTTTATGGTAAAGGTGATAAAAAAGAAAAACAAATTTATGCCAATATAACTTTCAATAATGAATGGGAACTTGATCTTGGGAAGGAAAAAATGAAAGCATTACATTTCGGAAATGCTCACACGGCAGGAGATGCATTTCTTCATTTTCAAAATGCGAATGTTGTTCATATGGGCGATTTGGTTTTTAATCATGCTTATCCGTACATGGATCGACCCGCCGGCTGTATGATTACCGGATCTATTAATTATCTTGAAAAAGTTATTCCGCTTTTTGATAAAGATACAATGTTCATCTATGGGCATGCCAGCACAGATGAATTCGTTACAGGATCAATTAAAGACTTGAGAACAATGAAAGATTATTTTTCCTCGCTGCTGGAATTTGTTGCGAAAGAAATTAAGGCAGGAAAATCATTAGCCGGGATACATAAAGCAGAAAGTGTTCCCGGTTTTAAGAACCTGAAAGAAAGATGGGATGGAGCAAAAAATATGAATCTGAAAGCTGCTTTTGAAGAATTGAATAGTTGATATCTATTTTAGCTTTTTTTCAAAATGCTGGTAATCTTTTAAGCTTTTCCAATCACCTCCCCAGATCCAGCCCCTTTTTTTAAATTCTTTAACTAATTGTGATTCAGGACCAATTGTACCAACGGTATTTATTTCATAATGGGAACCAGCGGGGCTGCTCTTGCCGTTTTTAACATACGGATTTTGTTTCGGATTTATATCAATCGCCATACCCATGGCATGCATCGATAAAATTTTTGAACCGGAAACAAACCTGTAGTTAAATAATGAAGCATTATTTTCCAGCATTGATCTATCATCAGACCATTTATATTCAGCAATAGGGACGACTTTTTCTACGGGGAATTTTATTTTTTCTATTAATTTAAATATCTCTGTAATATCTTCCTTTGTTATTTTGTCCACAATCATTTGTCCTTTGTGAAGTAAACCATCGTAGCCATAATAATTAACAGTTACCAGATCAAGTTTATTTTTTATTGAGGCGGGAATTGTAATACCCTGCAGTGCTTCCTCTAAAGTATAATCAGAGTCGATGATAATTTTATTGGAATCA
>JADFPP010000069.1 GCA_022562275.1 Bacteroidota bacterium
ATGGTCTAAAATTTCAGCAAGAGAAAGAGGAAGATATTTATATAAATTAGCTGAATTATTAAGAAGAGATTTAAAAGATTTTGCAACACTTGAAACTTTAGATAATGGCAAACCAATATCTGAAACCTTAAATGTTGACTTGCCTTTAGCTATTGAATGTTTTGAATATTTTGCTGGTATGGCTGATAAAATAGAAGGAGAAACATTGCCTGTAAATGGTAATTTTTTAAACTATGTAACTAGAGAACCAGTAGGTGTAGTAGCTCAAATAATTCCTTGGAACTTCCCACTCTTAATGCTTTCTTGGAAAATAGCTCCAGCACTAGCGAGTGGATGCACAGTAGTTTTAAAACCAGCAGAACAAACACCATTAACAGCTTTGAAATTTGCCGAATTAGTTTTAGAAGTTGGACTACCACCAGGTGTTATAAATATTATTACAGGCGATGGAAAAACAGGAGAATTACTTGTTCGTCATCCTGATATTGATAAAATTGCTTTTACTGGCTCTACTGAAGTTGGTAGATTAATTGGAAAAATTGCTGGAGAAAATCTTAAACGTGTATCTCTTGAACTTGGTGGCAAAGGTGCTAATATTGTTTTTGCTGATGCAGATATTGATAATGCGGTACAGGGAGCAATAACAGGTATATTCCTAAATCAAGGCGAGATATGCTGTGCTGGTTCAAGATTATATATTGAAGAAAGTATTAAAGATGAATTTTTAAGCAAGTTTAAAGAAGCCACTGAAAAAATTGTTGTTGGTAATCCTCTTGATTCAAAAACCCAATATGGTTGCCAAGTTTCTAAAAAACAATATGAAAGAGTTAAGAAGTATATAACAAAAGGACTAGAAGAAGGGGCAAAATTAATTACAGGTGGCGATAGTTATCATGGAGAGGGTTATTTTCTTGAGCCAACTATTTTTGAAGGAACAGATGATATGACTATTGCTAAAGAAGAAATTTTTGGTGGTGTATGTACTGTCTTGTCCTTTACAGATTATGACGATGTTGTGAAAAAAGCTAATAATACCCCTTATGGACTCTCTGCTGGTATCTGGACAAAGGATATTAAAAAGGCTCATAGATTAGCTAGAGATATAAAAGCAGGTGTAATTTGGGTGAATTGCTACAATGTCTTTGATGCTTGCTCTCCTTTTGGTGGATATAAACAAAGTGGGATAGGTAGAGAAATGGGTAAATATGCTATTAATTTATACACAGAAGTTAAGTCGGTTTGGGTTAATTTAGATTAGGAGCAATAATGGCATTAACAAAAGAACAATTATTAGAAGAATTGAAAAATTTACAAAACACTGGAACACAAGAAACCCGAAGAATTAGAGCAGAGTCTTTATTAATAATATTCATTAATGATCCTGAAATTGATAAAGTATATATGGAAATATTAACAACTTGACATAAAACCAATTATATGTTAAACTATAAATAGCTTGGGAATCCGATATTTAAATGAATATTATTAAAGATAGAATAAAATCTAATGTTTGTCCCTTATGTGCTAAGAAAATTATTGAAGGCAAGGTTATTTCTGACCCTATATACGGGGAAGTAAAAATTTGTAAATCACATTATGTAAATGGAGAAAAATAATGGAGTTTCAAAAATTTGATAAAATACCGAGATTAAATAGGGATATGGTAATTACTGAAAAAATAGATGGTTGTTTTGATTATAATAGTCGAATTTTAACTAATAGTGGATATGAATGTATTGGAAAAATTGTTAATCAAAAATTAAAACGAAAAGTTCTTGCTCCCTATGTAGACAGTAACAATAATCCAAAAGATTGGTCAAAGACGGAGAATGGTAATTTCCGACTCACTCACCCCTCCAACATCTGGACCGACTTAACTGTTCCTTTCTGGTCGATGCCTGAAAACACAGATCATCCAACACAAAAACCTGAAAAACTAATTGCAAAATTTATATTAGCTAGTTGTCCAGAAAATGGCGTTGTGTTTGATCCGTTTTTAGGTTCGGGCACAACATCAGTTGCAGCTAAAAAATTAGGAAGACATTATTTTGGGATTGAGATGAACGAAGAATATGCGGTTTGGGCAGAAAAAAGATTATTAAATGTTGAGGAAAACGATTCTATTCAAGGATATGTGGATGGTGTTTTTTGGGAAAGGAATACGCTGAATCTACAGAAAAGATCAACAAAGAAAACAAACAATAAAAAAACTATTCAAGAAATGAATACTTTATTTGGATAATCTTTTGAAAAAACTTAGGGAATTTATCAAATTTATTTCAGATAACGATGGCATTGGTAATAAGCAAAACCTCATTCTTAAAGCAAACGAACAGTTTGAATTAATTAAAGACAGAACCATTTATTATTGTGATTCTTTTGCCGTACGCTTTAGTTATAGTAGTAAAACTGGATTTTCAAATACTGTTCTATCACTTTCGAAACTTCAAAAATTTGATAATGTACCCGTGTTAGTTTGTTTGGTTACCCAATCAGAAAACAAAATATTTATAGCAAACAGTACATTCTTGACAAAAATTAGTCATAGCTCACATCAATTAAGAACAAACAATATCAAAGGAAGTTTTAACGGCTCTGATATAATAAAATCTTTTAATGATATAGAAAACAATCGCGATAACATAGAAAGCCTATTTGCTATTCATTCAGAAATTGGTTTTGAAGGTAATTTGGTTCGACTAGTCGAAGCAACAAATAATATCAGCCCATCTGGCAATAAATTTCTTATTGGTAGTTCCGAAAAGCTTAATGTTTTTAGTGCTGTGGACAGAGCAATCTTCTTTAACAATTCAGCTTATTTTTTAGAACTCCAAAAAGATTTAGATGAGCGTGTCAAAAAATATGAGAACGAGATTCTGGTAGCTAGCCACATTGAAAATGTGAACATACGTGGTAGAATAATTGAGTATTTAATATTGGACGATAATGATGAATTAAAACGTAAATTAATAAATGAGATCAAAAATGAATATAGTAGACTTCCTCATTTTAAGACTGACAACACTTTAGGTGATTATAGAAAAATATTTGAAAATCACCTCACTGAAACAGATGTGAAAACCAAAATAATGATTCTGAATTCAAACCCAAAAGCATATAATATCGATAAATTTCTTGAATTTTTAAGTCGAAGCAACACGATTTTTCTATTATATTTTATAGGGATTGATGCGGAAGAAATAGTCAACAAAGTCTTAGTATCTGTTTTTCAAAAGGATTTACTTAAATCCACGATTGTGCTTAAGCATTGGGCTGGCAGAAATTCGCGTGGCGTGACACAATTTGTCGGTACTACAATTCACGAATTAATTCTAAATTCAAATAATGCTATTGAGCGGAATTTAGCAGATGACTATTTAGAAAAATTAATCGAATTATAGTCGCATTCTATAGCAGCTGTTTTTATAATTCTATCTTACTTATAGAATTATTTTTTCTTTGGTAAATTATTCATAGTAAAATCTGATTAATAATATTCGCATATAAAAAGTTGATCAAGCCGAGAGCGTTTTCGCATTTGGCATTGTTGTTATCCGGTATTCATAAATGACTAATATTTTTTAAGTATAGGTTTGGGTGTGTTTGTTTAACATTGTTGTTCCAACCTTCTCCCGAAAAAATCGGGATTCGGCTGGCAAGTGGGTGAAAGGCATAACCATTATTTTGCGCTATGATGGATAAAATCTTAGCTAACTGTCTAGGATTATTTCACTAGAAAAGATGTGATTTTTTTATTCCGCAATTGCAGCCGAGCAAGCGTAAACCCTTGCTGCACCTTCATCCAGCAACACTTTGCCGTATTCCCGGATTGTGGCCCTTGTATTTTGCACCGGAACTTTAACTTGACAGATATTATCCAATGGAGCATATTTGAATATAAGAATAATGAAAGAAGATGAACTCAGATGAATGAAGAACTATTTGATGAATTAGAAAGAAGTGTTAGAGAGGGTGGAAAAATTCTTAAAGGCAAAAGAAGAGCAAATCGGGTATTTGATTTTGATAGCACGGATCCGAGAGTTATTAGAGAAAGACTTGGACTGTCACAGAGCAAGTTTGCTAAATTGTTAGGTATAAGTGTTTCAACATTACAAAATTGGGAACAGGGAAGACGAAAACCGGATGGTCCAGCCAAAGTATTATTAAACGTTGCGGCAAAATACCCGGAAGCAATATTCAATACGGTATTTCATTAGTGATTCTTACTCCGCAATTGCCGCCGAACAAGCGTAAATCCTTGCTGCACCTTCATACAGCAACACTTTGCCGCATTCCCGGATAGTGGCTCCGGTAGTAATTACATCATCCACCAAAAGAAAAGTTTTACCCTCAATCAATCTTTTGTGTTTTGATTTAAATGCATTCGAAATGTTTTCTTCTCTATCCTTAAGTGTTAAATCCGTTTGAGTTTCGGTATATCTTATCCTTTTCAAAAGGTTCTTCTTTACCCGAATGTTCAATCTTTTTCCAATCCCGGTGGCAATATAGTTTGATTGATTAAAACCTCTTTCTGCTTTTCTTAAAGAATGAAGTGGAACGGGAGATATATAATCTATATTCCAACGACTTATCTGTTCACTAAGATCATTACTGATAAGCTTCCCCAAATATTTAGCATTTAAAAATCGTTTATTATATTTTATAGAATGAATAAAAGATTGAAGAGCTTTATCCTTTTCAAAAACGAATAATGATGTGAAGCCAGAGATAATACCTGATGAAGCAAATTTTCTTTCGTACTCTATACTTAGTATTTCAGGATCGGCTTCTTTTATTGAAGACAGACAATTATTGCAAATGGAAAATTCATCCAGCGTTAATTTATTTTTGCAGCACGGGCAATGGCGCGGAAGAAAGAAATCAAAAAATCCTTTTATAAATTTCATATTACTTCAAGTTATTTAGAATAATATCTTAAATTATATAAAAAAGATTCTTCTCCCCGAATTCGCGAATATTATACGAATAAGAAAATGAAATCCGCGCATTAGCGGCTAATTCTTTTTCAAAAAAATGGAACATCCGGCTTTGACGGACAACGATTTATTTGGTAATACTATAAGTTCGTTAGACAATCTCCCATCGATGAGTAGATCCTTATTATAGCATACCAGCTCTTTTCCGTAAAAACCATTCAAGAGAGAATAATAAAATAGCAATTACCATCAACCATTCATTAGACCACAAAGTGATTTCGGAAGTAACAAATTTTGCTTTCCTCGACTTCTCATTTGCAATTCTTATCTTCTCGAATAGTTGTTTATAATTATTTGCATCGGCAAACTCTCCGTGTGTTTCGTTCGCAAGCAGATTTAGCAGTTCATAATTCATCCTTGTATCTATCATTTCTAAATCCAGTTCTCCAATGTTAAATGTTCCGGTATTGTGACCTAATATTTTCCCATATAATAATGCATTACCTGAAAATACAAAATCACCTTTTTTATTTATTCTTATCGAACCCTCGTATAATCCGTTGCCGGCGTTCTGCATATCCAGCTCATAATTATCAGTCCCGGATTTAATTTTTAATTTTATTTCTGCATCGGAAACCGGGTTGATTGATTCATCATAAACCTGTGCTTCAAATTCAATGAGCTCACCAATTGAGTAATTTCTTTTATTGCTTGTGATTTTTACCCTTTTGTTTTTATCCGAGGCATTCAACCATTTTAAAGAGTTTATAATGAAACTATTAAAGAGATCATAATCCCTCCGTACAGTTTTAAGTTTCCATTTCCAGATGTCTTTACCCAATACAGCAATTGATCGCTTACCGCTGAAACTTCTTGAAATAATCAGGGGCAAATTCAGAACGGTATTGTTAACATTTATTTTTGCAATAATATTGCTTTCGGGTTTGGGAACAAAATCATTTGAAGGCTGAAGAATTGGAGGCAAATTATTCCAGGCATCAAGTATGTTAGGTGCACTGTTCTGTATAATCGGATTATTCTTCTGATCGTTAAATATTTGTGGTTGTACTTCCCGGAGCCCGCTGTTTTCACCTAAAATAGAAAATGGTAATTCAGATTGCAATGCTCTTAGTTTATTTATATCGATACCATCTGCAAAAGTGAAGAAGAAAGGGACCCTGCTGTCATTAATTCTTGTTATCACTCTATTTAATAGTTCCGGTGATGTTTCGTTCGATGGGAAGCCAATTAGAAAATATATATCCGCGCTATCAACAAACTCCAATGAACCTTGTTCAGCAAATTTATCTTTGGAAATATGAGTTAAACTTTTTACGGTAAAGTTTTCATCGGTCCTCAGGGCGTTTTTTATAAAGGTAAGATCCGGTGAAGGAGAACCGGCAAGTATTAAAACTTTAACTTTATTTGATAAAACATTAATGTAAAACACTTTCTTGTTATTTGCTGAAGTAAATTCATCGCTTAGAGTTGATATAACTACAGCTAATTTCTTTTCACCTGAAGTTTGAGGTGTATAAGTAAATATTTCATTCTGAATTCCAGTATTGTTCAAAACAATATTTTTTTGTCCCATCAACGCATTTTCTTCATAAAGAGAAATGACAGTATTTTCACCGTTTAGTCCGTTATGTAGTAATGTTACACTAATTGTAGTAGGAGTTTCAGCATACAATAATCTGTTATACTGAACTCGTTTAACCGCAGCATCTTTTCTTTGAACAGTATCTCCAATACCAATAGTAAAAATAGGAAAGCCTAAATTTGTTGCTTTATTAATTGAATTTGATCCGGCAGTAACAACTCCATCTGTGATTAAGATTATTGTTGAGTAATTTTTTTTATCCTTTTCGATTGAAGAAAATATTTGTGAAATGTTTGTAACAGCATCATCAAAACCAAGATTATTAAGGCTATCTTCAGATAGCTCTCTTATATGGCTTCCAAATAAATATATTTCATCTTTTGCTAATATAGGATTTGTTAGGAAATCGGAAGTAATCTCTTTTATCTTATTTATTCTATCTGTACCATCCTTTATTGTTATTGATCTTGAATCATCTACAAAGATTAAGTTAACAGGTTCTAATATTATCCTCTTTGTAAATGAAAGAACCGGCTCAAAAAAAACAAACAATATCACAATTAAAGCAACAGTTCGTAAGGCAACAAGAACAATTTTTTTTGTTTTACCAACGGGTGGGACTGTAAATCGATAAACGTAATAGGTATAAGCCGCAATAATAATTAATGCTATAAAAAAATAAAGTGAAGAATAAAATAGATGCAGATTAATTTCTTCATATCCAAACATTAATAATAAAGTTCTCCTTTCAGAATGGTTACAGCATTGCCTGCGATTATCAATTCATTATTATGGGGTGAGTACTTAACTTTAACTCTGCCTTCGCGCCCAAGAAAATCTCCCTGCTCAAACGTGAAAATTTTATCTTCAGTATTAGATTCAACCAAACCTAATTTACGAAGTACCAATAACAATGCACCATTTGCAGATCCTGTAACCGGATCTTCATCAATACCATAATAAGGTGCAAAAAACCTGAGATGCGCATCATTTTTTTCATCGATGGTTTCTGTAGAAAAAACAGTTACCTCGGTGAATTCTCCTTTTTCCTTTGAGAGTTTCACCAACTCTTTGAAATTCGGTTTAAGGTTTTTTATTACATCAAGAGATTTTATATAAATGAAAAGGTTCCCATTATTTTGCAGCATAAGCGGATAGCGATTATCTAATTCATTCAGTTTAATACCGAGAACATCAAGTATCCCACTCTTTTCACTCTCGAATTCTTTAAATTCCGGTACTGGCAGTTTCATATAATAATCATCTTCATCAACCCTGCATTCAAGTACGCCCGAAAGCGTTTCAAATGATACATTTGAATTTTTTCCGATTATTTCTCGTTCAGCTAAATAATGAAGTGATGCAATAGTAGCATGACCGCATAATTCGACTTCGATGGTTGGTGTGAACCATTTTAATTTGAAGTCAGCTTTATCAGAAGAGGAAATAAATGCGGTTTCAGATAGATTCATTTCCTTTGCTATTTGCTGCATATTTTCAGATGACAGTTCATCACTTAAAATTACAGCAGCCGAATTACCGTTAAATGGTTTATTTGTAAATGCATCTATCTGGTAAACATCATTTAGGATTTTCATTTTTTCTTTTCTCAATATTCCATTTTTTCAATTTTTCAAAAGTTTCATAATCGGTTAAATCAAATTGAATAGGAGTTATAGCAACAAAATTATTTTTGATCGCTACCTGGTCATAATCTAATTCAGTATCCACTTCCATCATACTTCCGGTAAGCCAGTAATAATCTTTACCATAGGGATCAGTTCGTTTTTCATAAGTGTCATCCCATTTTGATTTACCCTGTTTTGTAATAAGTATTCCAGCTATTTTGTTTTCCGGAAGATCCGGTACATTTACATTTAACAATGTACCTAAAGCCAATCCATGCTCTATAATTTTTAACGATAACATTTTGGAAATTTCGGCAGCATAGGAAAACTCTTTAGGCTTGTGATTTGTTACTGATACTGCAATAGATGGTACATCCATTATTGCCGCTTCTCTTGCACCCGAAACTGTTCCGGAATAAATAATATTAATTGCAGTATTGGAACCATGATTTATTCCTGATACAACAAGATCGGGTGTCTCCTTCATTATATTTCGTATACCCATTTTAATGCAATCAGCCGGTGTACCGTCAACGGCATAACCAAAAAAGGATCCGTTCTTATAATATTCCGTTACTCTTAGTGGTATCTGCATAGTTATCCCATGCCCAACTGCACTTTGTTCCTGTCTGGGTGCAACCACGGTTACTTCTGCAATCTCGCTCAACGATTTTTGAAGAGCCTCAATCCCAACCGAGTCTATTCCATCATCATTAGTTACTAATATTTTCAATATATTTGCTCTTAACTCAATTAAAAGAATTACCTAAAATACCACTAAAGATTTTTAGTCTCAATTTTAATTAATTTACCAATCATTAAGTTTATTTAAATTTGTAAAAAGTGAAGTTTATATATTCCCAGAATGAATGTTGATTATCAATCCATATATTTTTAAACAAATTCCGGAAATAACATTCGGGTTTAGTACTAAAATCGGTTTGCAAAGACATCAGCCATATTATTTTAATATGTCTTATTCTGTTGGTGATGACATAAATGTTGTGTTAAAAAACCGTGAAAAATATTTTAATCAATTAGGATTGAATTCTAAATCTGTAGCATATCAAAAACAAGTTCACGGCGATGGTATTTCTTTTATAACTGAAGGTGGAGATTGCGGCAAATGTGATGCGATGATTACAGATAAAAAAAATATTGGACTCGCAATTAGTTCAGCAGATTGCTGTGCAATATTTATATATGATCCGGTTAAAGAGCTTATAGCCGGAGTTCATTCAGGCTGGAAGGGAACAAAGATAAAAATATTGTTAAAAGTTTTACAAATATTATCCAATGAATTTGATTCCTCTCCGGGAGATATGATTTGCTATTTAAGTCCATCAATTTTACAACAAAATTATAAAGTTGGACCTGACGTTGCAGAGCAGTTTGACTTAAATTATTTACAAGAAAAAAATAGAAATTTTTATCTTAATATTTCTAAAATAAATTATGATATACTGTTAGACTACGGAGTTTATCCGCATAATATTCAAATCTCTAATCTTTGCACTTATGAATATGCATCAATTCTTCATTCATACCGAAGAGACGGAAAGCAATCCGGCAGAGCGCTGGGAATTATTGCTATGAAGGATGAAAAATGAAAGCTGAAGGTGTAAAAATATTTTTAGTATATGCTATGCTTTGTCTCATCTGGGGATCAACATGGCTGGCAATCCGGTTTGGGCTGGAATCACTTACACCTATTTATTCTGCCGGTTTAAGATTTTCTATGGCATCAATATTTATTCTGGTTCTGATGAAAATTCGTGGAGTCAGTTTGCAGCTAGATAAAGTATCCATCCGTCTTTATTTGATTATGGGATTCTTATCATTTGTAATTCCGTTCGGGTTGGTTTATTGGGCTGAACAGTTCGTCCCCTCGGGGTTAGCATCGGTGTTGTTTGCAGTATTCCCATTTTTCGTTGCAATATTTTCCTTCCTGTTTATTGCTGAAGAAACAATTGGTATTTACAAGATATTCGGAATTGCAATTGGGTTTGTCGGGATAACAGTTATTTTTTCGGATTCCTTTGGTAGGGATATCACAGATTATTTACTGGGGATGATTGCGATTATTTTAAGTGCAATTATGCAGGCATCGATAGCCGTAACTATAAAAAAGTACGGTCATCATTTAAATCCTCTCGCAATGAATTTAGTTCCCATGATTATTGCAGGAATTTCAATGACTGTAATCGGTTTGTTAATTGAAGATACATCAACGAACAGATTCGACCTGAATGCGATTTTATCAATTTTATATCTTGCCTTTTTTGGAAGCCTGATAACTTTTACTTCATACTATTGGCTTTTAAAAAAGATCAATATTGTCATTCTATCCTTATCAGCATTTATTACACCCATTACAGCATTAATCCTCGGATTTTTATTTTATGATGAACAGCTATCAAATAAGCATTTTATTGGGGCGGCATTGGTGCTTATGGGTGTTTTAGCTGCAAACTTGAGAAATTTATTAAAAATAAGAAAGGGAGTTATCATAAAATCAGATGCTTAACACAATAATATTTTATATTTTTACATGTCAATTAACAACAAAGTGGTTATAAACATTTTATAAATGCAAAATATAATTAAAATAAAAAATGCAACCTTTTATGGTTATCATGGTGTACGAAGTGAAGAACAAAGTGTGGGTGGAAAGTTTGAAGCTGATGTAGATATTTATACTGATTTTTCAGAAGCTGCCGAAGAAGACAACCTGGATAAAACAATTGATTATCATGAAGTTTATTCTTTTATGTATCATCTTGCATTAGAGCAGAAATATTATTTGATTGAATCCCTGGCAAGTAAAATAGCCGACGAACTATTAATGAAATTTGATAGAATTAGTAAAATAGTGGTAAGAGTACGAAAGAATAATCCACCTTTGGGTGGTGTTGTAGATTGTGTCGAAATTGAAGTTGTTAAAAATAGAGATGAGATTAATTAGTTGTTTCTATTTATTTGATCAAGGAATTACATATTAACAATATTGCGTACATAGGAATCGGTTCAAACAAAGGAGATCGAAGAAATTTCCTCGATTCTGCCATAGATAAGATTAATTTAGATCGCTTTTGCAAGATCGATACTGTGTCACCAATTTACGAAACAAAACCTATTGGTTATAAAGATCAGGGTAATTTTCTGAATGCTGTAATAAAACTAAAAACTGATTACTCGCCATCCGGATTGTTTGAATGTCTCAATCACATCGAAAAGGAATTAGGAAGGAATAAAACTTTTAAATGGGGTCCGCGAGAGATCGATTTGGATATATTGCTTTATAATGATTTAATTTATACTGATAAAAATATTACTATTCCTCATATTGGCATTCCGGAGAGAGATTTTGTTCTGATACCGTTATGCGATATAAATCCGGAGCTGGTACATCCCACGCTAGGTATAAAAATAAGTGAAATAAATCTTCCGGATTCAGGATCAAATATTATTAACAAAATTACTGATTACGAATTGATTTAATGAGTAATAAAAAATATATATCGGAAGTCAAATATATTTCAATAGAAGGAGTGATAGGTTCCGGTAAAACCAGTCTTGCAAAAAAAATTAAGGACCGGCTAAATGCTAAAATACTTTTAGAACAATTTGATACAAATCCATTTTTGGAAAAATTTTATATTGATAGAAAGAGATATGCGTTTCAAACACAGATGTTTTTTCTTGTAAACAGGTTCAAACAGCAAGAACAGTTGCGGCAGGAAGAACTGTTCACCGAATTTATTGTTTCGGATTATTTATTTGAGAAAGACAGGATCTTCGCATACCTCAATCTTAACACAGAAGAACTAAAACTCTATGAGAGTCTATATCCATTATTAGCAAGAAATCTAAGAAAACCTGATCTTGTAGTATTTTTGCAATCATCCACCGATAGGTTAATGTATAATATTAAAAAAAGAAATCGTAAAGTAGAAAGAGCTATGGGCAGAAGTTATATTGAAGAATTATGTGAAGCCTACAATTATTTCTTTTTTCGTTACAACAGTACACCCCTGTTAATAGTGAACTCGACCGATATTGATTTTGTAAATAGTAAAGATGACTTTGAAGAATTATTTAAACAATTATTCAGAGAGGATAGGGGAGTAAAAGAGTATTTCAAACCCGAATCAAAGAAGGCAGGATGACAGGATTTATAAAAGTTGTAATATTTTTTATTTTATTTCTGTTGATAATCAGAGGGATTAGATTAATATCAAGATACTGGTCATCATCAAAAAAAACTATTGATGATATTAGACAAAATCAAAAAAAGAAGCCCGATCGATTTGAAAATGTAGAAGATGCAAAATTTAGAGAGATTGATCCCGACAAGAAAGAAAAGAGTGAATAAGAATAGTATTAATGGCTAAGAACTCTTTCATAACCAGAAGTATAAATTCCATTTTTAGAAAATTACTGGCAGTTGAAGAGAATAAAAGTTTAGATATCGGGAATCCCCGCAAAATTATTATTGTTCGTCAGCATAATCAACTAGGTGATTTGCTGGCAGGTGTCTCGCTCTTCCGTGCATTGAAGGAAACCCACCCGGAATGTCACATTACACTAATAGTAAGCCCGTTTAATTATCCGGGTATGATAAAGAACAAATACATAGACAGAATATTTGTTTTTGATAAAAAAAAGATAATTAATCCCATCTATTTTAACCTGTTTTTTAAACTACTAAAGGAAAAATATGACCTTGCAATTGTGCCTGTTGTTGTTTCAATTTCATTTACCAGTAATTTAATAGCCAGATTATCAAACTCTAAAATTAGAATTGGTCCGAATTCTCTTGATGGCATAGTTAATGAAAGTGCTTATTTTTTTGATAGGAGAATTACATTGGACTGGAGAAGTCAGCCTGATTCAAATGTTTACGAGAGAAGTCTGGATATAATAAGACAATTTGGAATAAATACAAAGGTATATAATTCCGAAGTTTCATTTGATGATGACGACATGAAAAATGTGCAGGTGTTTCTAAATGAGAATAATTTTGCAAACGGAACTAAATTGGTGGGTTTGCATGTTGGTGCTGGAAAACAGCCAAATCGATGGTCTCTGAACAAGTACACATCATTGATTAACAAACTTAATAAAGAATTTAATACAAGTTTTTATTTAACCGGCAGTAAAGCGGATGAAGAGGAGATTAATTTTTTAATTAAAGAGGTTGATTTTAAAATAGGCTTATTTATTAACAGGTCAATTTCGGAAGTAGCGGCATTAATTTCCAAATCAAATTTATTTATTACCAATGATACGGGAATTATGCATGTTGCCGGTGCAACTAATACACCACAAATTTCAGTATTCGGCCCAACAAATCCGTTTAACTGGGCTCCGTTTGGCACACAAAAATATTTTATTCGGAAATCCGAATTAATTGAGGACGTTGCAGTGGATGATGTTTTCCAGTTGTGCAGAATGATTTTAAATAAAGAACAAAAATTATGAAAAATTGCATTGCAGCAGTAGACATAGGAACAAATTCATTTCATCTGATAATTGTACAGGTAAGAAAAGGCGGCGCTTTTAAAATTATAGATCGCGAACGCGAGGTCGTTCGTTTAGGATTCTATGAAGGAACTGATCTAAATGTGATATCTGAAGTCGAATTAGAAAAAGCTGTTGATGTTCTAAGCCAGTTCAATAAAATTGCAAAATTTTATGGTGCTGATTTAAGAGCAATAGCAACAAGTGCAGTAAGGGAAGCAAAAAATAAAGATGAATTTATAACAAGAGTTTATCAGGCAACAGGTATTCCTGTTGAAGCTATTGACGGGACCAAAGAAGCAGAACTTATTTATCTTGGTGTTCTTAAAGCGCTTAATGTAAAAAGAAAACGTGTGCTTTGTATTGATATTGGGGGAGGAAGTACCGAATTTTTACTTGGGGATAAAAGCCAGATTATCTTTACAGAAAGTATAAAAATTGGTGCAGTCCGGTTAAGTAAAAAATTCTTTCCAAATTATTATATAACACCTGAAAGTATAGCTGAGTGTGAAAATTTTATAGCTGATCGCATACTATCAAGATCAAATCTTCATTCGCATCATCAATTTGATATTGCCGCAGGCACATCCGGAACAATTAACGTAGCAGCAAGCATTATACATTTTAGGAGGAAAAATGAATTTGCCAAATCATTGAATAACTTTTCTTTTGATGCTGATGAGCTTTATGAACTGGTTGAAGATGTATTAAAATGTCAGTCCATGGTTGACCGCCTTTCGATTAAAGGCATGGAAGTAAAAAGAGCAGATATAATTCCGGCAGGTCTATTAATACTGAAAAAATCATTAGAAATATTTGATATTAAGCAGGTAACTGTTTCTGAAAATGCATTACGGGAAGGAATAATAATTGAAACAATTAAACAACTTGATGAGCGATTGATTTTATCGGTTTCAAAATAACTTAGTTTAATTATATCTCAAACTTTTTCAGAATGGTTAAACCGCAGCATTTTAATTCTATGGTGGGTTATTCAGACTTTAATATTTTGTTTTATATAATTTATTGTTCCCCCGATCGTTAGTTTACAAATACCTTTAATTATAACCTTACCCTCAGTATATTTAAAATCAATTTGGCTAAAATTTTATGAATGATATAAGAAATTTTTGCATCATAGCACACATTGATCATGGCAAATCTACAATCGCTGATTGCCTTCTTGAAAGAACAGGCACGGTTTCCGAACGGGAAGCTAAATCACAGGTTTTGGATGATCTTGAATTGGAAAGAGAAAGAGGAATTACAATTAAGTCTCATGCAATTCAGATGCATTATGATGCTGAAGACGGAAAATCCTATACGCTTAATCTGATTGATACTCCCGGACACGTAGATTTCAGTTATGAGGTATCGCGTTCATTAGCTGCATGCGAAGGGGCGATACTGGTTGTTGATGCAGCACAAGGGGTAGAGGCGCAAACAATCAGCAATCTTTACAAGGCGTTTGATTCAGGTTTGGAAATAATTCCTGTAATAAACAAGATTGATTTGCAAAGCGCAGAGGTGGATAAAGTAACTCATCAAATCATTGATTTGATTGGATGTGCTGAAAATGAAATTTTAAAAGTAAGCGCAAAAAATAATCTTGGAATCGGGGAACTGCTTGAGAGTATTGTAGAGCGAATTCCAGCACCGCGAGGTTATCCCGATAAGGAACTGCAAGCATTGATTTTCGATTCTGTATTCGATCCATATCGAGGTGTAATCACATATATCAGGGTGTTTAATGGCATTTTGAAAACACATGACAAAATCAAATTTTTTGCAGTTGATAGAGTAATGGAGGCTGAAGAAATTGGTGTTCTGGGATTAAAGAAGATCAAAACAAACAAACTTTCAGCTGGTGATGTAGGATATTTAATCCCGGGAATAAAAGATGTTAAAGAAGCCAAAGTAGGAGACACAGTTACTCAGGCTAAAAATGGGGCAAAAGAAGCACTACCCGGTTATAAAGAAGTTAAACCGATGGTTTACAGTGGTCTTTACCCAACGGACACTGATGATTTTGAGAACTTAAGGGATGCATTGGATAAATTCAGATTGAACGATTCTGCGTTGGTTTATCAGCCCGAAACTTCAGTTGCATTAGGATTTGGATTCCGCTGCGGGTTTCTTGGATTGCTGCATATGGAAATTGTGCAGGAACGGTTACTTAGAGAATATGATCAATCTATAATTACAACTTTACCGAATGTTGAATACAATGTTTATTTGAAAGACGGAAAAAATATTGTTGTGGATAACCCGGCTGATATGCCTGCGGTAACTAATATCGATTATATTGAAGAGCCGTATATTAAAGCACAGATTGTTACTCCCTCCGAGTATGTTGGAAATATAATGAAACTTTCGATGGATAAACGCGGCACTTATAAAAATACAACTTATCTTGATCCCACACGCGCTGATCTTGAATTTGAATTCCCACTTTCCGAGATCATTTTTGATTTTTACGATAAACTTAAATCTATTACACGTGGTTATGCTTCGTTCGATTATGAGTATATGGGTTATATTAAATCCGACCTGGTTAAACTTGATATTCTTTTAAATGGCGATCCGGTTGACGCACTCTCTGTTATTGTACATAGATCCAAATCTTATGACTGGGGAAGAAAAGTTTGCAGTAAACTTAAAGAACTTATTCCAAGGCAAATGTTCGAAGTTATAATACAGGCATCGATAGGATCGAAGGTAATTTCGCGGGCAGTTGTTAGAGCATTAAGAAAAAATGTACTTGCAAAATGCTATGGTGGTGATATTACAAGAAAGAGAAAACTGCTGGAAAAGCAAAAGGAAGGCAAGAAACGTATGAAGCAGGTTGGCAGTGTTGAAATACCACAGGAAGCATTTTTGGCAGTTCTGCAAATTGATGAGTGATTTTTTAGATAGAAAACGCGGCAATTAAAAGTATAAAAAAAATTATTAAATATCTGATTCTTCTTTTCCTGTTGGGAATTTTTATCAGATCATTTTTTTTAGACGCTTTCCGTATCCCTACATCCTCGATGGCAAACACATTACTCTCCGGCGATTTTATTATTGTGAACCTTGCTGCATACAAAATAAACCTCCCTGCACAAATACCGTTATTAGGTATTCCGTTTTACCAACTTGATTTATTCAATACAGGAACTCCAAAAATTAATGATATTGTTGTGTTTAGATTTCCGTCATTTTATTCAGATAGAAACTCCTATTACGGAACAAATCTGATAAAGCGGATAGTTGCCGGTCCCGGAGATACTCTGCAAATTATAAATAAAAAGATTTTTGTTAATGGAAGTGAGATAAAATTTCCGGCTTCTGCTAATCGTAGTTATAAGGATATTAAAATTAAAGGCAAAGAAGATGAAGGAATATTTTATGATGGCACCGGTTGGAACAGTGATAACTATGGTCCGATCATAATTCCTGCTAAGGGTGATACAATTCAAATAAACCCTGCAAATATCAATATTTGGAAACAGCTAATAGTTTTTGAATATATGAGAAAAGTTGTTAGAGAAGAGGGATCGGTTATTACAATTGATGATAAACATGTAAGGGAATATGTTATTCAGAAGAAACAGTATTTTCTTATCGGTGATAATTTTAACAATAGCCGCGATAGCAGATATTTCGGATTTATTAATGAAGATATGATTTTAGGCAAGGTAATGTTTATTTATTGGTCTATAAGTAAAAATATTTATGCAAGGAGTTTCCTTTCAAGAATCAGATGGGATAGACTATTTAAGAGTGTTAAGTAATCCGGTATTAAAAAATTACAATCTTTTATTTTTCCTTCGATCACAATACTACCTCATTAAAATATATAATTACATACAGTTAAAATTATAATCGTATATATCCGTATCCTAACTTAAAAGTTCAATAAATAATAATTATACAAATGTAAAATCTATATCGACCAAAACAAAATCTTTTTAATGACTTATAAGTGCCTACTTGACGTTGTGGATTTTTACAATTAAATAAAAATTCAATTTTACAAATACTATTGCTTTTTATCCAAAGCCAAAAATTACATCGGCAGTTGTACAAATAAAATTGAAGGAACTTAACATCAGCAAATCGGAACGGGATATTTTTATCAAAATTGTGAAGGCTTCCTTCGGCAACATTCTCTGGGGATTCCTTTCACTCGTGGTATTGCTTTGTAAATGACTGATATATGAACATGGTATCCAGTAATAGGCAAAGAAAAATTAAAATTATTGATAAAATAATCAAGAAAAATCGGATAAAAAGCTAAAAGAGAGAAATCATAATTGGTATTATTAAGATTCTCATATTCGGATAAAATTTGGAAAGGAGTTTTGCCAAATTTATATCTAAATTTTCTTAAGTAATTAAAATACACCACGTAAGTAAAAGCTTTGTTAAGAAAATTATACTTATCAGAATAATCTTCCATATCATAAAATTCATCTTCAATAAGCCTGTGCATAGCTTCGACATCACTATTAAAAGTAGGCGCTCCAGGCGGGA
>JADFPP010000070.1 GCA_022562275.1 Bacteroidota bacterium
TTAATAATAAGACAGTAAGTTAACTTAAAAACTCACAGCTTAAAAATCATAACATCTTCTCTTTTTTGTAATATTCAAATCCCTTTTTGGTGAGATTGATTAGTTCTTTTACACGGGCTTCATCAATTGATTTAAAGTTAAAGCAGGATTTACCCTGCATTCTTTTCTTCATTTCGGGAGAAATATCTTTAAGTAATTTTGGTTCACAATAAACCGGCATTAAATGGTAGCTAACATAATTTTTCTTTATCATCACCGCACCAAAAAAGATGTCTGTTTTTCTTTTTTCATCATATCCTGCATTAAGGTAGTAAGTATCTTTTTTATCTATATGTACATGCAGTTTCTTTTCGTGCTCATTTAAAACTTCTCTAAGCATATTAAATGTATTTTGGAAATCGTTACTGCTCAATTTGCCTCCTAAGGATATTTTTACAATCCAATTAAAATTAATTTCGTTTAAACTTTCACTTCTTATACTTATTTTCAATTTAAAGATTCTTATAATTAAATACACCATTTATGAAAGACAAAAAATTTGTAATAATCGATGCACTGGCGATGGCTTATAAAGCTTACTATGCATTCATTAACCGTCCGCTTGTAACAAGTAAAGGAGAACCGACTTCTGCAGTATATGGTTTCATTGCTCAACTGCTCAAAGTTCTTGAAGATCACAAACCCGATTACATTGCAGTTGCATTCGATTCAAAAGAAAAGACATTCCGCCATGAGAAATATGAAGGTTATAAATCTTCACGTGCCGCAATGCCGGATGATATGATTCCGCAGATTGCAAGAATTAAAGAGATGGTTGAAGATTTGAATATGCCTGTATGGATCAAGCCCGGATATGAAGCAGATGATATTGTGGGCACTGCAGTTAAAAAAGCAGAAGAGAAAGGTTTGCTTTCTTATGCTATCACACCAGATAAGGATTATTTTCAGCTTGTGACTGAAAAGGTTTTTATTATTCGTCCGGGAAGAGGAAATGATGATCCTGTTTTATATGATGTTGCAAAAGTTGAGGAGACACTTGGTTTTAGCCCACCTCAAATGATAGATTACCTGGCAATTATTGGTGACAGTTCTGATGATATACCCGGTGTGGCAGGCATTGGTCCAAAAGGTGCATTGCCATTGATACAAAAGTATAAAACCATCGAAGGGATTTATGAAAATTTAGATGAAATTGAAAAAGCCGGAATAAAAAAGAAGCTGATCGATAGTAAAGAAAATGCTTTTCTCTCAAAAGAACTGGCAACCATCTACTGCGATGTACCGATGGAGATTGATTTTGATCAGGCAAAGTTTGAAGAACCAAATTTTGATAAGCTAAAAGAATTATTCATTGAACTGGAATTTAAAACATTATACAACCGTTTACTAAAAGTTTACAACAACTCATCCGAAGAAATCATCGAAGCAGCTCCTTCAATAAAAGTTCTTTCATTCGAGAAAAGTAAAAGTGAATATAAACTAATAACCGGTGTGAAAGATGCAAAACAATTAGCCGAAAAATTAAAAAAGAATAGTATAATAGTTTTTGATACCGAAACTGATGGGTTAAATCCGTATGAGCTGAATATTGTTGGTGCATCATTCGCAACAAAAGCTGGAGAAGGTATTTACATCGCAATTGATCCTTCGAACAGTGATAACAATATCCAATTTAAAGATGGTAAACCGAGACTACCTGTAAATGAATTCGTAAAAATATTTAAACCTGTCTTCCAGAATAAGAAGATTAAAAAAGTCTGCCAGAACGGAAAGTTTGATATTTCAGTATTAAGAAGCATTGATGTGAAAGTGGAGAACTTTTACTTCGATACTATGCTTGCCAGTTATGTTCTTGATCCTGATCAAAAGCATGGAATGGATGAACTCTCATCAAAATATCTTAACTACAAACCTATTCCTCTTTCTGATCTGTTAGGAAAGAAAAAAGATCCCATACTCATATATGATGTTGATGTTGAAACTCTTTCCGATTATGCTGCGGAAGATGCTGATATTACTTTCCGGTTGTATGAAATTTTAAATAAAAAATTAGCTGAACAAAAACTTGATAACGTTGCGTATGATATAGAATTCCCTTTGGCTCCTGTGCTGGAAGAAATGGAATACGAAGGAATAAGGGTTGATGAAAATGTTTTGCACAAGTTTAGCGGCGATCTTGAAATTTTATTGAAAAAGTATACCAGGAAGATTTATAAAATTGCCGGCGAAGAATTTAATATTAACTCACCCAAGCAGCTTCAGGTAATCTTGTATGAAAAACTCGGTTTAACATCGGGCAGAAAAACAAAAACAGGATTTTCCACAGATGCGCAGGCTCTGGAATACTTAAAAGGCGAGCATGAGATAATTGAGCTTATTCTTGATTACAGACAGGCGGCAAAATTAAAATCAACTTATGCCGATGCACTACCGAAACTTATAAACCCGATATCCAAAAGGATACATACAAGCTTTAACCAAACCATTGCAGCAACAGGCAGGTTATCGAGCATTGATCCTAACCTGCAGAACATTCCAATCAGAACTGATCTGGGAAAAGAAATAAGAAAGGCATTTATTCCACGGGATAATGATCACTTAATATTAAGTGCAGATTACAACCAGATTGAACTAAGAATTATGGCATCGATTTGTGGTGATGAAGGATTGACCGATGCTTTTAATAAAGGTGAAGATATTCACCGGAATACTGCTGCACTTGTGTTTATGGTTCAACCGGAAGAGGTTACACCGGATATGAGAAGAAAGGCAAAGGAAGTAAACTTTGGTATTCTTTATGGCATCGGTCCGTTTGGATTAAAGACAAGATTGGGAATTACCCAATCTCATGCAAAAGAAATTATAGAAACTTATTTTAGTACATTTAAACGAGTTAAAGAATATATGGATGATTCAATTGCAAGTGCACGCGAAAAAGGATATTCTGAAACGTTGCTTGGAAGACGAAGGTATTTACGAAATATTAATAACAGCAATCATTTTGTACGCCAATTTGAAGAGAGAGTTGCAATCAATATGCCGATTCAGGGTACGGTTGCGGATATGATTAAACTTGCAATGATTAACATCCACAATGAATTGAAAAAAAGAAAATTTAAAACAAAAATGGTTTTGCAGGTTCACGATGAATTGGTTTTTGATGCTCACAAAGATGAAGTAGAGGAACTAACTCCGGTAATTAAAAAATTAATGGAAACCGCACTGCCGCTTAAAGTACCTGTTGTTGTTGATGTAGGTGTTGGTATAAACTGGCTTGATACACATTAATTTTGGAATAATATTTAATTGGATATTTCTTAATTTGCAATTAAAAAATACTCGATTTTTAAATGGATAAAAGCTTAGAAAATATAATCAATAGTACTATTGATAAAATCACTGAAGTATTGGCTCCCAAAAAAATTATTCTTTTCGGATCTGCTTGTACAAATGATTTTAATACTGATAGCGATCTTGACTTTTTAATAGTGGTACAAAATGGAACAAACAAAAGAAAGATAACACAAGAGATTTATAAAAATATATTATCTATTGGCTTTGCAACAGATATTGTTTTGATAGATGAAGATGAGTTTGATGAATTTAAAAACTTTGATGGCTATGCAATTAAAAATATTATGGAGACTGGACAGGTGATTTATGGTTAGGAAAGATATTGCAATAAACTGGTTAAAAAGAGCAAAGAGCAATCTTATTAGAGCAAAATTTGAAAAATTACCGGATGTATATTGGGAAGATTTATGCTATGATGCACAACAGGCTTGTGAAAAATCATTAAAGGCATTATTAATATTTAACGAAATTAAATTCAGGTTTGTGCATGATATTGGCGAATTAATTAATACCCTGAAAAAAAATCAAGTATCTATTCCGGCAGAAATTAACGAATCGGTTATACTATAAGAATATGCAGTTGAAACCCGTTATCCATTTCCGTCTCAACCTGTCTCCAAAGACGATTATGTAGAAGCGGTTACTATTAGTGAAAAGGTTTATGATTGGGTTGCAGAACAAATTGATCCTCAACTAAAGTTAAAGCTCAAATAAACCATAGCACACTTATCTTCCAAGTCAAAGAATTAATTTGGATTAATTTTCTCTCTGATATTAAAATAATTATTTTAGGTATTGCATACATTAAGGATTGTTTGCGTAAATGAATATTGATTTTAACTGCATAAATAAAATCCTCCTCATCAAACCGCGCGGTATTGGGGATATAATTCACTCAACAATAGTTTTAGAAAATTTGAGAGAGTACTTCCCTGCTGCTGAAATTAACTATTTAACTGAAGAGTTTGCTAAACGTGCAGTTGAGAATAATCCGTTTGTTAAAAAAGTTCTTACCTATAGAAAAAAAGATTTTGTTTTGAAGGCGGTGAAGAAAATTAGAAAAGAAAAATATGATTTAATTTTTGATTTTTGGTCCAATCCTAAAACTGCACAGATGACTTTTTTATCAGGTGCAAAATATCGTGTTGGATTTGATCACCATGGAAGAAAGTATGCATACAATATTAAAACAAAATCGAATGATCCTAACCTTCATGCAGCAGAAAACCATCTGGTTTTACTTGAGTACCTTGGTATTCCAATCATTAGTAAAAAAACACTTTTTTATTTAAGTGATACCGAAATAAAATTTGCAAAGGGGTTTATAAAACAAAACGTTCAAAGTAAGTCTATCATTGGAATTCTTCCTTCCGGCGGATGGGAATCTAAAAGATGCGAACCGGAAAAATGGATAGAAATTTGTAAGGCGATTAATGAAAAATTTAAAGTAAAGTTTTTAATTCTTTGGGGTCCCGGTGATGAAGATGATACAGAAAAAATCAGTTTAGGATTGAATGAATTTGCAATTAAAATCCCGAAAACAACTGTTGGAGAACTTTCAGGGTTCATCAATGAATGTGATTTGGTTATTGCAAATGATTCCGGTCCGATGCACATTTCCGCTGCCTTAGGAATTCCGACACTTGGAATTTTCGGCCCCACAAATCCAAGCGCACATCGTCCTTATTCAGAAAATTCTGATTACGTAATTAAAAAAGATCTTCACTGTATAATCTGCAACAAGCTCACCTGTCCTTATGATCATGAATGTATGAAGGAATTACCAGTTGATGAAGTAATACAAAAGGTAGGGAAACTTATTGGTAAAACGGTAAGTTAAAATAAAAATGAAAAAGTTAGAGCAGTTTTTAAAACGAACCTTGTTGAACTTGTTACTGTTTATAAATCCAAAAATTAAATCTATAGGGAATGAAAGTTTTAGCAGCGAATCAAAAATACTCTTTATAAGATTAAACCGGATTGGAGATGCCTTAGTTACTACCCCCCTGCTTGATACAGTAAAGAAAGAATTGAATTGTTCGATATATGTATTAGCTGATAGAAAAAATTATTTCATCTTTGAAAATAATCCTTCCATTGATGAGGTTATCATCTTCGATAAATCAGTAAATAATATGTTTGGAATAAATAAAATTATTAAAGCCAGAAAAATTGATACCGTTGTCGATCTCCACGATGATGTTTCCACTACGGTTAGTTTTATGATTGCAATTGCAAAAGTTCGTAATAAGTTTGGATTGAAAAAGAGTAACTCTAAAATTTTCACGAAAACTGTTGAACGAATTGATTCCTCAAAACATCATATTATTGAAAGAACTCTTCAATTAGGTTCGCTGTTTAATTTACCCGTTGATAAAAACTATGTTTCTATTCATTATTATCCAAAAATGGAATCAATTAAATTTGCAGATTCAGAAATTGAAAAAAGAATTCCGAAAAATAAATTTCTTATAGGTATTAATCTATTTGCCGGAAGCGAAGCAAGATTCTGGGGAGTTGATAATTTTAAAAAACTTATAGTGCAAGTTGAAAAGTATGAAATATCATATATATTATTTTCAACTCAAGATAAACTTGATATAGCGAAAAATATTGCGGAGGAAAAGTTTATCTACCCTCCCAGTAAAGAATTTGATACCTTTGCAGCAGGAATATCAAAATTAAATTTTCTTTTTACGCCTGATACTTCTGTTGTTCATATTGCATCAATATATAAAATTCCGGTATTTGGGTTGTATGTAAAATATAATACGCAAGATATGATTTGGAGTCCCTACAATACTGAATTTGATTGTATAGTAACTGAAGAGCCTACACTAAAAAATGTTTCATTTGAAGAAGTGATAAATAAATTTATACCATTCCTGGAGCGCAATATAAATGTCTAAAGAAATTCCCTCCTGTAAAAGATTTACTGGTTATAAACCATGTTATCCCGATCATAACTGCTGGGAGGATGGATGTAAAGATAATCTGCCTATAGGAACAAAGATCCTGATAATTAATCTTGATGCAATGGGCGATATATTGATGACTACAGCGCAACTCCCTGCACTGAAAAAAAAGTTTTCCGAATCAACAATTTACTGGGTTACACTTAAAAGTGCGCTTAAGCTGCTTTACAACAATCAATATGTTTACCAGATTTTTGAATACAATGCTGAATCAATTTCAATACTAAAAGAAATGAATTTTGATTACGTAATGAATATTGATAAATCTCAAAGATCCTGTGCTTTATTAAATTTAGTTGCAGCAAAACAAAAACTTGGATTTGGGTTAAATGCAGATGGTAAAATATTCCCTGTAAATGAAGGTGCATTTTACAATTATAATTTAGGAATGGATAATAATTTAAAATTCAAAATTAATAAAAGAACCGGACAGGATTATTTAGCCGAAACTCTTGAATTAGATTACTCCAACGATGAATATGTATTTAATTTTACTGATGAAGAACAAATTTATATAGAGGGATATAAACAAAGCGTTGGAATATCTGATAATGATTTTATTGTTGGTTTCAATACTGGCTGCTCAGAGTTATATCCTAATAAAAAGATGACTATTGAACAACATGTCTATTTAATTGAAAAACTTCTTAAAAATAAAAAATATAAAATTGCATTGTTTGGCGGACCTGAAGACACAGAAAGTAATAGAGAAATATATTCCCATTTCGAAGGAAAAATAATCAATACTCCTACTAATGAAGGAGTGAGGAAAGGTGCTTGTTATGAAAATATTGCAGATATAATAATTACAGGCGATTCATTTGGTATGCATCTCGCTATTGCTCTGAAGAAATATATTATTGTGTGGTTCGGTGTTAGCTGCTGGAGCGAAATTGAATTGTATAATAGGGGTGTTAAACTTTACCAGGAAGATTTATTTTGTTCTCCCTGCTGGAAAAAATCCTGTCCCTATGATCTTGAATGTATAAAGATGATTGATCTGGATAAAATAGTCGTTGAGGTTGAAATTCAATACAGTAATACCTTCTCCTCAAAATGAATCTTCTGCAAACAAACCCATTTGAAACCGCAAGAATACAAAAACGCTCTTTAATTATCGATGGCGCTATGGGTTCCCTGCTCCAGCAGAAAGGTTATAATAGTGCCGAATCAACCTGGATGACCATGGTAAATGAAACTTATCCTGATGCTGTCATCAAAATACATAAAAACTATATTAAGGTGGGAGCAGATATAATAACAACTAACACCTTTAGAACAAATCCTGCTGCACTTGAAAGAGAAGGGATCACGGATTTTGAAAAATATGTAATAAATGCTGTAAATATATCTAAAAGAGCAATTGAAAATAAATCAATTTTGATTGCTGGTTCAAATGCCCCTGCTGAGGATTGCTATCAAAAAGAACGAACTATCAGCTTGAATAAGCTTCAAGTAAATCATCATAACCATATTGATTTATTAGTAAATAGAGGTGTACATTTCATTCTAAATGAAACATTCAGTCATTTGGATGAGATAGATGTTGTTTGTAAGTATTGTTCCGATAATAAAATCC
The DNA here is from genome assembly GCA_022562275.1 of Bacteroidota bacterium. Lineage (GTDB taxonomy): Bacteria > Bacteroidota > Ignavibacteria > Ignavibacteriales > Ignavibacteriaceae > BMS3ABIN03. The sequence continues at coordinate 7,909 of JADFPP010000070.1, forward strand.
CTTATGTTATTAGTCTGTATTTTACTGAAGAATTGCTTCTGCTTTCAGGGGAGTCATTAGATGAGGGACTAAATATTGTTCAGGAGCATAATCCTATGGCAATCGGATTTAATTGTATTGCACCGGAGCATTTTGATAGAGCTATGGAACAAACGGATATAAATTTTAACTGGGGTTTTTATTTAAATTGCGGCTTTGATGAGCACAACCCCGTAAAAATGGAATGTGCTGTAACATCCGATGATTATAGTGAAATAGTAAAAAAATATCTGAAAATTAATCCATCTTTTATTGGTGCCTGCTGCGGTTCATCCCCGGAATATATTAAAGGGATAAAAAAGGTGATTGATGAATAAACTGGCAATTAATTCTCCTGCTAAAATTAATATTGGTTTAGTTGTAAAAAGTAGAAGAGATGATAATTATCACAATATCGAAACCATATTCTATCCTTTACTTCTATCTGATACAATTCTTTTTGAAAAATCTAATTCAACAGAATTCGTTTCAAATTCAAATCAACTTAATAATACAGGTAAAAACCTTATTAGTGAAGCAAAAGAATATTTGGAAGAGCAAGTTGGAAGAGCATTAAATGTAAAAATAAAATTAGAAAAGAATATTCCCATTGGTGCCGGACTCGGTGGTGGTAGTTCTAATGCTGCGGCAACATTAAAAGCCTTGAACAAACTTTTTGATCTTAATTGTAATCTTAAAATACTTTTATCCATTGCTTTAAAAATTGGTTCGGATGTGCCATTTTTTATTAATCCTGTTCCCTGCTTTGCTTCTTCCCGCGGGGAAAAGATGAGAAGGGTTCAACTTTTATTAAGTGAGCCAATTCTTGTAGTGAATCCCGGTATTTATATTTCAACAAAATGGGCATTCGATCAGATTAATATCACAAAAAAAAATGATTGCATGAAAAAATTAAGTGAGAAGAAAGTAATTACAATTGAAGATATCAGGAAGTTTGCCGTAAATGATTTTGAGCAGATTGTTTTTAATAAGTTTCCGGAAGTCAAAGAATTAAAAGAAAAGCTATATTCATTCACTACAAAGTTTGTGATGCTTACAGGAACGGGTTCATCTGTTTATGCAATATTTTCAAACTTACAAAAGGCGAGGAATGCGAAAGAATATTTTGAAAATAAATATTTTACTTATTTAAATTATCCAGTAGATCAGGCATCAATTACTTAACAGCACTTTCGGCATAATCAATAAATCCTTTTGTCGAATTGATCTTTACTTTAAGACCCAACGGTACTGTAACTTTATCTTTTATATGCCCGTGAGGGAAAGCATATAATACTGGAATTTTAAGATGACTTAAATAATCTTCCATCACTTCGCCAAGGGTTAGAGTTTTCTTCATTGGATCGTGTTCATAGCAACCAACAAACCTTCCAAGTATAACTCCCCTAACTTGTTTAAATACTTTAAGCATTTTCATCTGATTAAGTATACGATCAATTTTATATGGCAATTCATTAATATCTTCAAGCATTAAAATTTTCTCTTTCATTGACGGGAGGTATACCGTTCCGATCAGTGCAGCAAACACGGATAAATTCCCCCCTAAAATTCTTCCTGAAGAGCTCCCTTTAGTAATTGCTGTAAGTTTTCCATTATCAGGATATTTTAATCTTCCCATCTTTTTATTAGATGTAATTATTCTCCAAAAGAATTCTTCCGTATACGTGCTAACATTATCTGCAAAATCCGGGGCAAGCATCGGGCCGGCAAAAGTAATTAAACCTGCCTTTTGAAGAATAGCCATTTGTAAAGCTGTTATTTCACTAAATCCAACAAAAATCTTGGGATTATTCCTGATAATTTTGTAGTTGATTTTATCAAGAATTCTTGAAGCACCGTATCCACCTCTTAAGCAAATAATGGCTTTAATATTTTTATTTTTAAACATCAGGTTCAAGTCGTCGGCTCTTTCTTGATCAGTACCAGCTAAGTAGCCGTTAGTTTTCCCTACATTCTTTCCTATCTCTACCCGGTATCCGTTTTTCTCTAAATACTGTACTCCATTTTCTATTTTTTTTGGATCTTGAGTTGATGAAGCCGGAGAAATAATCCCTATTACATCTCCTGTTTTGAGTTTTGCTGGTTTAATGAGTCTCATATTAACCTATGTGAGTTAAAACTAAAGATGTAAAATTTAACTAAACATAAACAATTTGACAAATTACAAATTCCGTAAAATATCAAGAATAGTGTGATTTAGATCAGCATATTTATTTATTATCGAGAATAAGTAACTTTCACGATAGTTTAATGATTGAATTTTAAGCAGAATTTTATAATTTGGAAGATGAATATTGTATTATTTTTATTATTTCAATTTTTATTGGAAAATGGCTAAGAAAAAAATCCTTTACATTTGTGGTTCTTTAAATCAAACAACTCAAATGCATCAAATCTCAAAAGAGTTACCGGAATATGATGCTTACTTTGCTCCGTATTATCCTGATGGTTACGGCTACATAAGAGTTGTAACAAATGCCGGATTACTTGGTATGACAATATTGGGTGGACAGGCAAAGCAGAGAACCGTAAATTATTTAAGAGAGCACAATCTGAATTGGGATGTAAATGGCGATTTGCACAATTACGATCTTGTATATACTTGTAGTGATCTTTTAATTCAGAAAAATATTAGAAATAAAAATCTTATTCTTGTTCAGGAAGGTATGACTGATCCAGAAAATTTTGTTTACTATCTTGTAAAGCATCTAAAATTACCCAGATGGATTGCAAGTACATCGGTTACCGGGCTTTCATATGCGTATGATAAATTCTGTGTTGCCTCTGAAGGATACAAAGAATTATTTATCGGGAAAGGTGTAGATCAAAAAAAGATTGAAGTTACCGGCATACCTAATTTCGATAATAGCAAAGAGTTTCTCGATAACGATTTTCCTTATCACAATTATGTTCTCGTTGCTACTTCCGATATGAGAGAAACTTATAAATATGAAAATAGAAAGAAATTTATTGAGAAAGCATATAAGATTGCTAATGGAAGAAAGATGATTTTTAAACTTCATCCTAATGAAAATTATAAACGTTCTTCTGAAGAGATTAATAAATATGCTCCTGATTCAATGATTTTTCAATCTGAAAAAATTGAGCCGATGATTGCAAATTGTGATGTTTTAATTACAAGGTATTCATCAGTTGTTTACACTGCGCTTGTTTTAGGTAAGGAAGTTCATTCTGATTATGATATAGATTACCTTAAGAAACTTACGCCAATCCAAAATGGTGGTACATCAGCTTTCCAGATTGCACAAATTGGTCGCAGGCTGTTAGCAGAGCATGAACAATCTAGAATTTACAATATTAATGAAAGTTCAGTTAAGCGTATACCTCTGAAAGAAAGATTAAATTTTGGAAAAAAATTAGCAAAAGCGAAACATTAAAAAGAAAATTTTATTTTTTCTATGCAATTGAAGTACTTTAACAGGTTTATCTAGTGTGAATGATCAGATAAAAATTGTAACAGTAATTCAAGCACGAATGGATTCTACCCGCCTTCCCGGAAAAGTTATGATGCCTCTTGCAGGAAAACCACTTCTGCTTAGACAGTATGAAAGAGTTACTGCAGCCAAACTGATTAATAAAATTATAGTCGCTATTACAACTGAAGAAATTGATAATACTATTGTTGATCTATGTATAGATAATAATATAAACTACTATCGGGGAAATTCGACAGACCTTCTCGACAGACATTACAAAGCAGCATTAACTTATTCTGCAGATGCAGTAGTAAAAATTCCATCAGACTGCCCTCTTATTGATCCGGGTGTAATTGATAAAGTTTTAAAGTATTATATTGATAATTATAATAAATTTGATTTTGTAAGCAATCTTCATCCCGCTAGTTATCCTGATGGTAACGATGTTGAGCTGATGACAATGAACGCTCTTACTGATGCCTGGCAAAATGCAAAGAAAAAATTAGAACGGGAACACACCACACCATATTTTTGGGAAAATCCTGAGAAATATAGAATTGGAAATGTACTGTGGGAGACCGGCAAAGATTATTCTATGAGCCACAGGTTTACGATTGACTATCCTGAGGATTATGAATTTGTTAAAAGAATTTATGATGAGCTATTTTCAGATGAAAATATATTTTCATTGAATGATATTCTTGGTTTACTTGAGAAAAACCCTGAGATAAAAAATATTAATTCCAAATATGCCGGAGTGAATTGGTACAGGCATCATCTGGTTGAATTAAAGACTATTGCAAAATCCGATACAAAACTAATTTAACTTCGATTAACGAAACTAAATAAAAGAGGCTAACCACTTTATGCAAAACTCAGTAACTATGAATGATAATTATCCTGTGATTGATAAATCTGATGAATTATATGAAAAAGCTTTAAATCTTATTCCAGCCACAACGCAAACACTTGCAAAAGGACCACAACAAAATATAAAAGGAATTGCACCAAAGTATCTTCAGAAGGGAAAAGGTTCGCATGTATGGGATGTTGATGGAAATGAGTATATAGATTTTAACATGGGCATCGGTCCCCTATCGCTTGGGTATGCTTATCCTAAAGTGGATGAAGCAATCAAGAAACAACTTGAAGATGGCATAACATTTTCGTTAATGCATCCTCTTGAGGTTGAAGTTGCAGAACTTATTAATGAAATTGTTCCTAATGCAGAATCAATCAGGTATAGTAAAACAGGAGCCGATGTAACCACTGCCGCGATTAGAGTAGCCAGAGCATACACAGGAAAAAATAAAATATTATGCTGTGGTTATCATGGCTGGCACGATTGGTACATTTCGGTAACTGATAGAAACAAGGGTATCCCTGAGGTAATACGTGATCTGACTTTTACAATAAACTACAACGATATTCAATCAGTTAAGGACTCAATTGATTCGGATATTGCGGCAATAATATTAGAACCGATTGTCTTTGAACCACCCAAAGATAATTTCCTGCAGGAATTAAGAAAGTTGTGTGATGAGAACGGTATACTACTTATCTTCGATGAAATGTGGACAGGCTTTAGAATTGCACTTGGCGGTGCACAGGAATTTTTTAGAGTAAATGCCGATCTTGCTACATTCTCAAAAGCTGTTGCCAATGGAATGCCTCTTTCAATTTTAACAGGAAGAAAAGAAATAATGAAAGTTCTTAATGAGGAGGTATTCTTTTACACAACTTTCGGTGGCGAAGCTTTATCTCTGGCAGCTGCAAAAGCAACAATTGAAGAGCTGCGGGATAAGAATGTTCCTCAGTTTCTTGCAGAGCAAGGTAAAAAATTAAAATATGGTTATAACACAATTGCAGCCGAACTTGGCATGAACTATACAAAATGTATTGGATATGAATGCAGATCATTAATTACGTTTGATGCCAAAGCTGGTAATCCTCTTGAGATCAAATCTCTTGTTCAACAGGAAATGATAAAACGAGGAATTCTTTGGGGAGGTTTTCATAATATGTGTTACTCACACACTGATGAAGATGTGGACTATACATTAAAAGTTTATGAAGAGGTTCTGCCAATACTTAAAAAAGCAGTAGATGAGAATACCATTAAAGAAAATTTAAAGGGTGATCCTGTTACCGCAGTATTCAGGAAGGTAACTAACTTTAACACTAAACCAAGACACAAAACTGCTTAGCTGGATACAATGAGCAAATTTCCTGATATATTTTCATTAGATAATAAAGTAGCTGTGGTTACCGGTGCACTTGGCTTAATTGGAAGAAATCATTGCAAAGCATTATCCGAGGCAGGTGCAAATATTATTGTATGCGATTTGAATGAAGATGAATGTAACAAATTTGCAAGGAGCCTTGAACATAAATCTATAGGTATTGGCGCCGATATCACAGTTAAGGATTCCATTAAAATAGCGAATGATAGTATATTAAAGCAATTTGGAAGATTGGATATTTTGGTTAATAATGCTGCAATAAATGATATGTTTGAAAATCCGCAGGCAGCTGCAAAGCAATCGATGTTTGAAAATTATCCTCTCGATATGTGGCAAAAATCTTTTAATGTGAATGTTACCGGAATGTTTCTTTGTTCACAGATTTTTGGTTCTGTGATGGCTGAAAGAGGATATGGCAGTATAATCAATATTGCGTCTACATATGGGATTGTTGCACCTGATCAATCATTATATAAAAAGCCTGACGGCACTCAAACATTTTTTAAATCTCCGGCATATCCTGTAACAAAAGGTGCTGTAATTTCATTTACAAAATTTCTTGCTTCATATTGGGGCGGCAAAGGTGTTCGCGTAAATACTTTAACACCTGGTGGTGTTGAAAATAACCAGGAAGAATATTTTATTAATAACTATTCGAACAAAACTCCGTTGGGAAGAATGGCACAACCGACAGATTTTAAAGGAGCACTGATATTCCTGGCAAGTGATGCATCAAATTATATGACCGGCGCTAATTTAGTTGTTGACGGTGGATGGACAACATGGTGATTGATAATGAATTAAAAAATAAAAACGAACAGCTCAGAATAAAAGCTGAAAAAATAAAACTGGTTATTGCAGACAACGATGGTGTTTTAACCGACGGCGGTGTTTACTTTTCAGCTAACGGCGAAGAATTAAAAAGATATTCGATACGTGATGGAATGGGTGTGGAAAGATTACGTAAACATTCCGGCATTGAAACAGTGATCATAACTGGTGAAGTATCGGGATCAGTTAAAACTAGAGCTGAAAAATTAAGAATTACGGAATACTATCTGGGTGTTAAAAATAAGCTGGAGGTATTGGAAGAAATAAAGCGTAAAAATAATATTGAAGAAGAAAACATTGCCTATATAGGCGATGATGTAAACGACATTGACATAATGAAAGTTGTGGGTTTAACTGCTACGCCTTCCGATGGTACAATCTTTATTAAAGATTTTGCTGATTTTATTTGCAGTAACAAAAGCGGTAACGGAGCGTTCAGAGAGTTTGCCGAATTGATTATAGCATTTACAGCTAAATAATAAATTGATAAATAATAATGTTACTATTCTACTTCTTTGTTTGAAGATGAAATGAAAAACAAAAGAGAGCTAAAAATTGGCGATAGGATGATTGGTGACGGGCATCCTGTATTTGTAATTGCAGAAATTGGAATTAATCATAATGGTTCTATTGATATTGCCAAGCAGATCATTGAAGGGGCTAAAGAGGCAGGATGCGATGCGGTTAAATTTCAAAAAAGAACCCCTGAAATTTGTGTTCCAGAGGACCAATGGAATATTGAAAGACACACCCCCTGGGGTAGAATGACATATATTGATTATCGTTATAAAGTTGAATTCGGAAAAGATGAGTATGCAGAGATAGATAAATACTGCAAGAAATTGGGGATAGTTTGGTTTGCATCATGCTGGGATGTAGAGGCAGTTGAATTCATTAAAGATTTTGACCCGGTAATTTATAAAACATCATCGGCATCGTTAACAGATATTGATTTACTACTAAAACATTCAATATTGAACAAACCGGTTATAATTTCAACCGGGATGTCAACTATAGAAGAAATTGAAACTGCGGTTGAAACTATAGGATTAAATCACTTGTTGATTGCACATTCAACATCCTCTTACCCTTGTAAAAACGAAGATTTGAATTTAAAAATGATTACAACACTCAGGGAAAAATATACTGATACTCCCATTGGTTATTCCGGTCATGAAACCGGTCTCTCCCCTTCCTGGGCAGCGGTTGCTCTTGGTGCTAGTTTTGTTGAAAGACATATCACGCTCGATCGTGCGATGTGGGGTACAGATCAGGCAGCTTCAATTGAAGTGGATGGTTTTCATAGATTAGTAAGAAACATTCGTGACATTGAAATCGCACTAGGAGATGGTATTAAAAAAGTTTATGATAGTGAATTAAGTGCACGCGCTAAGCTCAGAAGAGTGAAATCAATTAAAGAAAATATCTAAATTATTATTTTGAAAATATCAATTATTTATGCATAATTGCTTTTATTAAATATGGATACAATCATAGTAGAATATTGGTCCAGCTTATCGGCAGCAGAACAGCAATCAATGGTAATAATTATTGCTGCGGCAGTTATGTTTGTTATACTTGAAAGAATCTTCCCTTATACTAAAAATCAGAGAATACTGCGCGAAGGCTTTTTTGATGATCTGGCTTTATACACCGTTGCGCAGAGTTACATTCTTGGTATTATAGTTTTTGGATTCATTATCAAATTCGTTGATAATACTTCAGGTTTGTCAAGATTAAATATTTTTGCAGATGTTCCAATATGGGTACAATTAGTTATTTTCACTATTACGCATGATATATACATTTATTGGATGCATCGCTGGCAGCATAAAAATAAATATCTATGGCGAATCCACGAGGCTCATCACTCCCCCGAAAAAGTTGATTGGTTATCGGGATCAAGGTCGCACGCTCTGGAGATTCTCTTAAATCAATCTATTGAATTTCTTCCATTAGTATTGCTTGGTGCACCTATAGAAGTACTAGCATATAAAGCTACAATAAGTGCAGTATGGGGAATGCATATTCATTCTAACTTAGATCTAAAAACAGGAAATCTCCAAAAAATAATCAATGGTCCGGAAATGCATAGATTACATCATACCACCGGAAAGGGCAGAAACAGAAATTTTGCCACAAAGTTTGCAATTTGGGATTGGATGTTTGGTACAGCATACCAGCCAGAAAATGTAAAAGCCATTGATTACGGATTAAAAACATATTTCCCCAAACACTATTTTAAGCAAACTCTATATGCGTTCCGGAGTTTTAAGAAATTAAAGAGTGCAGCTAATGACAGATAACTATTAAATAATAAGTTAGAATATTCCTCTAATTCTTTACCCAATCAATCATTAACTTAATTGCTTTAAGTACATTCCCACAATACTTCTGTAAAAACTCATCACTAATTTCGTCAGGTGATTTCATAAATTTGGCTTCATTTAGTGCACCTGCTCCATCTATATCCACATAAGCCAATCTTGCAATTAACTCGTGAGATTCCATACCGAAAGCCTTCCCCGGAATAATAGCAACTCCTGTTTCATCCAGTAGGCTTTTGCATAAATCCTTGCTGTTATTAATTCCTCTTTTATTCAGATCGTCTTTATAATTACAAAAATCTATCCATAAATAAAATGCTCCCTCGGGTTTAGGTGTGTAGATATTAGCATCATTTAACATATTTGCAATTTTATTACCAAGTTTAGCCAATACCCATCTTGTGCGCCATAGGTAGTTATCTATCTCAGAACCTCCTTCATATGCTTTGACTGCGGCATACTGTATCGGTGCGCTGGTTGATGTAAAAGTTTCACTTGCCATTACTGCCATAGAATCTAATAACCATCTTAATGAAGATGGAAATATAAATGTACCAAGTCTCCAGCCTCCTGCCCCGCACCACTTGCTTAACCCACCGCTAATAATTGTCCCTTCAGGATACAATCGAGCAATAGAAATATGTTTGCCTTTATGATGAAGTTCGGCATAAATTTCATCAGATAATAAAATTAATTTATACATACGTGCCACTTCAGCAATTTCTCTTAATTCTTCAATTCCATACGTAACTCCAACCGGGTTAGATGGATAGTTAAGAATAACAATTCTTGGTTTATTATGGTCTATTTTACAATGGTCATCCAATTCTGAAGCAGTTAACATCCAATTATTTTCTTTAGTAGTACATAACCATCGTACTTGTCTGCCAATGATCTGTGCCTGGGGTGCATATGAGACCCAGCTCGGAGTAGGTATAACTAAATCACCGTAATAAACATATTGCAGTAGAAACATAAGTTCTTTAGAACCTGGTCCGATAAGAACATCATCAATTGAACGGCTTATTCTGTGATTTTTGTAATGATAATTAGCCACAGCCTCTCTTAAAATTCCCAAACCTTTTACCGGAAGATAACTTTTTTGATGAGCATTTAATTTCAGCTCTTCCACAACGGATTGAGGAACAGGAAAGGGTGACTGCCCCAGACCAAGTTTGCAAATCATTTTTCCCTTGTTTTTTAGCTCATCGCTTTTTTCATTTATTTCAAGTGTTGCTGATAGAGGAAGACCCCGTACGTTCAGATTCAGATTTACATCCGGTATGTGGTTATTATTCATTTAATCCTAAATAGAAATTATTATTCTTACAAGTTAATCCTATTTTGAATTTAAT
>JADFPP010000071.1 GCA_022562275.1 Bacteroidota bacterium
ATTTATAAGTTCAGAAAGAAAAAGTTAAACCAAACTCAATTCTACGTGGCTGCGAAAACCAGTCCAGATGAGTATCAACATCCTGAAGAGTAAATAACCCCACAAGTCTATCACTATCTAATTGTTCTTCAACTGCAAACCTATGATCTCTTGTGGCAGTACCTGTAACCGAGTGAACTGTTAATTCATTAGATTGATCGTATATATTATAAATGCGTAAGAATAAAGCAACTGTTGAGCTTCCAAGATTAAATCCTTTCCTAACAAACACATCGACACTATGCTTTACCGGTTTACTATCACTATTTCTAAACGTTGATTGTACATTTAACCGAAGGGCAGTAGGAGAATACGGCTGACCGCTCTGGAGGCGACCAATTGCACTTATTGTCCACCCATCAAAGTTCATTGCTAAAGTTGTATTTAATGTATGTGTTTGATTCCAATCAAGTGGTACAAATTCTTTTGTGGGCTCTTTTACAGCACCACCACCTCCGCCCGCAGTTTGAACAATTGCAATATTATTCGGATCGGATTCGCTGCCTGAACCAGATTGAAAAGTATAATCAAGCGAACCGGTAAACAGTCCACCATCAGGTCGTTTTTCAAATGCTACTGTAAACCCTCTGTTAGAAGCTTTATCAATATTCTTTCTTTGCAAATAGCTGCTTACGTTACCAATCTGCCGAATAACTTCGAGACCAATAAGATTGCTAAAGTCAGAATAAAAAAGCGTTACATCAATACTGAAGCTTTGAAATATTCCCTGTTGCACACCAATTTCATACGAAATTGTCTTTTGCGATTTAAGTAAAGCATTGCCCACTATAGGACCTTCAACACCATTAACTTTATACTCAGAATTATCATAAATAAATTCAAAAGGAGGTGTTTTAAAGAAATGCCCGTAGGCAACATGCACTACTCCATTTGAAGAAATTGGGTAAGCAATGCCTAACCTCGGACTAAAACTAGTTTGAATCTCCACAGGTTCTAAAGTAGTTGCACTTAGCAGACTCACACTTCCTATAGCAGGAACAACTCTCGGGTCAGTAAGTGCTTGATGATCAGGATCAAACGAATCAAACCTTAATCCTGCATTTATTATAAGCTGATCAAGTTCTAAAGTGTTTTGTGCAAATATTGAAAATTCCATGGGATTGTGTTCATACCGAATATCACTAAATCCTGTTTCGCCTGTAACAGTTAATTGCGGTGCTACTAATTCAGCTGGTCTTGATAGACTCAAAAATTCTGCGAAAGAAAGATTTTGAGTAGAAGGGAAAAAATTGGAGCCTAAGACCGGATCATCAGAAAATTCAGGTGTTATGCTACTCGTAAATATTTTGTATCCAACTACTTCACTTCCAATTTTTAGGAGGTTATAATCATCTATCTGCCAGGTTAGATTAATCTTTGCCAACAACTTATCGTTTTCTATAATATCAATACCTTGTTCATCAATTTCAAATAGACCGCTTTTGGTTCCGCCAAGATTAAATCTATCTTTAGCAGGTGCTACAGTTTGCAGTCGGGGATCAATAACATCTTCAAAAAGAAATCTTTTATCACGCCGGGATGTGTAGCTTACACTTAGATCGTAAAATATTCTCGCATTTAATGTGTGATTAAAATTGAGGATATGAATCTGACTTGTGCTCTCAATGTTTTTCAGTGCATCCGGTGTGTATCTATAGTTATCATCATAGCTTTTCCCGGTCTCGTTTTGATAGAAGACGTTATAACCTAATCGTATTAAAGGAGTTACTGCATAGTTAAGTTTAAAATTTATGAAAGTACGATCCCTTGGCTTCATAGCCACTATAGCGCCGTCTCCAGTTAGAAGTGAATCGGGTATTGCTATTATATCACTTTGTACACCGGGATCATCAGGGAAACTTCTTCTGAACCAGGTTTCATATGCAAATACCGTCCACGCATCTTCAGGTCTTGCTAACCGCTCTCCAAACAAAAATCCATCGTCTGATACATATCTACCAAAAGCATAAAACCCCAAATTACTTATACCTGGCACAGGTCCACTAAAAAAACCTTGTATATTTTTTACGTTGAGTGGGCGTAATGTATTTGTGCCGACAAATGGGCTGCTGCTTTTAGTTACTCTATCTCCTGCAAAAGCTGTAACCGAGCCGGAATAAAATTTTTCCGGAGCTTTAGTAATTACATTAATTACTCCTGCTTGTGCCTGACCATACTCAGCATTGAATGTACCGCTGATAACCTGTAACTGTTGTATATTGCCGCTTTCTATATTAATCAGACTGCCACCCTCGGTGGAAAACTGATCGCTTATGGGTACTCCGTCCACTAAATATGCTACTTCACTCGATCTTCCTCCGCGAATATGTACACCACCCCGTGTATCGATGACCACACCAGCTTGCAATTGAATTAAGTCATTCAATTCCTGCACTGGAAGTTCGTCTATCTGCTCTGCGTTCATATTAGCTGAAGTATTAGTTTGGTCCATCTTAACTACAGGGATATCTGCAATAACAATAATTTCCTCAACACCAATAGTTGCCGCAGATAAATTAAAGCTTTGAGTAGTAGTTAAGTCAACATTTACCTGAACCTCTACTATTTCAGTTGTATAGCTGATGTAAGAAACTTTTAGATTATATTTCCCGGGCGGGATATTTAAAATTATATAGAAACCTTCTACATCGGTAGCTGCACCAAGGGATGTTCCGTCAAGCCATACGTTTACACCAATTAGCGCTTCCCCGGTTTGTTTATCGTAAATATGCCCCTTTACTTTTCCTGTTGTACCGGCAAATACTAAATCAACACTCATTAGAACAATGAGCAGGATAGTAACTATGGTTAAGGAATAAAAAATATCTAAACGCATATTTATAACAAATTTATATTTCTTACCTCAAAAAAAAATTATATGATCATTATCAGTTAGTTATTGACAATAAACAAACAATTACATTATCTAAATAGGTAAGTATACAAGGGCAGAAAATTGTTTTCTCTGCCCATTGTTTACTCAATAAAAGTTATATATTCATAATCAAATGAATATACAGCTATAATTGTATTTACTTCAACAACAACATTTTCTTAGTGCTAACAAAACTATTGGTTGTAATTTTATATATATACATACCAGATGCTAAGTATTCAGCGTTAAAGTTTACATTGTAAGATCCTGCATTTAAGAATTCGTTTACAACCGTAGCAACTTCCTGTCCTAAAGCATTGTAAATTTTCATTGTAACAAATTCGCTTGTAGAAATAGAAAAGTTAATATTGGTTGTTGGGTTGAATGGATTAGGATAATTCTGTTCCAGGCTGTATTCAGAAGGTACAGTACCTGATATTTCAATTACCGATGTTACACCACCAGCATCAATATCAATAGAATAAGGGCTGTTGGTTGTATAGTCATTCGGTCCATCCGGAGGCGAAAACATCCTGAATGCTTCAAAAGAGGAATTTACAACCATTATATTACCGGCAGCATCAACATTTACATCACGAAAGCTGCCTCCTCCTCCACCGGGAAGATCTGTAATAACTCCACCAACTACAGACTCTGCTGCTGCAAAACTGCCCATAAAGACTCCTGTTGCCATGCTGTATACAAGAACATTGTGTAATGGTCTTGCTGTACCTTTACGACTTACATAAAGATATCCACTTGCCTCGTCTATTCCAAGCCCATTAAAATTTGTTGCACGAGCATCCGCATTTGCAAGAGAATCCGAGTGTTCTGGCGCATCATTTAAACCTGTATGCCATACTTCAGTTGCAGGTAAGGATGATATATCCCACTTGCTTAACCCATAAATATTTTCCATTATTGCTAATTCAGCATGAGATTGCTGTACTACATAAAGAAAGCCTTCCGAATCCATTTCTATACGAAATGAATTTCTCATCACTGATGAGGGGATAACTACTTCGCCGGCTCCGGTAAATAAACCACCGGCATCACCAAGAGCATACCGCTTTACATGAGAAGTGTCGAATCCGTCACCATCAGTTGCGCTATCATTATCTGAACCTGTTCTTACACTAGTTTGCTCAACTGTATAAAGCCACCGGTCAGCCCCCAGCCCAACAACCAGGGCGTCGGATATAGCATCATGGTTCGACTGGTCATTAAAGTCCAATATGGTTTCTACACTACCGGTAGACCACAAGGCATCGCCAACAGCTAATCCACCTTTCTTATCCGCATCCCGGTTGCTTGGAAGCACAAAACAGTATACTCTATCGTCCGGACCTATTGTAACTCCCCAAGGAGAGCCTTCATCCGCTGCAAATGTAGCCCACGGGATTACCGAATTTCCTTGTGCATAAGCTATATTCTGTGCGCCTCCAAAATAGCGTCCATAAGAATCGTGCAAATACAAACCTTTTATAGTTTCTATACCACCATCATTTCCCGAAGTGCCGCCAGTACGCTCTGTTACATAAGCCATACCAAAATATAGACTGCCATTGCGTCTGTTGCCAGCTACACCGGCTGAACTCCAATACCAGCTATCCGGCCCAGTATCAAAGCTGAGTAATTCATACCCGTCGGAACCAACATCATCACCTGCCTGTATGGTAATTGCCCAGACACCACTTGTAGCGTTTCCTCCGCCATCAAGCGATCCATCCCAATCTACATCGTTAAAGCCAACGTTTACACCGTTGCCTGCTGTTATTGTCATAGTCTTTACACCAGCTCCACCAACCTCCGTAATAGTAATTGTAACCCAGGATGCAGGTTGATTGAGGTTATATGAAATATTAGCAGGAAAAGTTCCGGTATATGTAACTGTTACGGCAGATGCAAAAACATTAGCCTTAATGTTTGTTCCGCTAAATAAAAACAGGGTGCCCAAAAATAAAAAGAATATAAATTTTCGCATTATTCTTTACTCCTATAATTAATTGTGTTATTAAAATTTTTAATTACAATTTCCTTAAAATATCACCTCCTTAGTGTAAGGAACTTTTAATTGTTGGATATAACTAATGATTTATTTTGTTTCGAATTAAATTTAGAGTTATCAGATTTAAACAACTTTGAAATTTCATAAAGTATCAATTCTAGGATTACTAATTGTGAAATTCTTGCCTGACAGGAATAACTTCCTAATAAATTAGAGGGAACAACTGTAAGAAGTGGAAATTGTGCTGCATCTGCCAATCCGGATGGTAAAAAGTTGGTTATCCCAATAGTTACTGCCCCGTATTCTCCAGCTATTTTTATAGCAGAAACGATTTCTTCTGTTTCTCCTGAATGGGAAATACCAACAAGTACATCATTAGAATTTAACATTGTAACGGCATTTTGGATTATAGAGCGGTCTTGCAAAAAATTACTGAAAATACCGAGACTACTAAGAGAATCGCAGAAGATTTGTGCAACTCCGGCAGAACCGCCTAAACCAATAATCATTACCTTGTTTGCTTTTGAAATCTTTACTGCTAGCGAACTCAATATTTTAATATCACAGTTATTAAGTGTTGATTCACTCTGATTAATAAAGTTCTGTTTGAATACCTCTTTAATATTTCCTGCACCATCAATATTATCTACATCCAGATAAACTTTTTTGCCGCTGCGAAGTAGTTCAGGGACCAAGGAGATTTTAAAGTCAGCAAAACCCATATATCCTAAAGACCTGCAAAAACGAAGCACTGTTGCATCACTGGTATTACATTTCTTCGCAAGCCCCTGCAGAGTTAAGACAACTGCCTCGTCCATGTGATTTTGTATATATTCAGCAACACGTTTCTCAGATTTACTTAGAGAATTGTAAAGTTTATTTATCATAAAAATTGGATTTATATGACTAACACTCACGCGTACTTTCCTGTGTTATAGTTTTTAGCTAACTGTTAGATAATTCTGAAGATAAAACAAAGTGTTTACAACATTTATTTTACATTCACGTTTATTTTACAACATTCAAAAATAACATACTATATTCCGATATGAATGTCAAGGAAAAAACGGCATTTGCGTATTGAAATATTTCTGCCAATAAAAACTAATTCTAGTTCCTATTTTTAGAACCAGTATTGTAAGTGTAGATCATTAAACAAATACTAAATCATAGAAAATTTGATAATTATTATGAAACTAATAAATAGTTTATAATATTATCCGATGTATATATATTATTAGAAATATTACCGTGGCACATAAAAAAGTAGCTGAGAACAACACAAAGCATCAACCTTTAATTAAGACAACACAATATAGAAATGCAATAAATGAATTGGAGCAAATGCAAAGGCATCACGAACTCATTTTGCAATCAGTGGGTGAAGGAGTATATGGATTAGATTGTAATGGGCATACAACTTTTGTAAACAATGCTGCAGCTAATATGCTTGGTTGGCAGCTTGAAGATCTAATAGGAAAAAGACAGCACGATATTATTCATCACACTAAAATAGATGGTTCACACTACGAAGTAAAGGATTGTCCTATTTATGCAGCGTTTAAAGACGGAAAAATTCATCGTATTGATGACGAAATTTTTTGGAGAAAAGACGGTTCAAGTTTTCCGGTTGAATATATTAGTACACCCATAATAGATGATAAAAGAAAGTTGATGGGTGCAGTGGTAGCGTTTAGGGATATCACCGAGCGAAAAGAAGCAGAACGGGCTATTCAGAAAAGCAATACAGACCTGCAAAACGCATTAGTAGAAGTTGAACAATTAAAAACCCGGTTAGAGCAAGAGAATATATATCTGCAGCAGGAAATTAAATTGACTCATAACTTCGAGGAAATAATAAGCCGAAGTAAAAAATTTAGAAAAGTCTTAACACAAGTAGAGCAAGTAGCAGCCACCGATTCAACTGTGCTGATTTTGGGAGAATCAGGAACCGGTAAAGAACTGATAGCGCGTGCAATTCATAACATCAGCAACCGCAAAGAAAGAGCGCTTGTAATAGTCAATTGTGCTGCATTGCCTTCCGCTTTAATCGAGAGTGAATTATTCGGACACGAAAAAGGTGCTTTTACAGGAGCGTTTGTTAGCAAAATCGGCAGATTTGAACTTGCTGATGGCGGCAGCATTTTTCTGGATGAGATTGGAGAAATCTCCCTTGAACTACAACCAAAATTACTCAGGGTTCTTCAGGAAGGTGAGTTCGAAAGATTAGGAAGTACAAAAACTACAAAGGTAAATGTTCGGGTAATTGTTGCCACCAACCGGGACCTGCGTATGGCAGTAGAAAAAAGAGAATTCAGAGAGGATCTTTATTACAGAATAAATGTGTTTCCTATTAATCTCTTACCTCTAAGAGAGAGAAAAGAAGATATCCCATTATTAGCTCAGCATTTTTTGTTAAAACATGGAACAAGAATCGGAAAGCAGATTGGCGCAATTACACAAAAAGTGATGGGCGCTTTAATTGATTACTCCTGGCCGGGTAACGTTCGGGAATTGGAAAATATTATCGAAAGAGCTGTGATCATCACACGCAGTAATAAATTGAACCTGGGCGATTCATTACCAAAAAACATTGGCATTCCACAAAAAGAAGAAATAACTACCCTCGATAAAAACGAAAGAAGTTACATATTAAAAGCTTTAGAATTTACCAATTGGAAGATCAGCGGTGAAAGAGGAGCTGCTAAATTATTGGGGATAAAACGAACAACTCTTGAGTCGAGAATGAAAAAATTAAACATCCAACGCCCTTCATATTTGCCAACATAGTGGCACTTTGCTGATATTTCGGCAAAACACCACCATTGTTTTAAAATAAGTTTTTTCTGTAACTTATTCATTTCAAGCCACTTAGCGTGGCTTTTTTTGTTTGGCATATCTTTTGTGTTATTAACAACCGTCGTCGACAAAAACTAATCTACAAATTTATTAACAAAACAAAAAGGAAATAACAAATGAAAAAGCACATATCAAAACTCGCAGTATTGCTAGTTACTCTAGTTTCAATCAGTTCTAATCTTTTCGCTCAGCTCCCGGACCCCGGCTTTGAAATTGATGAACGTACGGCAATTGTAATTACCGATCCGCAAAATGATTTCTTAAGTCCCGACGGTGTTGCGTGGGGAGTGGTTGGTGAAAGTGTAACTGAAAATAATACTGTCGCAAACATTGAAACATTATTCATACTTGCAGAAAAGTATAACATCAAAGTTTTTATTTCTCCGCACTACTACTACAAACACGACCACTCCTGGAAGTTTGAAGGTGCACTTGAGTTGTTGATGCATAATATCAGTATGTTCGATCGTGGCGATCAACTTTCCGTTGAGGAATTTGAAGGATCAGGTGCAGACTTTCTTGAAAGATATAAGAAATATATTGAAAAAGATTATGTAACAGTAGTTGGTCCTCATAAAGTATTCGGACCTGAGCAGAATGACTTAAGTCTACAGTTAAGAAAACAAAAGGTTGATAAGATTATCCTGGCTGGAATGTCGGGCAACCTTTGTGTGGAATCGCATATGAGAGAGTTACTTGAAAATGGTTTTGAAGTATCTGTTGTCGGCGACGCTACGGCATCTGCAATCCTACCTGGATTGGACGGAAATCAGGCAGCCCAAACTAACTTCAGAATGATCTCCAGTCATGTTTATAAAACAACAGAATTAGTAGCAGCATTTTCCGAATCCAAACTATCTTTAAAATAATAATTCAGCCTGCCGGCTGTAATGGCACGGCAGGCACTTTAATTTAGAAGGATAACATAAAATGAAACAACAAATTAAACCACCATTTACGTTAGAAACAGCAAAAGCAAAAGTTCAGGCAGCAGAAGATGCGTGGAATTCCCGTGATCCTGAAAGAGTTTCATTAGCTTATTCCGTTGATTCCCAATGGCGCAACCGCGATGAATTTTTCACCGGCAGGAAAGCCATTAAAGAATTTCTTAAAAGAAAATGGAAAAAAGAATTAGACTACCGTTTAATGAAAGAGTTGTGGGCTTATACAGGAAACCGTATTTCAGTTAGATTTGAGTATGAATGGAAAAATGCAGAAACCGGACAATGGTGCCGTACACACGGAAATGAGCATTGGGAGTTCGATGAAGACGGCTTAATGAAGCGCAGGGATATGAGCGCTAACGATATCCCAATACTTGAAAGTCAAAGAAAATACAAAATCTAAATACGGCTAAATATTTTATCTAAAATAAATATGGAGGAATAAAAATGAACGAGTTCAAAAACAAAATTGCCTTAATCATTGGAGGCACAAGCGGTATTGGACATGCAACGGTAACTACCTTGCTTGAAGAAGGAGCCACGGTACATGTAGTAGGTAGAAGTGTCGATAAGATTGCTGATGCCTCTAATCAAATTAAACATCGAATAGATATCAGGAACAGCAATGACGTACAAAAATTGATTTCTAAAATTGAAGAATTTGATAATTTAGATTATTTGGTAAATGCTTCAGGAATATTTGCACCAAAAGCATTCCTTGATCATACACTTGAGGACTATAATTCTTACCTCGATTTAAATAGAGGTTTCTTTTTCATTACTCAGGCAGCAGCAAAAAAAATGAAAGAAACACAAGGGGGAGCTATCGTTAACATTGGTTCAATGTGGGCAAAACAAGCTGTTAAAGCTACACCATCATCCGCTTATTCAATGCAAAAAGCAGGTCTACATTCTTTAACACAACATTTAGCAATGGAATTAGCTGATTACAACATTAGAGTTAATGCTGTTTCTCCTGCCGTTGTTAATACTCCTGTTTATTACGGCGTTTTTGGCGGGAAAAAAGAAGCTGAAAAGGCTCTTGAAGGATTTAATGGTTTTCATCCCATTGGTAGAATCGGAACCACAAAAGACATTGCCAATAGCATTATCTACCTATTGTCAAACCAAACATCTTGGGTAACAGGATCTATTTGGGATATCGATGGTGGTGTAATGGCAGGAAGAAATTAATTTAGTTTAATAAGAAAGTTCAGGAAAAATCAAATTAACTATACAACAAATAAGTAAAAACTTTTATTAAAAAAAGGAAAAAATAATGAAAACAAAAATAAATAAATATAAAAATGTTGCTTTAATCATTTTAATAATGATAATAATGATTAGCACAAACATTAAAGCTCAAAAAAATCCTATACTACACAAAACAATTAATGTAAACGGTGTGGAAATATTCTATCGTGAAGCAGGATCGAAAGATTCACCCACAATATTGCTGCTTCATGGCTATCCTACTTCATCTCACATGTTCCGAAATCTTATGAAAGATCTTTCGGATAGCTACCATCTTTTAGCTCCAGATTACCCAGGATACGGAAACAGTGAACAGCCATCTATGGAAAAATTTGCATATACGTTTGATAACATGGCCTTAATTATAGAGGGCTTCCTGGAAAAACTTGATGTGAAGAAATACAGTATTTACTTAATGGATTATGGTGCACCGATAGGATTCAGGATTGCAGCAAAATACCCGGAGCGTGTAGAAGCATTAATTATACAAAACGGTAATGCTTATGATGAAGGATTGCTTGAATTCTGGGATCCAATTAAAAAATATTGGAATGACAAAACAGAAGAAAATGGTAAAGCCCTGGAGGGATTTCATTCTCTCGATGGTTTGAAATGGCAATATACTCATGGCGTAAAAAATCCCGAGAAAATCAGTCCCGACAATTGGAACATCGATTTAAGACATTTAATGAGAGACGGAAATGATAAAATTCAGTTAGCCATGTTTTACGACTACCGGACAAATGTACCTCTTTATCCAGGCTGGCAGGAATACTTCCGTACTTATCAGCCGCCAACAATAATTGTTTGGGGAAAAAATGATTACATCTTCCCTTCCGAAGGAGCATATCCATACAAAAGGGATTTGAAAAACATAGAATTTCATTTGCTTGACACAGGACATTTTGCTCTTGAAGAAGACGGGGATGTAATAGCTGAGTTAATCAGAGAGTTCCTGAGCAATCAAATTAACTATACAACTAATTAGTAAAATCTTTTAGAAATCATTATTTAAAAAGGAAAAAATCATGAAAACTTTAACAAATCTTTCACCGTACGCACATTGGTTCTTACGTTTAGCAATTGCAAGTGTTTTTATCTATCACGGTTTAACGAAATTCCCGGTCCTTGGTGGGATGGCTGAGATGATGGGTTTGCCGGTGGCGATACTTTTTCTCGTGGCTGCGGCAGAAACCGTTGGCGGGTCTTTAGTTCTGTTGGGCGGATTCCTCAAAGATTGGATGACACGCATTGGTGCGCTTATGGTCATTCCGGTATTGCTTGGTGCGATATTCATGGTGCATTGGGGACAGTGGAATAATTTTGTTCAAACAGAATCTCATCCTATGGGCGGGATGGAATTTCAAGTTACATTGTTGCTGGTTGCTCTTTACCTACTTGTTAAGGGTAACAATATAAATTCAAGTGAGGCAGCAAAAGTATAAACTTAATGAACATCAATTTAGCTATTAGGAGTACAACGTAATGAAAAGTTTTGATGCCATAATAATCGGTTCAGGTCAGGCGGGTAACCCGTTAGCTCATAACCTGGCTGATAGCGGCTGGACAGTGGCATTGATTGAAAAGGAATTCATGGGTGGTTCGTGTGTGAATTACGGATGTACTCCTACTAAAACAATGGTAGCAAGTTCGCAGGCAGCTTTTAATGCCGGAAATGCATCTCAACTTGGTATTGAAATAGCGGATGTAAAAGTTAATTTGAAAAAAGTTGTCGAGAGAAAAAATAAAATGGTTCACCAATGGAGAGGCGGACAGGAAAAACAGGCGGCTAAGCGTTCAAACATTACTGTATTTAATGGCTTTGCCCGTTTTACAGATTCCCACAAAATTACTGTAAACGGTGAAATATTAAAAAGTAAAAACATATTTATCAATACAGGAACGAGTCCTTTAATATTACCCATCGAAGGCATTAACGAAGTTCCCTATCTCACTAACCGTAATATTATGGATCTTGAAGAAGTGCCGGAACATTTGTTAGTAATAGGCGGAAGTTACGTCGGTCTTGAGTTCGGACAGATGTTCAAACGCTTTGGAAGCAAAGTAACTATCATAGAACGTAAAGATCAGATAATATCAAAAGAAGATAAAGATGTTTCAGAATCGCTTCAGGAAGCTTTGGAAGATGAAGGTATCCAATTCATAAAATCTGCGCAAGCAGCAAGTATCCGTAAAGATGAGAACGGCGGTCTGCATTTGACAGTAAAGCTAAATGATAATAAGGAAGAAGTAATAAAAGGTTCTCACATTCTACTTGCTGTTGGAAGAAAACCAAATACCGATGGTCTCGGGTTAGATGCGGCTGGGATTGAAACTAATAAGGGCTATATAACTGTTGATGAATACCTGAGAACAAACATTCCCGGAGTTTATGCTTTAGGTGATGTTAAAGGCGGAGCTGCATTCACACATATAAGCTATAACGATTTTCAAATTATATATCACAATTTATTTAACGATGAGAAGAAATCAATTAAAAACCGAATCGTTCCTTATACGCTTTTTACTGATCCGGAATTAGGAAGAGTCGGGTTAACGGAAAAGGAAGCAAGGGAAGCCGGTTATAATGTTATGGTTGGAAAAATTCCTATGTCCCATGTTGCCCGTGCAATAGAAATGGGAACTACAAAAGGTTTGATGAAAATTGTGGTTGATGCTGATACCGATCAAATACTTGGTGCAACTGTTTTAGGCGTTAATGGTGGCGAGGTTGTTCAAACGATAATGGTATTAATGTACGCCAAAGTTAGCTGGAAATTATTAAAAGGTGCGGTTTATATTCATCCAACTTTAACCGAAGGGTTTTTCGGATTGTTGGAAAGTGTTAAATAATTATTTTAGGAGATGTATAATGAATCGGAATTTCACAAAGTTAGCGTTCACTGATAGTGTTAAAAAAATTCAGGAACAATACGGCTCGCGTAAATCATACTCCCGTATGGAAATATCCGGCGATAAGTATGTTTTAACTAACAGAGAAATTCCACTCATACAATCAAGGGATAGTTTTTATATGGCTACAGTAGGAGAGAACGGCTGGCCCTATGTTCAATACCGCGGTGGGCCAAAAGGATTTCTTAAAGTGATTGATAATACTACACTTGGTTTTGCTGATTTTCGTGGCAACATGCAATACATTAGTTCTGGAAATATTAAATCAAACCAGAAGGCTGCATTATTTTTAATAGATTATCCTTCACAACAGCGATTGAAAATATGGGCTGAATCGGAAATAATCGACCCTAATGATAATTCCGAATTATTACAAAAACTAAGTGACAGCAACTATAAAGCTGTTATTGAAAGATTAATTATTTTTAAAATCCAGGCATACGATTGGAATTGCCCGCAGCACATCACTCAGCGTTACACTACTGAAGAAATTGCCGGAGAAATAGAAAGATCAAATCCGGATATTTTAAAATCTTGTTGTCCTGATGATGTTGAGTAATTGCACAATTACGAAGCACATACTTAAGGCATTATATAATTAAATCACTTACAAATAATAAAAATGGAGCAAAAATGAATAAACTAAGACAAACCTCTCCTAATAAATGGGTGGGGACAATAAGAACAATGCTGGGAGTAATATTTTTAATGACTGGAATAATGAAACTTACATTGCCTGAATTTGGTTCAGCCTGGTCTGTACAATTAATTGAGGCTGAAATTCCATTCTATGCTTTTAATTATTGGCTTGTTCCAATCTTCGAAACCATTTTAGGTACGATTTTACTTATAGGATATTATTCCAGAATTGGCGCAGTAATGATAATACCAATTATGTTCGTTGCAATATATGTTCATATAACTGTTAGTAATCCGGCAGCTTTTCCTGCTCAGCCACAGGAACCATTTATTCCGATTGCCGTTATTATAATGGCTGTAATTGTTTTAATTAAAGGTGGTGGGAATTGGAGTCTGGATTTGAAAACCATAGAATAAATTAAGACTAATTAGCATTAATAAACACAAATTCTAAGTAAAATGAAAATAATAAATAATCCAGATAAAGGTGAGTATGCACCCTATACAAGTATGTATATTGATCTTTTACCAGATGATGGTCTGGTTTTAAAACATTTGAGCGAAAATTCAAGAAGAGTGATAAATTTTGTACAATCAATTTCCGAATATAAACTCACTTATCGGTACGCAGAAAACAAGTGGACAATAAAAGAAATACTGGTCTATATCATCTATGACGAACGTATTTACGCATACCGAGCATTGCGCTACGTAAGAAACTATACAACTGAACTGCCTGGTATTGAACAGGATGATTATGCTCTTAACTCTTTTTCAAACGAAAGAGATATGAAAAGTATAATAGATGAATACAAATCAGTTCGTGACTCTACTATTGCCTTTTTTAACGGAATTGATGATAAGGTGTTAAAAAGAACTGGGATTGCGGATGGCAATATAATGAGTGTTCGTGCAGCGGCATATCAGATAGCCGGTCACGAATTACATCATATAAACATTATAAAAGAAAAATATTTGTGAAGTTCACTTTGCGGAAAGAATAGATAAGAAGTGAGGGGAATCACAATTATAAATTTATTGTTGCATATACAACAATATTTTATTATGTTAGAACTATGAAATACGAATTAAATAATTGTATAGGGCTGCGGTTGAGAAGACTTTCAAGAATAGTTGATGGTTACTACCGTAAAAACTTAATAGATTATGAAATTACTGAGAATCAATTGACTATTCTCTTTTTGCTTAGTGAAACGAAAAAGGTAGAGCAGGGAAGAATTGGCAAAGTCCTTAAATTAGAGCGCTCAACAGTTAGCCGAAATATAAAACTGTTGGAGAAAAAGGGTTTGATAAGAAGATCACCGGAATATAAACCGGAAATTGAGTTAACAACTAAAGGAAAGAATATAGCGATTGAACTGATTCCTCGCTGGGAGAAAACAATGGATGAATTAATTGCAAAATTAGGTGATAATGGTATGCAAATAATTAAAAAACTGGAAATGAAATTAGTCTAAATATTTTTTTGCAAATAATGTTGTATATACAACTCACAAAGGGAATAAATAATGAAAAACTTCAAAAACAAATATGGACCCTGGGCATTGATTACAGGTGCTTCTTCAGGAATCGGCGAAGCATTCGCAATTCAATTAGCTGCTGAAGGATTGAACCTGGTTTTAGCTGCCAGACGCAAAGACAGACTGGAAGCACTCGCACAAAAACTTGAGAATCAATTTCACATAGAAACAAAAACAATTGGAGTGGATTTGCTGCATCAGGATTTTCTTGAGCCAATAAAGCAAGTAACCGATGATCTGCAAATAGGATTGTTGGTTAACAATGCCGGGCTTTGGAAAATGAACAGCTATATGGAAACATCACTGGAAGATGAATTCAATATGATTGATCTGAACATTAAAGCTCCTTCTATTCTTACACATCATTTTGCGAAAAAAATGATGAGAAAAGGCAAAGGAGGTATTATAAATGTCGCTTCATTGCTTGCGTATATGGGCGTACCCTACTCTGCTGTTTATGCTGCTACCAAGGCATACGAACTTGTAAAAAGCGAAAGTCTCTGGTACGAACTAAAGCAGCACGGCGTTGATGTTTTAAGTTTGAATCCCGGATTGACCGAATCGGAGATGACAAACGGATTTGATTTCTCTCATATGCCTATGAGTTTGCTGAAACCTGAAAAAGTTGTTAGGACTGCCCTTAAAGCGCTTGGTAAAAAGTCGCAGGTTATTCCCGGGGGAATGAATAGATTGTTAGGATTTCTGTCAAAGCGAGTGATGTCGCGTGAGATGAATACAAGAATGTTTGGAATGCTAATGGGAAAAACTTACGATAAACTACAACAAGCACACTAAAAAAATAATTCACTTAAACAAAAGGTAACAAAATGAAACCGAAAATATTAATCACAGGTGCTACAGGAACAACCGGTCAGTACGCTATTAAAAAGTTAGTAGAAAAGGGTGCTGATGTAAGAGCAATGGTAAGAACTATTGACGAGAGAAGTGATGCACTAAAAGCACTTGGAGTTGAAGTAGTCCAATCAGATTTCTTAGATCTGCAGGGATTACGTAAAGCATTGAATAATGTAAACCGAGCATATTTCCTCTATCCGTTTATTGACCATTTACCAAAAGCAGCAGGATACTTTGCCAAGGTGGCAAAAGAACAAAACGTAGAGCTCGTCGTAAGTATGTCGCAGATGAATGTTCATGAAGGAACGTCAAGCCCGGCTACACAAAACCATTTGATCGCCGAAGATATATTGGATTGGGCAGATATCGGTGCAGTACATATAAGACCGGCATTATTTGCCTGGAATTATTTGGGAATGGCAGCACCAACCGTTAAAGGCGAAAAGAAGTTTTACTTTCCTAATCCGGAAGCTAAATATACAATAATTCACCCGCAGGATATAGGCGAAGTGGTTGCAGAAATTCTCACCGATGAAAACATTCAGCAGCATATTGGTAAGAAGTATGATCTATCCGGCGGTAAAATTTACAGTGGAAGAGAAGTAGCGGATGAAATCGGCAAATTGTTAAATCAGGAAATTGAGTATGTTCCAATCCCGGTGGATGTATGGATAGATGCAGTGAAAAATCTGCCGATGGTAAATGAATTTTTAGTTACTCACCTAAGGGAATTCAGTAATGATATTGCATCGGGTAAGTTTAATAAAACTACGGATGTTGTAAAAAACATTACCGGACATGAACCAAGATCATTCGAAGAATATATTAATGAACATAAAGATATATTTTTGAATTAAGATAATCGAGAGCTATAATGAAATTCAATATAAACAAAGACCTTTTCCCCTTTCAAAATAACTTTCTTCATTTAGATGACGGAACTAAAGTCCACTACATTGATGAAGGAGAAGGTCCCGTTTTATTGATGCTTCATGGAAATCCCACATGGTCATTCTTATACAGAAAAATGATAACCACACTTAAAAGTGATTTCAGATGTATCGCTCCCGACCTTCCGGGATTCGGATTATCGGAACAAATAGATTCATTTGATTTCTTCGCCGAATCTCACAGCAAAGTGCTGGAAGAATTTCTGCAGAAATTGAATGTTGACCACTACATTCTTATCGCACAGGATTGGGGTGGGCCCATTGGATTAAGTGTTGCCGAAAAACATCCCGATAAAATTATCGGAGCAGTTTTAGGCAACACCTGGGCGTGGACGCTAAAAGGTAATCTTCGATACGAAGGATTCAGCTGGTTAATGGGCGGACCAATAGGCAGATGGATGGCAAAATCTTTTAACGGTGTGTGGAAGGTATTTATGAAAAAAGGGTTTTACAAAAAGCCCTCAAGAGAGGCACTGGCAATGTACAAAGCGCCATTTACCGAAAAGAATAATCGTATTCAAACAGCAATTTTTCCGAGACAGTTAATAAAAGCTTATGAATTCGAAAAAACTTTAGAAAAGAACCTAAATAAAATTAGCAGCATTCCTGTACTCTTTACCTGGGGTGTTAAGGATTTTGCTTTTAAAGTAGATCAATTGGAACGATTTAAAAAGCATTTTCCTAATCATCAAACTCATCTACTTGAGGCGGGACATTTTTGGCAGGAAGAAAAGGGGGATTTTGTAAGTGAATTAATAAGAGATTGGTATAAATATAATTATAAAGATAAAAAAGAAAGCTAAGCGTGAGTTTTTACTTTTGCTTTTTCATTAACTGGTTAGGGTTTTAAAAAATAGATATGCTATCCGGCAACTGCCGGATGGCATATCTAAAACCCGTCATCAGTAATTTTCTTCTCGGTTACTTCACCATACTTTTTAATTTTATCTCTTATCTCATCTGCTTTGCCAATTAATACAAACTGAAGATTGTCTTTTGGAAAATATTTAGTGATGATCTCATTCGCTCT
>JADFPP010000072.1 GCA_022562275.1 Bacteroidota bacterium
AGTTTTGGGCGGCTAACAGCGAAACGAGATTGTTATCTATGGCTATTTTTTTATTACGGCTAGCGAGGAGCGCCGCGTCCCGACCGAAGGTCGAGGACATGGCGTCCGAGCGAAGACGGAACAAAGGGTTTAATACCCTTTATATATGAGTGGTCAAAACTTGTTGTGAGTTCTATGGTTGAAAATTGATAATCACACTCAATTTTCAACAACAACTCGCACAAATTTTTTCTTTCCTATCCTAAAAACAGCTTCTTTTTTTACAACAAATGTGTGATCGTATATTTTTTCACCTGTGTCCATGTTGCGCACAGCACCTTCTTCAACTAATCTTTTAAATTCAGTGTTTGATTTTAATATGCCGTTTTTCACAATAGACTTCCCAAGAAAATCCCCTTTCTTTATTTTTATCTTTTGGGCTTCTTTTGGTGTCTCTTTTTTTTGAAAAGTTGATATAAAATTATGTTCTGCGTCTTTTGCCGCACTTTCGTTGTGATACGTGCCAACAAGGGCGTTGGCGAGCTTCATTTTTATATCACGTGGATTTTTCCCTTCAGAAAGAGCATTTTCGTGATCATGAATTTCATCCAACCCCACGAAAGTGCAATCTGTGAAAACCTGTATGATCGTCTCGTCTGGAAGCGCCATTGCTTTGCCGTACATATCGTTCGGTGAATCAGAAAGAGCGATATATGAACCCTCGCTTTTACTCATAAGCTTCTTTCCTGTTTTTGGGTTTACTAAGAGTGTGGTAGTAATAACAAACTTTTCTTTATTGTTGTATTTCTTTTGAAGCTCGCGCCCTACAAACATATTAAAAAGCTGATCATTTCCACCAACCTCGACATCAACATTCATTGCAACACTGTCGTATCCTTGCATTAGCGGATACAAAAACTCGTGGAGATAAATCGGTTTTTGTTCTTTTATACGGTTTTCAAACATATCGCGCTCAAGCATTTGTTGGACTGTAATATTTGATGCAAGGTCTATTGTTTCATTGAGTGTCATAGAAGCAAGCCACTCGCTGTTTTTGAGTATTTTTGCAGGATTTGAAGAATTAGAGAAATCTAAAATCTTGCCCGCTTGGTTTTTCCAGTCTTTTATGTTTCGCTCTACGTCCTCTTTTGTTAAGCGCTTGCGCATGGCTTCTTTGTCTGTTGGGTCACCAATGAGCGCTGTAAAGTCACCAAAAAGAAGGATGACTTCATTTCCTAATCGCCTAAGTTTCTCAAGAAATATTAGATTTGTGGCGTGCCCTATGTGAAGCTCTGGGCCGGTAGCATCAACACCTAGATATATTTTTAGTTTTTTCCCGTCATTAAGTCGCTCTTCAAATTCTTCTTTTGAAGGAAAAATATAGGATATGCTTCGTGTAAGAAGTTCGTCAATATCTATCTTTTGTGGTGTTTCCATACCATTAAAATACCATATTTAGTCGTTGGTTTATAGGTTATCGTTGTTTGGCTTGCAAAAAAATCTATTCTATGGTGAAATAGTAACCATTATGAAAGGTTTTTTCACTTTTGTTCTAATTGTAGGGTTTTTCCTCTCTGGATCCATTCTAATCTGGACGGCAAATCTTAAGATTCCAGATCTTAACACTTTTGAAGAAAGAAAGATTGTTGAGTCAACAAAAATATACGACCAAACAGGTAAGATTCTTCTTTATGATTTTCATAAAGATATCCGGCGTGAAGTTGTATCTTTTGATGAAATATCACGTTTCGTAAAAAATGCAACAGTAGCTATTGAGGATGCTAAGTTCTATGAACATAATGGGGTTCTTCTGAGTGCGTTTATGCGAGCACTCCTTGTAAATATAGGAGCTCTTCGTTTTGAACAGGGTGGCTCTACAATAACACAGCAAGTTGTTAAAAATTCCCTACTTACACGAGAAAAAACAATCGCAAGAAAACTTAAAGAGTGGGTTCTTTCCATTAAACTTGAGCGGGTTGCAAGTAAAGAAAAAATTCTTGAGTTATATCTCAACGAGGTTCCTTATGGTGGAAATATATATGGTATAGAAGAAGCGAGTAGGGTGTACTTTGGTAAAAAATCAAAAGATTTAGATCTTGCAGAATCAGCGTATCTAGCAGCTCTTCCACAAGCTCCAACATTTTACTCCCCATACGGAAACAATGTAGACAAACTAGAAGAAAGAAAAAATGCTGTATTAAAGAGGATGTTTGACGAACGTTTTATTTCCCAAAAAGAGTACGAGGATGCACTGGCACAAGAAGTGATTTTTGCAAATTATAAAGAAGAAAATCTTAAAGCTCCACATTTTGTATTCTTTGTTCGTGAGTATTTAGAAAAAAAACTTGGGAAAAACGTGCTTGAATCCAGTGGGCTTAGGGTTATTACAACCCTTAATTATGAACTCCAAAAAAAGGCTGAGGAAATAGTCCGTGAGTATTCAGCGCAAAACATAGAAAAGTTTAATGCTAAAAACGCTGGCCTAATAGCTATTGACCCAAAAACAGGTGGTATTTTAGCTATGGTTGGGTCAAGGGATTATTTTGATACAGAAAACGAGGGCAACTTTAATGTTACTATATCGCCAAATAGACAGCCTGGGTCCGCTTTTAAACCATTTGTATACGCAACAGCATTTGAAAAAGGGTTTACTCCTGAGACGGTGATTTTTGACCTTGAGACACAGTTTCATATTGACTGTGATCCTGAAGGAAATCCGTTGTCTGACGACATAGACCCTGATGTTTGTTATATGCCATCAAACTATGACGATATATTTAGAGGACCAATAACTTTTAGAGATGCGTTGGCTCAGTCTGTAAACATTCCTGCTATAAAAGTACTATACCTTTCTGGGCTTAGAGATTCTTTGAGTACAGCACAAAGAATGGGTATAACAAGTCTTGTTGATATAAATAGATACGGTCTTACATTAGTTCTTGGTGGTGGAGAAGTTTCACTTCTTGAAATAACAAGTGCGTACTCTGTTTTTGCAAACAATGGAAAAAGAAATCCTTATGTATCAGTAATTCGAGTAGAGGATAGTAGTGGACGTGTTTTAGAGGAGTTTAAAAAACAAGAAAAGAGGGTTTTATCTGAAAAAACAGCCGCAGAGATTTCAGATATACTTTCAGATAATAGTGCTCGAGCTCCAGCTTTTGGAGAACGTTCTTATTTGTATTTTGGAAACAGAGATGTAGCTGTAAAAACAGGAACCACTAACGACTATAAAGATGCGTGGATTATAGGATACACACCAAATATTGCAGTTGGAGCGTGGGCTGGAAACAATGATAATACATCAATGGAAAAGAAGGTTGCTGGGTTTATTATCGCACCCCTATGGAATGCGTTTATGAAAGAAGTTCTTAAAGATCTTCCAAACGAGAGTTTTAAAAAGGTTTCTAGGAATATAAACAAAAATCTTCCTTTGGTATTACGTGGTGAATGGATTGGTGGAGAATCTTATAAAATAGATAAAATATCAGGAAAACTTGCAACAGTGTATACACCGATTGAAACAATAGAGGAAAAAATTATACCCAACATACATTCTATCCTTTATTGGATAAATAAAAGAGATATATTTATTGATAATTTTATGATAATATTGAAACATAAACAGGTAATAAATTTATTATTGATAAGCTTTCCTTTTGCTTTTATTAATGCACAAGATTCTCACTATTGGTCAAATCAGTACGGTACAGAGGCAAGCCTGCTTGGTGGATTGGTGGTCGGCAGCAAGCACGATCTGAGTTCAACATTTTATAACCCGGGTAGTTTGGCTCTCACAATAGATCAGATACATACAATATCGAGTGATGCTTTTCAAATAACGCAGATTGATATTAAAAGTAATTCGCAGGATACACCGAACCTGGAATCCCGAACCAGTGGCACAGTCCCGGGTATTATTGCATTCAGATTACCATGTGAAGAATTGGGCAAACATCAGATAGCGTTTTCTCTTTTAGTCAGAGATGAAGTAAAAACAGATTTCTATGGCAGAGACATAAACAGATCGGGTTTAACAGGTGTAACAGCGAATGATGGAATTGCATTTCAAAATTACTCCGAAACCTGGTTGGGTTTTTCGTGGGGATATAAAATTGAAGAGTTTATTGGGATAGGAATTTCTCAGTATGTTGCCATCAGATCACAACGTCAAAGAATTCAAGTTATAAATCAGGTACATGAAAACTCTCTAACGGCTGCAGCCAGTTTATTATTCAGTGATGTTTTTTTTAACAATTTTAAAATTCTTTGGAAAGCAGGAATTCTTTTTGATCACCGACCGCTTTCATTCGGATTTGCCGTAACCACACCAAGTCTTAATCTATTCAACTATACCGGAGAGGCAAGTCTTAATATTTCACAAATTAATTCCGCGGTGAAAGAACAATTTATTGCTGTATCCGACCAAAGAGGACTCGATTCAGAATATAAAACACCATTTTCAATTGCGGCAGGTGCGGCTTATTATACAGGCAGCACATCAATTTACTTTACTGCCGAATGGTTTGCATCCCTCAGTCAATACGAGGTATTAAATACAAAGCCGGTTTCGGTTCTGCAAACCGGGGAAGTTATACCAAATAAGAATTTATTATCTCGCCGCCCGGTCTTTAATTTTGGTGTAGGTGTTAATCATAAGCTAGGATCTGATCTATCGTTATATGGATCAATATTCACAAACAATTCAGCACGAGAGTCTGATCTTGTATCGAAGTATTCTTTATCAAGTTACAATATTCTGCATTTTCTTGGTGGAGTTGCATTGAAATATAAAATAATAGATTTGATACTGGGACTTGGCTATGCTTTTGGTAATGATAATATTGAAACTTTAGGTGATATAATTAATCCTGATAATAGCATTTCCTCCTCAGCACAATCCAGCGGTGCTGAAGTAACATATAGAAATTATAAAATAGTTTTTGCGTTCTCATTAAAATTGTAAATTATTGTCAAAGGTGTAAGGGAGACTTAAAATATTTTTTTGGAATTTAATAATGAAAAAAACAATTACGGTTTTTGGTAGCTCTAAGCCGGTTGAAACGGATGAACAATATAAACTTGCTTATGAACTCGGTTCGCTCTTAGCAATAAACGGATTTGATGTTTGCACAGGTGGTTTCTTCGGGATAATGGAAGCGATATCAAAAGGTGCTGTTGAAAATGGCGGAGAAGCAATAGGAGTTACAGTTAATAACTGGGGACCCGATGCAAATAAATATCTCACCAAAGAAATTAAATGCAGTTCGTTGTTTGAAAGAATAAATAAACTTATTGAAACTGGTGATGCGTTTATTGTTTTGCAGGGTGGAACGGGTACATTGCTTGAACTTGCCATGGTTTGGGAGCTATCAAACAAAGGATTGATGGATAACAAACCTATTCTGTGCCACTCATCTATGTGGGGTGGAATCGTTTCCATTATGAATACTCAAATGGAATATGAAGGCAGAAACACTCATTTGGTTAAATCGTTTAAAACAACAGAAACAATTATTGATTACTTAACAAACCAATTAGTGTAATATAGTTGGAGAATAATCTATAAAAGTTCATATAAAATTCTACTATTATTGTGCAAACAACGTTAAATTACACTTTTGTTAATGTTGAAAATATTAGTCGTTTTGGTTTAACGAGATTCTCAAAATCCTTATACTTCATTTTTATCAACTCTGTATGATAGCAAGCGTTAAATGCAATCTCTTCATCATCTGCTAAACTTTCAGCAACATAAACCTCCATGCCATATAAATTGCCAAAGGGCGGCATTGCACCAACTTCACAATCAGGAAATTTATCACTGAACTCCTGTTCATAAGCAAGTCTCACCTTTTCTACATTAAGAGCAGATTTTAATTGATCAAAACTAATTTTAAAGGACGCCGGCAAAACAGCCATGGCAATTTTCCCTTCAATTTTTATCATCACGGTTTTGGCGAGTTCCTTTCCTGATATATGAGCACTTGCAGCAATCTCCTGTGCTGTGTATGCCGCGGAATGTTTAATGATGGTGTATTTTATGTTATGCTCATCTAAGAATTCTTTTATTTTTGTTAATGGCATATCTTCCTCCGTTTAATTTTAAATATTTTTTTCTTTTAGAAAAAACATTCGCGTCTAACTGAGATTAAAAAATCTCCTCAGTTAATTCTAAAAATCTTTTATAAGGTAATGCGAATAAACTCTCTGATTGAAAAGCGCCGTTTGATAGACTAATCATCGAAACTTTTGCGGCAGTTTCTTCATCGGGTGCTTCATAAATATCCAGGAAATCATAACGACCTAACAATGCATAATGAGAAATAAATTTTACTTCCGGACATTTGGCTTTTACCTGTTCAAGCCAGTTTCTGCCAAGCCGTTTGCGGTCTTTCATCATTCTGGATGTTTCGGGAGAAAATTTAGTAAGTAATAAAAATGTTTTCATGGCTTTCCCTTTCAGTATGGTTGAACAAATTAATTTTTTATTGTTTTTTATGAACCATGCATCTTAAGCCGGAGAAAAAGAGAATTGGTTTAAGCTATAAATCGTATATTAATGTACGAAGTTGTAGGCTATTAATCAAAGGGATTAGGTATTTTATTTTGGCATTTGCAATAATTGAGGATCATTATTCGTTTCCTCAATTGGAAGAATAAAAGAGAAGAACTGCTGCTGTAATGAGTCAATTCTACAGCGATCTTTACCGGAAGGACAGGGAACTGTTTCATGAAGTGCTTAAGAGATATCCACGGAGAGCAGAGCACATTAAAAAAGTTGCCGATGAGAGGATTAATCAAAATATAGGTTTATTCAAAAAAGATGGATGAATCCTGTAGTTATAATAGTAACTACAACACCCGCAATTAAAATACCGTAAAAAACATTTATCAAAGCTCGTTTCATAGGAATACCAAAAAGCCATGCAGCTAAAGAGCCTGTCCAGGCACCCGTGTTTGGCAGGGGGATGGCAACAAAAATAATTAATGCAAGGTCACCGTATTTTTCAATTTTATCATGGGCTTTTCTGCGTGTGCGTTCAAACAACCATGTTAAAAATCTGTTCATCAATTTAGAATGTGTCATCAGCCAAGCTGATATTCGCGGAAATAACCAGAGAATGAAAATTGGTGGGATTATGTTACCAATAACCGAAATAAAAAACACTAACAGCCATGGTTGATGTAGGACTGTAAGACCCAACGGGATGGAAATTCTTAGTTCGCCAATGGGAGTCATTGCGGCGAGAAATATTTTTATAATTTCCGAAATGTTATCCATATACTAAAATTTTTTGAGGCAAACTTACATAAAAATTAATGCATATTAAAAATGAAGTAAATCAATTAATATTTAACCAGTAAAATTTTTTTTATGATCGAATTTCTGAAGGTGATTTTAAATAATTAAAATTGTTGTTCAGCCTGCCTTTCCGGTAGGCAGGAAAGAATCTTGTTACAATAATATTAAATTGATTTATTTTTGTTTCCCATTGCATTAACAAGTTTTCTCTTGAAAGACGACTGCTTGCGTTAACGTAAAGGGAAATCAAACTCATTCATCCAAACATTTATTTTAAAAGGATATATGAAAAGACGGATCATTCTTCTTGCAGTAATGCTCATATTATCTTGTTCTTCTTTTGCACAAACTAAATTTGCTTTAGGTATTGCTGGTGGGGTTAATTTTGGTTTAAGCGATTTTGCAGATAAATACGGTAACGGATACAACGGTACTGTAACGCTTCTTTACTCGCCAGTAGTCTCAACAGACCTTACATTCTCTATAGGTTATAATAAGTGGAATAAAGAAGAATTATCATTCATATCTATACCATTATTGGCTGGATTCAGGTTTTACTTTCCCGCACTTGGATTAAAATTTTACCTTCCCGGGTACCTTGGTCTTCACATAACAACAAGCCAGGCGGTATTGCCAACCGCCGTGATTAACGGTGAAATTAAAGGCGGTAACGTTGTTTCTTTTTCAAACAATCATTTTGGTTTTGGAATTGGTGCTGGTGTTCTGGTTCCCTTATCTTCAATGATCAGTTTAGATTTTAATGTAACCTTCAATTCTATCTCAACTTCCGAATCAAATTTAAATTACATTTCTTTAAATGGTGGAATTCAGCTTGGACTTTAGCAATCATCTTATAAATTTATTTAACTTTGCCAATCCATTTTGATTTTATTTTATAAGGAATTATTATGAAGTTCGAAAGAAGTGCAGGAATTTTACTTCATCCAACATCTTTACCTGGCAATTATGGGATTGGTGATCTTGGTAAAGATGCATTTAAATTTATTGATTTTTTAAAAGAGTCCGGTCATACTCTCTGGCAGGTTTTCCCATTAGGACCAACAGGTTACGGTGATTCGCCATATCAATGTTTTTCAGCATTTGCAGGAAATCCATTGTTGGTTAGTCCTGATAAGTTAAAAGAAGATGGTTTTCTATCAGATACAGACTTATCTGATACTCAAAAGTTTAATCCAACCAAAATTGATTATGGGGAAATAATTAATTATAAAAAATCTCTTCTTCAAAAGGCATATAGTAATTTTAAAAATGAATCAAACGGTTTGGATAAAGAATTCAATAAATTTTGTGAGAAACATAATAATTGGCTGGATGACTTTGCTCTTTTTATGGCAGCGAAAGATTACCATAATGGTAAGGTTTGGAGTAAATGGCATAAGGATCTTATTCATCGCACCGAAAAAGCATTGAAAGAATGGAAAGAAAAATTAAGCGATGATATTCAATATCAGAAATTCATTCAGTTTAATTTTTTCAGGCAGTGGAAAGCCTTACGCAATTATGCTAACGAAAATGGAATAAAGATAATAGGCGATATGCCAATATTCATTGCGTATGATAGTGCCGATCTCTGGGCTAACAAAGAGCTTTTTGCTGTTGATAAAAACGGTAAACTGATTAATGTTGCCGGTGTGCCGCCCGATTACTTTAGCCCAACCGGTCAGTTATGGGGTAACCCGTTATACAAATGGAAAGTAATGGAAGGTGATGATTTTCTTTGGATGAGAAAAAGATTTGAAAGTTTATATGAGCTGATTGATATAATCCGCATTGATCACTTTAGGGGATTTGATGCTTTTTGGGAAATTCCGGGCGACGCTGAAACTGCACAAAACGGCAGATGGGTAAAGGCTCCAGGAGAAAAGTTATTTAAATCCTTAATAAAACATCTTGGTGATATTCCTATTCTTGCAGAAGATCTTGGTGTGATTACACCTGAAGTTGAAGCGTTAAGAGATAAATTTAATTTTCCCGGAATGAAAATACTTCAGTTTGCTTTTGGCACTGGTATGGAAACTAAATTCCTTCCCCATAATTTTATTCAAAACTGTGTTGTGTTAACCGGTTCGCACGATAACGATACTACCCGCGCATATTTTGAGAGTGTAAAGGATGAAAAAAATGATATTTACAAGCACACCCGGACGTATTTAAATTATTATAGTGATGATATTGTCAATGAGTTGATCAGGGTGGCATATTCATCTGTTGCAAATATTGTTATAATTCCAATGCAGGATGTCTTGAATTTAGGCGGAGAGGCACGTATGAATTTCCCTGGAAAACTTGGTGGAAATTGGACGTGGCGCTTTTCTTGGGGACAGATAAAAGAAAATCTTGACGCACACTATAAAGGGTTGGCTGTACTTTATGAACGCCCGCCAAAGAAAAAGAAAAAAGCAAAAAAGATTAAAGTGGAAGAATAATATATTAACTTTTCTGAAAAGGCTGCCTCAAAAGTATTTTTGTAATCACGAGCGAAGCGAAGTGATCTCAAATTTCTTATAAAATTAAAAGATTGCTTCGTCGTATACTCCTCGCAATGACATTTTTATTTTCTTTTGAGGGAACCTCTGCAAATTTACTGATGAATCTATTTCCCAAATTATGAATCAAATATCAATTAGAATTTTAGTAAAATATTTAACCCGGAAAGAAAAATTGAATAAAGTAACATTTGTTTTGTTCCCACTAATATTTTTTGTAATTGCTTGCAGTGATTATAAAACTCAGACTTCGGATAATCTTAACTGGATAAACGATTTAGAGAAAGCAATTGAAACAGCAAAAGCAGAAAGTAAAGCAGTATTGGTTAACTTCACCGGCTCTGATTGGTGTAATTGGTGTTTTAAATTGAGTAATGAAGTTTTCTCTCAGGAAGAGTTTAAAGAATATGCTGATGAAAATCTTATTCTTGTAAAAGTTGATTTTCCGCAAAGCATTCCGCAATCAAGCGAAACAAAAGCTTACAATCAATCGCTTGCACAAAAGTTTGGTGTTCAGGGTTTTCCAACCATTATAATAATTAACTCTCAGGGTAAACCGGTTGCAAAAACAGGCTATCGGGCAGGCGGACCAGTAAATTATATCAATCATATAAAATCTCACCTAGGGAGCTAATCGGAATCTAAGTTTTATTACATTCCGCAGGGGCAATCTACCAAGTAGTTCAACAAGCATTTACTTCAAAAGTATCATCGCTTCATAATTGTTTAAGTGAACGGCTTCTGAATAGGGGACAGATTGTATACTGTTAACATATAAAA
Organism: Bacteroidota bacterium; assembly: GCA_022562275.1. Lineage (GTDB taxonomy): Bacteria > Bacteroidota > Ignavibacteria > Ignavibacteriales > Ignavibacteriaceae > BMS3ABIN03. The sequence continues at coordinate 10,570 of JADFPP010000072.1, forward strand.
TTATGAAGATTAAACTTCCTATTACTATTAAATATTATCCTCTGCATTCTTAACCAACCCTCTCTATCCGCATGGAGTAAATTTTCCATGCAAATAAAGTGGGATTCCATGCAATTCAATCAAACCATCTATCCGGTCAACTTATTGTTTTTTAATAAGTTAACGTTTTACTCTCCACTGGCACGAAAGTTCATACTCAGAAAGCAGAAAAATGGAGAAGAAGTGTGAATGGAAATTATAAATACTTTATTATCAACTAACAAAAGGAGTAGTAAAATGAAAACAAAGCAATTTATCAAGAGGTTTTTAATTCCTCTATTGCTTTTAGCGGTTCTTGCTTTCTTCGCAGGCTGCCAGGATGAGATGACAGTGGAGCCCGCTGGTACAGGTGAACCTACCACCGATCAAGGTGCACTGGAAAAACTTGCAGATCAGGATTCATCTATTATCTCGTTCGAGGCAAACTATAATGAAGATGGTTTGATGGATTTTCTTGGTAAAACCACGGAAGCGATCTACCCATTTAGGGTAGGACATAAGATGAGATTGGTTAGCAAAAATCTGAATATTGAATTCGTAGGCGATTCGATTGCTTATGGCAGATTAACCAAAACATTTGAAGGTGTACTATTTATAGCAGCATCTTACGATTCTACCAGTTCAGAGCCGGATACGGTTATTGAAAAAGCATTTACTTCTGCAATAACACGTAATTTGATATTTAAGAAGATCGCGCATACTGATTTTCCTCACCGGAACTGGAAATTAGTTGCAATATCTTTAGTTGAAGGCGGAACGCAAAGTCCTAATATTGACATCACCAAACTAACTATCTTTCTTTCAAACGGAGATACTATAGTTATTGAATCTCCAAATGAGTATTTCCTAAGAAGAGGGGATGGTTGGTGGAGAAGAATCCCTATGCTCTTCCGTGGCGAGTCAGTTTTACTCAGGGTTGAATTATTCAGCGCTTACGAAGAAGAAGACTTTGTAACTTTAACTTATGGTGCAAATAGAGATGGTCGCCATAGAGCTAAAAAGTTGTTCGAACTTGTATCTTCAACCCCTGCGGGTGATGGATTTGAAAAAGTATATGAACAAACATTTACAACACATCAATTTCCCGGGCATTATCATGCTGTTATAAATGCCTTGCCAAGACAAGTAATATATGACGACGCTGCTCCGGTTGAAAATGAAGCGTGGGGTATCCCTTATTTTGTTCATCGATAGGATAAGATGTTTCCAGACACATATCCTCTCCACGTCCCTCTCCCTTTGTCACCGGGAGGGGGATATTATATTTGGATTGGATAATGTTTTTATGTTTGCTTAAATAGATGTTCAATCATAATTTGCATAAGGAAATAAAAAAGTTATGAAAAAATTATTAAAATATTTGTTTATTGTATCGGTTGGTTTATTTCTATTTGGATGTGATAAACCGGCACCAACAGAATTATTTGATGATTCCCAGGATGATCTTGCCGAATTTGAAGTTCTTGGTAAGGATATTAATGATGAGTTTTACAGCAACGGGTTCGATACTACCGGAGTTACCCAGGATCTGCATGAATTACCAAATCTTATCTCCCTTTCTGGTATAAAAGTGACTAATATTCATAAGGAAACCGATGAGTTCTCATTTGCACAATCAATTTTTTTCGAACGGGCAGTGAAAATATTTTCACCCGGCGGTCGCTTTTTAGGTTTTCGAAGTATTACCCCGGGTATAGTAAAATTTGATAATAAAATTGCGAGAACAGTTCCTCTTATTGTACGATACAGGGAAAACGGTGTATTGCAGGATACTACTCTTGGTGATAAATATACTCTTTTCAGCGGCAGGCATGGGAATTTGGATCAATTCCGTTATAGGCATAACTCTATGATGAACTTTCGTTTGAACTTCTTTGGACAGGAGGTTAGCTTTGATATACCTACACCGGTTGAGATTACAGGAAATGTTGAAATGCTTGGAAGCAGAAACCATGGTGACTTAAGAGCATTACTTCATTGGAACCGAGGGAACACTCCTGACATCACGATAATAATCGGAGCCAGGGTAAGAGATAGAGGTATAGTAATGCCTCTTTATAGGATCAGAACAAGAGATGACGGCGAGCTGTTAATTCCGACAAGGTTTATCAAAGAAATACCATTGCAGAATTTTGATAGAGTGGTGTTTACGTTTATCCGGAGATTTGAAAGCACTCATCAGGATAATAGAGGGAACGATCTCCTCGTATCTTCACAGAGTATTCATAGTATAGTAGTAAATCTTAATTGAGAGTATTATCATTAATTTTAATAACGGTAATGTTTGCAGGCGTTAACATATTATCCCAAAGTTCATTCGGACTTAACGGTTATTGGGGGTTATCTCCAAGCTTCAATACGCCATTGTATGGTTATGAAAGTAATTCTTCCAATTATTCTCATGTAAGAGATTGGGGTTTATCATTTATTTACGGTGCTGAATTTGCGCAGAAGACCAATTCAAATATTTACAGTATCTCCCTGTCAAAAACTTTAAGTGAGCACAATCTTTCTGCAAGATTCACTCCAGGATATCAAAAAGAATTTATTTTTAATACGGGCGAAGCAATAATTGTTGAGGATTCAACATCACAATCACTAACAGCAAATTTTAATTATAAAGAACTGTTTGGATTGGGTTATTCATATAAATTTTCGGAGCAATTTAGCACCGGTGTTACATTCAGATTTTTCACACAGGATTTCGCACAGGAAATTGTTTCACCGGTTTTTGGAGACACGCTGTTCCTTATAAGAGAAACACAGAATGAGAAAATAAATTATTGGAAAGGCGATTTGGGTATTAACTATATAGTGAATGAATACCTTAATTTCTCTCTGGCATCAATCAACCTGCTTAACTTTGGTGAAAAAGCTGAAAATTCCGATTTCGCTAAATTTGAAATTAAAAAAGAAATAAATGCAATGCTTGGCATAAGTGTAATACCGATTGATGAAGCAGTAATTAATTTTATTTATGAAACAACAAATTCATATCAGGTAAGTCTTAACGGTTATCTGAGTGATTTTGGATTTGGCTTAACGTTATTCCACGATGAATATCAATCACCAACTATTGCAGGGATGATTCCGACTATAAGTTATAAAGGTGAAATATTTGAATTATTTGTTTCCGGTGTAAAATATTTTTCCAACAGGAAAAAGAATTTTGGTGTTACCGAATTTATTGAAAACGGTATAAATAATATTGTAAACAATCGCTATAGTTTCGATAAGCTATTATTAACTGTTTCATTCAATATAAATACTGTTAAAGAAAGAGCAGTTAAAATGATCGATGTTGAAATTGTTAAAGATATTTACCCTACATTTTCCGAAAACTATATCGATTATCCTTTTGCTTACGGCACAGTTGTTAATCTAACAGATGAATATGTTACAGTGAAACCTATGGCAAGAATTGAAGGTGTGAATGAAGAAAACATTCAATCGCCCATTTCATATATTGCCCCGCACGATACGGTCCGGGTTCCTTTTTACGTTATCATTCCGGAATCATATTCATCCGAAAAGGTTGAACTTTCTTATGCAGACTTTTATCTTTTTACAAATTCAGATCAGCCGGATGATCAATTTCAAAAAGCAGTGCTTTTAAACAGCATAAATTCCTGGGATGGCAGGGTTAGCAACTTGCGTTACTTTATTAAAAAAGATTTGGATTTATCGATGAATCATGCCAAAGCAGTTTTAAGTGATAACAAATCAGTTTTAGATACTTTACCTATTGCATTAGAAAATTTTTATAAAGCAAAGATTTTATTTAATGAATATGTTTCAAACTTAGTTTACGTCTCTGATCCCCGTGCAACCGGTGAATATGTACAATTTCCAAATCAAACTTTAGAGCTTAGGGGTGGTGATTGCGATGATTTAAGCGTCGGATATTCTTCCTTGCTCGAAAGTGTTGGAATACAAACTGCCTTAGTTGATTATAAAGGAAATGGAAAAGTACGCCACGTAAATCTTCTCTTTAATACAAGGCTATCCCCAAACCAGGCAAAGCTTATAACTAACAACGATACAAAATATTTTGTAAGAGAAAGCATTGACGGGAAAGATGAAATCTGGCTGTCGATAGAAGCAACATCATTAACAGATTTTGAGACTGCCTGGAAATTAGGGGCAGAAAAATTTAACAAAGAAGCCATTAGCGAACTTGGTATTGCTAAAGGTATAGTTAATATAATAGATATTTATTAAAATTTTTAAGGTGAAAAAATGAAAAGATTAGTAATATATTTAATGTTTACTGGTATATTATCGGCGCAAACGTTTACAGTTGAAAAAGTTTCCGGCGATGTTAAATACCAGAACGGAAGCAGTGAAAACTGGTTATCGTTAAATAGCGGCAGTACGATTGAAGATGATGCGATTATCTCTACAGGAGATAATTCTTCGGTAGTACTGGGCGGAAGCAATGTCCGTTTTAATCTAAATGAATCGTCGGCAATTTCCGTTAGCAGCATAAAAAAGATGAATACAGATGAATTGCTGTTAGCTTTAGCAATGGAAGATATGATGAATGCACCGAAGGAAATTAAGAATAGTTCCAGTAACACAGCAGTTTATGGAACAAAAGAAGGCGAAAGCAACACACTGCAAATTAAAACAGATGATTTTGGTATAAAGAGATTGAATGGTGCGGTGCAGCTTGCGAAAAACGGGTTTCAGGAATCTGCAGTTGTAACTGCAAAGGAAACTTACCGCAAATATCCCGATACAAAAAATCTTCCGTCTTACAGGATTTACTTTGCAAATATACTGAACGATAAAGGTTTGTACGAAGAAGCTTTGGATGAGTATGTTGATATCCAAAAGTTAAAACTAACTGATGAAGAAAGAGCTGAAGTAAATGAAAAAACGGAATCTATAAAGATGAAGCTGCTGAGTGAGTAAACTTTCTATTACAGAGGGAACTGTGACAGCTTTGAAAAATTGTTTGCGTTATGTGCAGCGGTGTTACTACACCGCTGCAATTATTTTAAAATGAGATGGAGACCTCTCTTTTTGTTTCATAGCTATCTCCTTATATTGTTATAATTAAAAAATAAATGAAATACCTACATCTAAGTTTGGACCAAAATCCTCCACTTTCCATTTTCCGGAAGGAAAACTCTTTATATATTCGATATAAATGCCAAATCTAAAAAAAGTCTTTAGTCTTGAGCCTCTTATAGAAATAAGACCAAAAGTTGGCGAGAATAATATGGATTTATAAATGCTATTAGGTTGTTCAACATATGTAGTTAAAAAGCTTAGCGCAGCATCACTGTTTTCAAAATGATAATTAAATCCAATGCTATATCTCCTTTGGAATTCTGAGGCCCCGATAAAATTTCTTAAATCATACCCAAAGGCGGCTTCTATTGAGAGGTTGCTTATAAATAAATATCTAAATCCAACCCTTCCACCTGCTGAAAAGCCTGCTGCAATATGAATATCAAACTTAGGGGAGAAATTGTTTATTACAATTGAATCTTGTAGGGGGTAAGATGATAGTATATCTGATTTTGAGCATTGGGCAAAAATTATATTAAAATAGAATAATATTAATAAGATTATAAAGTTTATCATTTAGAACTCATTAAAATCTTTAATTGAGTTTTCAGTGCAGGCGTTAAATAGCACTACAATTAAAAACGAACAAATAAAATTTTTTTTTGGTCAATGCGATTCCTTAAATAATTGTCAAATAAAATCTTCAACAGTTAGGTAAAAAAAAATCAATCTAAAAGCAACTTATTTTTCGCCTTCTCAATAAGAATTGTTATTTCTTTTCACACATTTTATACTAATAGGGGGCTTTGCAAAACCTGTTGAAATTATCAAATAAATTCTTTTAGAAGGACTAATTCTGTCAAATTCTCAGTTATTGTTTTGCTTCGCCCGCCTATATTAGTTCTTTAAAGGATTCTAATAATAAATCTGCTTATATTTTAGGTAAATAAAAGTAATTGTCCTTAATAAATGGCATCAATTGGAAGAAATTAAAAATATCTTTAACCAAATAATTGAAGTGCTCAACAGTCCTTTAATTAATATTAGGCAGCACAACAGTAACAGCCTGGCGTATCCTTTATTTCATCCTTTTACTTGTCCTTCTGATATTCATTAGTAAAAGAATTAAAAACTGGCTTATACATAAAGTGCTTTCAAAAAGTACCCTGGATCTTGGCACAAGATCAGCAATCGGCACCATAGTTAGGTATGTTATAATTCTAATTGGATTGATGGTGATCATTCAATCTGTGGGTATTAATCTTAGTGCGCTTACAATTCTGGCAGGTGCTTTGGGTGTTGGAATTGGATTTGGTTTGCAGAATGTAACAAATAATTTTATAAGTGGTATTATTATTCTATTTGAAAGACCAATTAAAGTTGGCGATAGAATTGAAGTTGGTGGTATTTCCGGTGATGTTGTGAATATATCGATGAGAGCAACCACTGTTGTTACAAATGATAATATTTCTGTTATTGTACCCAACTCAGAATTTATTTCTTCACAAGTAATCAATTGGAGTCATAACGACCGGAATGTAAGATTTAATATTAAAGTCGGAGTATCATATAAAGAAGACCCGCAAAAAGTTAAGGATATTCTATTGTTGGTAGCTGAAGATAATTTATCAGTGCTCGAAAATCCGGCACCGGATGTTATATTTGATGAATTTGGAGATAGCTCGTTAAACTTTATCCTTAGAGTCTGGACAACGAAATTGATCCAAAAACCGGATACATTAAGAAGTCAATTGTACTTTGAAATATTCAAAAGATTTCGTGATAAGGGAATTGAAATCCCATTCCCGCAGAGAGACCTTCACATAAAAAATGAAGAGTTGAACATTTAAACTATTCAGGATAAATAAGAGAATATAATTATGGATAAAAACACAAAGCTGGTTCTAACAATAGTGTTGTTAATATTAGTTGTAGTTATAATAATTCAAAATACTGATCCTGTTAATTTAGAATTGCTGTTTTGGGGTTTTGAAGCCTCCTTAATTATTCTTCTTATTTTAGTTTTTTTGATAGGGTTAATTATAGGTTATACTCTGCCGAAAATTGCAAAAAGCCGGATAGATAAAAATGTATTCGAAAACGGCTAAATAATTCTTGTAAGAAATATAGGTTGGGGAAAAATAGATGACTGATATATGAACATGGTATCCAGTAATAGGCAAAGAAAAATTAAAATTATTGATAAAATAATCAAGAAAAATCGGATAAAAAGCTAAAAGAGAGAAATCATAATTGGTATTATTAAGATTCT
>JADFPP010000013.1 GCA_022562275.1 Bacteroidota bacterium
CAGCTCTTCAACATTATCATAAAAGTTGTACCTTCACCGTGTACAGATGATTTTACAAATATTTTACCTCCGTGATATTCTTCGATAATTCTGTTTGCCAGACTCAATCCTAAACCCCAACCTCGTCGCTTTGTACTATAACCGGGTCTGAATACATCTTTTCTTCTTTTTAAATCAATTCCCTTTCCACTGTCGGATATTTCGATCTCAACATATTTTTTTCTTTTGGTAATATAAATCTTTATCCATCCTGATTTATTTTCTATTGCGTCCAGAGCATTTTTAATTAGATTTTCAATTACCCATTCAAATAATTCCGGATTCATTTTAGCACAAACATTTTTATCCCCATCAATTGTTAAATCCACTATTTTACCAGTCTGTGGAAGCCGTCGTTCAAAATAATCAATTACCTTTTTTAACTCCTCAAACACTATTTTATTTTTCATCTGAGGTTTTGAACCAATTTTTGAAAATCTATATGTAATCTTATTTAATTTCTCAACGTCATCTGTTATTTCTTCTGCAACATCCAAAACTTTATCCGGTTCCTTATAGTGAAGTTTAAGCATTTCCAGCCAGCCCATTAAACTCGATATTGGCGTACCAAATTGATGAGCGGTTTCCTTTGCCATTCCAACCCAAATGTTGCTTTGTTCACTCTTCTTTATGCTTCTGAAACCAATGTAACCAAGTAAAATAAATAATGTTGCAAGTACAATTTGTACATATGGGTAGTATCTTAATTGAGTAACAAATTCAGAATCTCCGTAATGGATTTTAGTTAGCACTAAAGTATCTGCATAAATTACACGAATAGGTTCATGAACCTTATCCATTTCCAGTATTCTTTCAGTAATAAATCTTATAAATTCTTCTTCGGTATAAGATGTATCGTAATCAATGTTTCGTATATCGGTTCTGTTGTAAATGTTTACATTATCATTGGCATCGGTTAAGATAAGAGGGAAGTCGATTGGTTTTATAATGTTATCGAAAAGAAAAGTGATATCCTCGTTTGGATTGGAGGAATTTGCAATGTACTCAATCCCGCGTGCGTAAAGTTCAACTATTTCCTTTTCTTTTTTCTGCAGTTTCGAAACAAGACTTTGGGTATAAACCAAGGTTCCAACAGCAATCAGCAGAGCTGCAATTACAAGAAGAACCTTAATGTTAATTGAAGCCGGTCCGCCATACATTTTCATTATCGTATATCCGTTAAATATTTAGAAACAGGGGTAATAAAATCGCTAATTATAATATTTAAATTCCAATTACAAAACTATTGATTTTTTATCTTGAACAGACCTTATTAAAATCATTGAATCAATTTACAGTGAAAGTTTGTTTTCTTTTAGGGCCAACTGAAATAATCTCAATTTTTATATTTGCATGATCGGAAATAAACTCAAGATAATCTTTTGTTTTTTGGGGAAGCTCATCATAAGATTTACATTCCGAAATATCTTCCATCCATCCATCCAAAGATTCATAAACCGGTGTTACGTTATTTAACTGTTCAACATCCGTAGGGAAGGAATTTAGGGATTTTCCATTCAATTTATAACCAACACATACTTTAATCGTTTTAAATGTGCCTAATACATCCAGTTTAGTAATTGCAACAGAATCAATTCCGTTTATCATTGCAGAATAACTTACAAGAAAAGCATCAAACCACCCACAGCGTCGAGGTCTACCGGTTGTTGCTCCATACTCAGCACCTTCTTTTCTAAGATTTTCTCCTTCATCATTAGCAAGTTCGGTGGGGAATGGACCGTTGCCAACGCGTGTTGTATAAGCTTTCACAATACCAAAAACAGAAGTTATCTTGTTTGGCGGAATACCTGATCCTGTACATGCACCTCCTGAAGTCGGGCTTGAAGATGTGACATAAGGATAAGTACCATGATCAACATCAAGGAGTGCGCCTTGTGCTCCTTCCAATAATATACTTTTGCCATCTCTTATAGCATTATTCAGCATCAATGGAACGTCTGTAATATATTTATCAATAGCTTTATCGAACTGGATATATTCATTTATAATTTTATCTACATCCAAGCCATCATGTTCATAAACTTTTTTAAGAAGAGTATTCTTCTCTTCCAGGTTATCCCGTATTTTTCTTTCCAATATTTCCTTGTTCAGAAGATCAACTATTCTTATTCCCTTTCTTGCATACTTATCCATATAACAGGGTCCAATACCCCTTCCGGTAGTACCGATTTTCTTCTTACTGCTTTCACTAATAGAATCTAAAAGTTTGTGATAGGGCATAATCAGATGTGCATTATGGCTAATAAACAATCTCCCCTCAACATTAATTCCATTTTGTTTAAGCAGTTTTATCTCCTCCAATAAAGCATTTGGATCTACAACAACTCCATTGCCTATCACACATTTTACATTATTCCTTAATATTCCCGATGGTATAAGATGGAGTATATATTGATTGTCGCCAATCTCAACAGTATGACCGGCGTTAGCACCACCCTGAAAACGGGTAACTATATCATAATTTTCGCTAAGGATATCTACAATTTTGCCTTTCCCCTCATCGCCCCACTGGCATCCTACAAGAACAGTTACACTCATTATATTTTACCAGATATTTGTTATTATTTGTTAAAGCAAAAAGAAAACTCCGAGTGAAACAACCCGGAGTTTTAAAATCAATGCTATTATTTAAATTGATTAAGATGAAAATGTTTCGACAGCTTCGTCAACCGTATCGAATGATTCAAAAATAGTGATCAATTTTGTAATAATTAAAAGACTCTCAATTTTATCTGTAACCCGGGCTAGTTTTAACTGTCCATCAGCTTTCTTAACCGTTGTAAGTGCGCCAATTAACATACCCAAACCTGAACTATTCATAAATTTTACACCTGACAGATCGATAACAACATGTTTCTTCCCTTTGTCCATCAATTTGTGTAAATACTCATTAAAATTTTTAGTATTTTCACCGCCCATCACATTTCCCTTTAATGCAATAACAACGGCATTATATTTTTCAGTAGTTTTAATTTTCATAAATTACTCCTTGAAATTTTCGGTTCAATTTAAGTAGATGCCCATACTTTTGCAAATTTGGATGGTTACTTAATTTATCTGCACCTGGAACTATCAAAGCTACTAATTTTACGGAACAATCATTTAAGCACGGCGTCTAAAAAATGAGTTCAAATAATAATAGTAATGAAGAGTTGATTCAACCTCAGATACTTAAGTTAGATGATGATTTTTCTCTGGTAAAAAGATTTATAGACGGAGATGAATCAACATTCAGATTGCTGGTTCAAAGGCATCAGGAAAAAATTAGAAACATTATTTATCTGGTACTCAGCGATTCAGAAGTAGTAGATGATATTGCACAGGAAGTGATGATAACTATTTATAAAAATCTTAAGAATTTCCGGTTTGAGTCACAGTTCACAACATGGTTTTACAGAATAACAGTTAATAAATGCAAAGATTATCTTAGAAAGAAAAATGTAAGAAAAATTTTTGTACCAATAAAGGAAGCAAGTGAGAAATTTGAATATACTTCCTCTACAGAAGTAAATGATATCTCTGAAATTGTTATGGATGCAATATCAAAATTGCCGGTTAAATTGAGGGTTCCGCTTCTGCTTAAAGATATCGAGGGATTCAGCTATCAGGAAATTGCACAAACAATAAATTGTGAAATGGGTACTGTTAAATCCAGAATTTACAGAGCGAGGGAAGGACTAAAAAAAATCCTTAAGCCAATGGAATCGGAGTTAAGCTAATGAGTAAAGTCAAAAAAGATTTTGAATTACTTTCTGCCTATCTTGATGGCGAGCTTTCTCCTAATGAAGTTGAGCAATTAAAACAAAAAATTAAATCTTCACTTGAATTGCAGAAAAAACTTGAAGATCTGCAGCAAATTAAAAAACTTACTTCATCTTCATTCAAAACCTTGCCGGAATCACCTTATTTTGAAACAAGACTGTTTGCACGGATAGAATTACAAAAGGTCTGGTATAAAAGAGTGTTCAGGTGGTCACCCGCAATTGGGCTTGGTGCAATTACTATTATATTAATGGTAATTCTAAAATTTAATCCCGATGTTATTAATAATCTTATCAATCAGCAAAAATCAAATGTTGCTGGTTTTTATAAGGAGAACTTACAACCGCTGTTGTTTGCAGCAGATCTTAACAATGAAGACATATTTAATTTTGCAATGTATAAACAGTTACCGCTTGATACTAAGGGAAAGCAATATATTCATCTCGGTTATGATGATGCGGGAAAAGAGTTTGTTGAAATAAAAAATCTTGATATTGTTCAGGAAGAAAATAATTACGAAAAATTCCTGCTTGCCCTGGAGCTGAATGAAAATCAAATAAAACAGATGGATTCGATAATTAATCAATATGCTGTAGAACTTGAAACCCAGATTCTTGTTAATACAAATAATACAGTTGCCATAAATTCCAACCTTTGGAACTATCAGCGGGCTATACAAAGCGATCTTCTAACCTTTGCAGAAAATTTCAATGAAAAAAAATTCCATAAGTTTGTACCAGCTGCCGTCTCTTTCTCTAAGAACCCGGTTGTAGTAAATATTGTTCGTGAGATAAGGACGGCACAAAATAATAATTATATTATCCTAACTCCCGATTCAATTTTTTCAGAAAATATTGAATTTGATCTTGAAGAGTACAAATCCTTTATGCGTGATTTTAAAGCTGAATTAAGCGAGCAGGATGCAGCGTTAAAGGGAAAGGAAATAGAATTAAAAGTAAAAGTTGGAAGACTAAATGCTATTAATTTTCATAGATATGATTCAAGCTGGAAAAAGTTAAAATACGATTATAGCTGGAACAAGAATTTTAAAATTAGTTTTGACTCCAATCTCTGCAGAGTGGAAATTTCGAATTTTAATATGCCTGTTATAAAAATACTGAATTTTGATAGTCTGTTCAGCGCCTTTGATAGTGTGGCGAACAACTTTAAGTTTTATTCCCAATTCATTCCAAGAATTGAACATTTGGATGATATGATTAAATTCCATTTTGATGGTGATTCTTCTAAATCATTTGAGTTTAAATATCGTGTTCAATTCGACACGGATTCTTTATTGGAAACCCACAGTGAACTTATGGATTCACTCAAATATTTTAACTGGAATAATTTTTATAACTTTAATGACTCATTGGCATTCAATAGTATTCCGGAATTTGATAAATTCTTTAATTTTAATGAAAGTAATGGCGAGCTTAGGTTGGAAATGAAGGAATTAAAAAAAGAATTGACGCAATTTAGACTTGAAATGAAGGATTGGAAGAAAAAATTCAAAAGACAATTTAAATCCCACGATAAATTGGAAGATGATTCGTAATTAAATTTTAGCTGGTCCAATAAATCTAAAAAACCGTCCGATATGGGCGGTTTTTTTTAATCTTTTCAAATATCCTGAATTAACCCCGCTTATACTTCTTCTCTTTACATAATTTCAAAAAAAGTTTATTTTCACATACTCTTTCATTTTTTCTATCTGTATTTTGTTAAAATAAATATGAATGACTAATTATACGAATTTGAATGCGGACAAAATAAATATTCTAGATAATATTCAGTTCAGGCTTTTTCTGGGTTCTTCAGGTGCATTACTGGTATTCAAACTATTATTCTCAGGGAGTGAACTGATAGTATATAAGCTTGTAACGGACTTATTAATAATATCAGCCATCTCGTTTCTTTTTTTATTTCTGATGGACATTTTTGAAAAGAGAAATGCAAGTCCGTTCTCTCTTATAATGAACATTGGAATACTAAATGCATTTGTCTTCTTTTTAATTATGTTTTCTGATTCGATAATGTCTTTGCTCTTTGAAAATGTGAATGAGAAACTGAACAATCCAAGTTTGGTTTCTACTATTATTACACTTGCATATATTCTGTTAATTGTCGGATTTATTATATACGTATTTATAACTCTCAGGCATTTATTTTTTTTCAGGCAAAGCGGTTCCCAAAAAATATACTTTTACACAATGCTTGTTTTCTTTGTTCTTGCTTCATTAACAGCGCAGTATTTTGGAGCGAACGAATTATCTTTTATAAGCGATACATTTATGATTATATCAGTTCTGCTGATGCTTTTAAACTCATTAAGGATTTCGTGGATTGCGTTTATTGTTAAAAAAGAAAAAATTGCTCTGCTTGTTCTCTCAATAGTAATTGCTGTTCTTTTTATTGTAAACCTAAATAATTCTGGTGATGCCACCGTTCACAGTAAAATGCTGAGCTCGATTTCTCCATCATTAAAAGAGTTTACAGAGATTATAATGCTATACGCAGCTATATATTTCAGCGTGCTTTTCTTTACCACACTATTTCATATACCAACCGCTGAAGCATTTGACAGGAAAGCAGAAGAAGTTTCATCTTTACAATACTTTAGCAAACTTATTACCCAGGTACTGGAATATAATGAACTGGCTGATACAGTAACAGATATTACTATAAGGGTAAGTGGTGCTAACGCTTCGTGGATAATCTGGAGAGAGAAAGATGAATTTATTTCTCTCGCAAATAAAAACATTGGTTTTATTGATTCGAACTTGTTAAACAAGTTTATTTTAAGGAAAGTTGATTGGGAGAATTTGGATGATACAATATTCTTAAAACTGTCTGATATTGAAGTGCAATCAAAACTTAGCCAGAAGTTTCGGGCAATGGCAATATCCCCGTTAAAAGCGCATGGTAAGCTACAGGGTCTATTGGTAGCGATTTGTAAGGACGACAAAAAATTTAATGAAGAAGATAAAAATGCTATTGCCACATTTTCGGATTATGCTTCTATATCAATGGAAAATTCAAGATTGCTTGAGGAATCAATTGAAAAGGAACGACTGGAAAGGGAACTTGATGTTGCCAGAGAAATTCAGAGAAAAATAATTCCTGAAAAAAATCCGGAATATGAGGATCTTGAAATATCATCTGTCTTTGTGCCGGCTTTTGAGGTTGGAGGAGATTATTATGATTTTTTTAAAATATCAGAATCTAAACTTGGTATATTGATCGCTGATGTTTCCGGTAAAGGTATTTCCGCCGCATTTATTATGGCAGAGATTAAGGGAATATTTGAATCACTTTCAAAAACAATTGAAAACCCAAGAGAGATTCTTATTAAAGCTAACGATATTTTAATAAGCACTTTAGATAGTAAAACCTTCGTAAGCGCAGCATACTGCTTGATCGATTTTAATGAAAGAAAATTGAATATAGCACGGGCAGGGCATTGCCCCGTGCTTCTCTTAAGAAACGATACCGCTCAAAGATTAAAACCTTCGGGCATGGGACTTGGTATGAGCAGAGAAAAACATTTTGAAGATACTCTTGATGAGTTAATAATTGATTTAAAGGAAAACGATACTATTGTACTGTACACTGATGGAATAACGGAAGCTAAAAATGAGAACCTGGATGATTTTGGAGAAAAATATTTTACTGAAATCCTGCTTGAGAGCAGAAATAAAAGTTCAGATGAAATTTCTAAAAAAGTAATAAACGAAGTGTCTATGTTTGCAAAAAATCATTCGCAGTATGATGATATTACTTTAGTAATTTTAAAATGGAAACCCCGTCATTCCGAAGAAAGAGGACGGGACAGGCAAAAAATTAAACTTAACGGAGAGAAAGAATGGCAGAATTCAGCACAGCAATTATAGATAGAGGTGATGTAAGCGTGATCAATGTGTCCGGGTATCTCGATGCTCACACAGCGCCAACGCTTGAGAGTAATTTCACCGAATTAATAGATAACAATAAGTTTAAGATTGTTGTAAACTTTAAAGATCTTGCTTACATAAGCAGCGCCGGGCTGGGGGTTTTTATGGCATATGTTGAAAAAATAAGAGATAACGCCGGCGATATTAAACTAACTAATATGAATGAAAAAGTTTATAACATATTTGACTTGCTTGGCTTCCCGTTATTGTATGAGATATTCAGTACGGAAGATGAGGCAGTAAACAAATTTAATAAGAGTGATAAAGTTGGGAACGACGAATCTAAATAAAAGCGAAATAAGCGTTAAAAGTCGTACTGAAAATCTCTCGTTGATCAGGGATTTTGTCAGCAGTAAAACATCTGATGCGGGCTTAGCAAAGGATGAAATTGAAAATGTTATGCTTGCTGTGGATGAAGCTTGTACCAATATAATAAAGCATGCATATAATTCATTTCCTGATGGCGAGATAGTTATTAAACTTGAATATAACTCCGATAAACTTCTTGTAACCATTATTGATCATGGTTCTACATTCGATCCGAATGGTATCCCGGATCCTGATTTACAAAAATATTATAGAGATGGCAGAGTTGGCGGTTTAGGTATGTTCTTGATGAAAACTTTAATGGACGATGTTAAATATATTACAGTTCCAGGCAAGTACAACCAGGTACTGCTTTCAAAAAGAATAAATTAATCTCATAATTAATGAATGATAAAGGTAATCTTAAACTAAAAAGAGATTTAACATCTCTTGTGGATTTTAGCAGAATAATAAACTTCAGTATAGATCTCCAGTTTATTCTTAACAATGTTCTTCTCACATGCCTCGGAAAATTTTTATCGACGAAGGGTCTGATAGCTTTAAGCGAGAATGGGAAGATCGAGTTAAAGATTTCTAAGGGATTAAGTAACAGTACGATTGATAAATTCCCGGTGCTGGAAGCCAATGAAGATTGTCTGAAAGATGAAAGACTTAAAAATTTTATGATATCATCAAAACTGAAAGCTGTAGAGAAAATAGTTTCATCGGAAGATTGTATTGGAATGGTTTGCCTGGGTGAAAAATTAAATAAAACAGAATACACCCGGGACGACCTTGAATTTTTTAGAACAATCCTGAATATATCGGCAACTGCAATTCAAAACTCTATAAGGATCAATGAATTACAGGGTGTTAATCGCCAACTGGATTCGAAGATACAGAGACTAAATGCTCTCTTCGAGCTAAGTAAAGAATTCGGGCTGTTTTCAGAATCAACTAAAGTAGCAAAGCTTCTGGTGTTTTCTATAATCGGGCAGTTCATGGTTTCAAAATTTGCAGTTGTAAGTTTTAATGGTGATGATATTGAAATTCTCGATTCAAAATTTGATAGTAATAAACTGGTAGAAGATTTAAAGCAATGTGATTGTGGTATGATCACAAGCCCTCTAAACAGATCGGAAGTGTTAAATACCTATCCACTCTTAGGTGAGATGGGAGTAAACCTTATTGTTCCTATGGAAGTGCAGGGCAAAACAAAAGGATTGATATTGCTGGGTGAAAGAATTAACAAACAACCCTACACCAATTCTGATATTGAGTTCATTTATTCGGTTGGAAGTCTTGCAATAATATCTCTGGAAAACAAAAGATTGTTTCTTGAAGAATTAGTAAAGCAAAAGATGGAAGAAGAGCTGGAAATTGCCAGGGAGATTCAGCAAAATTTATTACCCCAAACTCTACCCCGGTTTAGTAATTTTGATATGGCTGCAGTTAATATGTCATCGAAACAAGTGGGCGGAGATTATTATGATGTTATAACTCTGGATGATAACAGATTTTGTGTGGCAATTGCAGATGTGTCCGGAAAAGGTGCACCCGCATCTTTACTTATGGCAAATATCCAGGCTTTCCTGCAGGTTATCTGCAGACTGGATTTAAATATAGTCGATTCAACTGCGCTAATAAATGATTTGATTTTTGCAAATACAAGCGACGGAAGATTTATTACTTTCTTTTGGGCAGTTGTAAATAATGAAGAGAGAAAATTAACCTATGTTAATGCCGGGCACAATCCTCCGTTGTTAATTAGAGATGGTAAAATAACCAAGCTTAAGAAGGGAGGTATTATTTTTGGAGTGGTCGAGAGCACAATACCTTATATTTCTGAAACATTAAGTTTGCAAAAAGATGATGTTATTGTATTGTTTACCGATGGAATTTCAGAAGCTATGAATAAAAGAGAAGAAGAATATTCTGATGAAAGATTGGAGGAGACTGCAATAAGATTAGCTTCAGGCACAGTTAATGAAATTCTGGAAGGTATTAAAAAGGAAGTTTACGAATTCGCAAATGGTGCTCCTCAATCCGATGATATTACGATGGTTGTTATAAAAGTGAAGTAAAGACTTTGTTAATTATTTAATTGCTTACGAATGAAAAAGATAAAAGCAACATATCTTAGATCAAAACCAAAACTGATCGTTGTACTTTCACTGATATTAATAACGATAGCAGTTATCAATATATATTTTGTTCTGGAAGTGAGGGTAACAAGCAATGATGAATGCCTCTGGGTGCAGAAAAAAATTACGCAGGATAGTACAGTCATATTTTTCAGCCTGGTAAAGGTTAACGGCGTAACCTGGGATGCCGGCATAAGGAACGGCGACGAACTTGTGGCTATAAATAACAAAATGGTTCACAACACAGGCAAAGCACAAGTAATTTTAAATTCAGTTAAAAGCGGTGATTACGCTGATTATACAGTAGTAAAACCAAACGGGGAAATTTTGCAAACCAAAGTAAGGATTAAGAAACTTATACATTATAGCAACCTTGCTAATACTCTGAATTCTTTGTTCTGGATGCTGATCGGATTTATTGTTCTGACTTCAAAACCTGAAGGAAGAATACAGAAACTGTTTTATGCAATAGGTGCATTTGCAGTTTTAGCATCCATGAATGTACTTATCCCTCAAAGTTTTGAATTCTTCAGATTCGTTCAGGAAAACCCGTTACTTGCATTAATAATTAATATCCTCTGGATATCCGGCTTAAGTTTTTTACCGTTTATATTACTCTACTTTTTCTGGAACTTTCCTCAGCCATTTAAGTTTGCGCAAAAAAAATGGCTGAAAAGGTTAATGTTTATTGCACCGGCGATAATTGCCGTAGTTTCAATAGTAAATATAAATCAGGCGGTAAATTATCCTAGAGTTAATTTAAGTGCCTTCCTTATCAATTTATATTTTCTTTTAGGTTTGTTAATTATAACAAACTTAGCATCATTCATATTTTTAATAATTCAATACAGAAAGCTAAGAACAAAACAGCAGAAAAAGCCGATACTCCTTATACTATTTGCTTTTGCATTTGGGATCGCAGTTTCCATTTATGCTGCAACGATTGCTCCGGCTATTGCAGATTCCATTTTTAACTCTCCCGAATATTTTGCACCCATATTACTTGTTGCATTAGTACCCCTGATTTTTGCTTATGCCGTGTTCAAATACCAGTTGATGGACGTTAGCGTGGTTGTTAAAAACACTGTTATTTACGGTGTAGCTACATTAACTATTGCAGCTATCTATTTTGTAGTTATTTATATATTAGGACAAAGTATAAGTAAAGCCATCGGCACAGAAAACCAGGGAATCATTGCAGGAATTCTGTTCATTATATTTGCCATTATTTTCCAATCAACGAAAGACAGGTTCCAGGATTTTCTTACCCGGAAGTTTTATCCCGAGCAGTTTGCTCATCAAAAAGTCCTAATTAATTTAAGCAACGAACTAGCTACAGTTGTGGGTTTGGAAAACATCCTTGAGATGATGAACAAAACATTTGTGAATGCTCTTAAAATTAATACCTTCGGGATATTGATCAGAGATAAAGAAGGCGTTTTTAGACTGGTTAAAAGTGTTGGCATAAATGAAGAAGCTTGCATAATTACAAGATCAAACATTGCACAGTTTTTAAAAGAAAGATCGTTGATTGCAAAATATCCTGCAATTTGTCAGCCGGATTTCAAAAATGTTTTCCCGGATATGGCAGACCGGTTAATTGAAGAGGAAATTTACATCGTAATCCCAATGATTATTAAAAACAAGATTGTGGGTTTATTGATCTTCGGATTGAAGCATTCAGGTTCACAATTTGCTGGAAAGGATGTTGAGCTATTATGGGCTGCTGCAAATCAAGCGGCGGTATCAATTGAGAATGCACGTTTGTATAAATCGGAAGCGGAAAAATTAAAAATAGAAAGAGACCTTGACCTTGCGCGCAAAATTCAGGAAGGATTGTTACCTACCAGCATTCCTGAAATAAGAAACCTTGATATCAGCGGCGAGATGATTCCTGCTATGCAGGTTGGCGGCGATTATTATGATCTGCTTCCTGTAAACGGATCTGATAGTAAATTATATGTTATCATCGGTGATGTTTCGGGAAAAGGACTTGCCGCTTCACTTTATATGACGAAACTCCAGACTATGGTGCAGTTCGCATGTACATCGGATACAAGTCCGAAAGAAATATTGGTAGAAATAAACAAAAGGATTTACCGTGAAATGGAGCGTAATTGGTTTATAACAATGTCAATTGCTTATTTTGATCTTGAAAAAAACATAGTAAAATTTTGCCGTGCAGGGCATATGCCTTTATTAACAGCTATTAACGGTACTGTTCAATCTCACCGCACACAGGGGATAGGAGTTGGATTGGAAAAAGGTAACATATTTGAAAAATCATTGATGGAAGAAGAACTGGAATTAAAACCCGGGCAAACCTTTGCATTCTTTACGGATGGAATTACTGAAGCAATGAATGAGCAGCAGGATATGTTTGGTGAAGATAAACTTTCCTCAATACTAAAAAGCAAATCTTTTCAACGTTCCACTGAAATTATGGATGAGATCTGGTCTTCTATAAATACTTTCCGCGGCACCGCCGAAGTTAATGATGATATGACTATGGTTATTGTTAAAGTGAAATGATTCTGCAGAAAGTCTTCCGGGAAATGAAATAACTATGTAACTGAAATTATAAAATTTGAAAAAAATCTACACTCATCTTCTTAAGGGTGTAATCAGGAATTTGTAACTATGATTATTAATAAACTAAGCTTTAATAAATTTTTAAATCTTTGATAGCAAACAAAATAAACTTTCTTAACTAAGCTGGGGATTAAATATCTTCAACTCGTAAGCTTGACTTAAACTTATTTATGCCATTATCTTTCTTCTAATATTATTTTTGATTATTAGAATGAAATCAATTCCCATAAAGCTCTGGAAAAAATATCTTAAAAGTAAGGGACTTAGGCACATTCGCACTAAGTCAAGTCATGAGATTTGGGATATACCTGATGGATCTCTGCTCCGCCCGATAACTGTGGATAAGAACTACACGGATGTACCAATCACTCATATCCACACAAGTTTGAAAACCCTTGATATTAATAAAAAGGTTTTTTTGAAAGAATTAGAAAAATTGAAGAGGGGCAAAAAGAAATAATCAATAAGGAATGGTAACTTCCTGTAAATATTTTCTCTTTGCAGACCTCATAATTTGATTTGATAATTTTGGAGGTCGGTAGTTTATTTTTGGTGTTTGTTGCAATTTCCAACCTTGTTTTAGTAAGTACTTCTCCAAAGTTCCTTTCTTAGCTGTTTCTTCTATGAATATGTTTATTTCATTTTTAAAAGATGCTAACGCTTCCTTTTCTTTTTTACCGTATGCTGATAATTCGAGTGCGGGGCAATATGCTACAAAATATTCATCCTCTCTAAGAATTACAACATCAACTTCGATTTTGATTGATTTACCGTTTGAGTGTATTCTGTTCGTCACTGTAATTTTCTATTTAAATTAAAAAACATACTTATAAATTATTTTCTTGATAAAGATACAATAAAATAACATTGACAGTTCAAAAAATCAATAAAAATACCTTTACCCCTAATTTTTAATAAAATTTAATTCTAAACTTTTCGTATAACTATAAGAATTTTACACTTCCATTCGTAGCTTTATATCCTTTTTATGATAAACCAATAATTATACCATCACACCGCTATAAAGAAATATTGGATGAAATTTGGCAATCCGTAAATACCTTCCACGGCACCGTCGAAGTTAATGATGATATGACAATGGTTATTGTTAAGGTTGATTGATTCTTAAATAATGGAATTTATATTAATTAATTTTTGAAAAGGATAATATTCTGCCGGTTTTTATAGAAGCGAATTAACTCGAATTTTTCCATTGTTCCTGCCCCAAATCTATATCCTTTTCCCATTTTGATATATATTATTTATCCTTCCTCCTTTAAAACCGTTAAAACAGTTCAAAAATCAATGGTATAGTTGTTGAATTCTGTAAGTGTCATTTAATTGAGGAAAAAACAGTGAACAACTTAAACTTGGAATATTTCATCCTCCCGATAGAGGATAAAGAGCTCAATCAGTATAGAATACTTGCCCTGCTTAAAAAGTATTCAAAGCAGTTTAGCAAAAATAGACTCTATCCATCTCTCTTTCATTTAAACCGGATTGATAGATTACTTAATTCTCTTTATATAAAGTATCAGCCATATAATGCTGCTTTATTTAATGGATTTAAAACTGCGGATACTAATACACAAAGGGAAATTGTTGTTGGAGATGACAACCAGAATATTGATGAGACGGAAGCTTTTGAATTAGTTACCTGGGCCAGACCATTAGTTAAAGCTACAATGCATGAAGGGATTGCAGTTTATGAATATGTATATGAGAATATGATAATTAAACCTGTGGCACCGGTGCCCAATTTTAAAGAAGAAGGTTGTTTTGTAATTCCCGATTTTGAAAGTTACCAACTAAGGGTCTATGAATATTCTTGTTCTTTGTTTGCTTCTGGCAGCAAACCGCTTAGATCTCTAAAGATAAAACCTCTTGCTAATGCCGCACTTGATGATATTAATGCTCCCACATTAAGTATGGGTATTAAACTTGCTTATAAACACACAGATTTAATTAATCCGGCAATTTTCTTCTGTAATACCGAACTTGATTTTCCATTCAAGGAAACTGTATTCCCAATTGCAAAAAGTAAATTATTTTCTGCTTTAACAACTAAAGAATAAAAACAGAATATATTATTTTAACAGGACATTAAAAAAGCCGGTGATCATTCTCATCGGCTTTCTTTTTTAGAAGGGTAAATTTAAAATTCTAATTTCTTTTTATACTTCTGTGCGTATTCGTAAACCAGGGCACTCGCAACAAATATTGATGAAAATGTACCTATAATAACTCCAAAGAAAAGTGTAAAAGCAAAAACTTTTAACACCTCGCCTCCAAAAATCAAAAGTACAAGAACAGTAATTAATGTAGTACCACTTGTAAGTATTGTACGGCTCATTGTCTGGCTAATGCTTGTGTTAATAACATCATAAAGCGAGCGGGTTTTGTGTATCTTCAGATTTTCTCTTATCCTGTCATAATTAACAACAGTATCATTAATTGAGTAACCGATTAATGTTAAGAACGCTGCCACAACTGTAAGATCAATATCCAGATTTAATCCTGGTATCACACCATAAAGTATTCCAAAAAGTCCCAGAGTAATTAAAACATCATGAAAAAGTGCAGCAACAGCACCCATTGCAAATATAAATTTGAAACGGAATCCTAAATAAATAAGAATAGCAATTAACGCAAAGAAGATAGCTAACACAGCATCCTTTTTAAGTTCTTCACCTATTTTTGGTCCCACTATATCTTCTTTAAGAACGATGAACGGATTATTTCCCAATTTATCACTTAGGTTCTCCTTTATCCAATCAGCAATACTTACCCTAACAATCATTTGTTTGTTATCCAATTCCTCAGAAACACGACCGGTCTGAAATCCCGCATCAAATAATTCATCAATTACTGTATTTGTAATTTCAGAGTTCGCAAACTCATAAGTAATAGAACTTGCAGTTGAATCGATTATGTTCCTTTCGATACCCGGGAAATAATTTTCAATTGCACTTTCAATATTTTCGACAACCTTCGGGTAAATACCCGGCGGTATTACCTGTTCTTCCGTACGAACCAATATTCCGGTTTCTCCACCGAAAGTTTTAACTTCAGCAGATCCTAAACCAAGATTTTCAACGTATGTTCTCATCTCACCAATATCTATGGGTTTTTCGAATTGAAGAACGATTTCTGTTCCACCTTTAAAATCGATTCCAAATTGCAAACCTCTTACAATAACGCTGATAAAACCAATCAGAAAAAGGGTTATAGAAATTGCGTATGCAATTTTTCTTTTACCTAAAAAGTCATAATTAAAATTTTCTAATATTCGCATATTTTAGTTCTGCTCCTTAAAGCGTGAATACATTAACCAATAGTTACTTCAATTCCTTTTGCTGTCATAATATCAAGTACCAAGCGGTTTATTACCAGTGCGCTAAATAAACTTGCCGCAATACCAATCATCAAAGTAAGAGCAAAGCCCTGAATAGGTCCTGTACCAAATTGGTAAAGAATTATACCTGTAAAAAATGTTGTAATGTTTGAATCTATAATAGCAGAATATGCTCTTGCAAAACCACTATCAATAGATGCTTTAATTGTTTTTCCGGTTGCCATTTCTTCTCTTATCCTCTCGAAGATAAGCACGTTGGCATCTACTGCCATACCGATTGTTAAAATAATTCCGGCAATACCTGGCAAAGTTAGTGTAGCTTTAAATCCGGCAAGTACACCAAGAATAAAAAGGATTGAAAAAACAAGAGCTGCCGCTGCAACTGTTCCGGATCTTTTGTAATAAAATATCATAAAGAGTACAACAAGCACGTAACCGAGAACCACAGAACGAAATCCTTTTATTATGGAATCTTCACCCAGCGAAGGACCAACTGTTCTTTCTTCCAATATATCTACCGGTGCTGGCAGTGCGCC
The DNA here is from genome assembly GCA_022562275.1 of Bacteroidota bacterium. Lineage (GTDB taxonomy): Bacteria > Bacteroidota > Ignavibacteria > Ignavibacteriales > Ignavibacteriaceae > BMS3ABIN03. Next base: position 16,706 of record JADFPP010000013.1, read on the forward strand.
GGCTTTTAAAATGATCTCAAGCAATTTTGCTTCTTCCATATTAGCCATTCCTTCAATTTGGGAACGACCGCCTGTTATCTTGTTCCTCACTACAGGAGCTGAGAAAACAGATCCATCTAACATAATTGCAATCCGTTTACCAACATTGGCTCCGGTAATTCTTGCCCAATCTGTTGAACCTTCACTGTTCATTGTCATCGAAACAATCCATGCTGTTGTATTGGGGTCAATGTTTGCCTGAGCATCTGTAATAACGCCGCCTGTAAGTTCCGGTTTGTTGCTTACCAGATACATTTTGTAAAATTTTTGTCCATCTTCCTGTTCGATTGGTTTTGCAGAGAATACAAATTCAACATTGTTTGGAATAACTTTCCGTACTTCTGGTCTGCTTAACATTAAAAGCAATTTATTTTTATCACTACCTTTTACATAAGCATCGGCGCTTCCGTCCTGAGCTAACCGAGCAATTGAGAAAAATGGATGCTCTTCTTCGGAAAAGTCCTGTGTATCGATATCTGAAAGATTTGTGTCCGAAGCCGCAGATGAAGTGTCGTTGACGGATACTGTTTCAGTACCTGTTGTATCGGTCTTATCGGTTCCGATAGTTTTAGCCAAAACAGCATCTATTTTTTGCATAACTGAGATTGTAAAATCAGATTCTTTCAATAATCTGAATTCAAGTAAAGCGGTTCCCTGCAACAACCGTTTTGCTTCTTCTTCTCTTGCAACGCCCGGCAGTTCAACAATTATTCTTCTGCTGCCCTGTCGTTGTATGGATGGCTCTGCTACACCGTATTGATCAACTCTGTTTCGTATAATTTCGAGTGCACGGATTACAGCATCATCAGTATCTTCTTTTAGTCCGGAAAGAATTTCATCATCTTCCTGCCTGATAGTCCCAAAATATCGGCTGAATCTAATTCCTTTTTCAGTAAGTTTTCTGCCTAATATATCTACTACAGATTCATCAGAAACTGAAGCTTCTTCCTTTGCCTCTGCTAATATTTGTTTAAATATGTCATCCGGATTGTTTGCCAGCTTACCCAATAACTCCCCGGTGTTTACTTCAAGCACTACTCTCATACCACCCTGGAGGTCTAAACCGAGCTTAATCCGATTTTCACGATCTTTCAAAATATCCGGGTTAGCACTTAAAATACTATCCTCCACAACCCGAATCATTTTATTCAGTTGATTGGTTGTCAATTCAGGATTAGAAGAGAGGAATTCTGATTTTTTTTCATCCAGAATTTTAGTAATATCCTTCGAGTTTTGATAGTCTATGTAGGTTGGGTATAATAAATATAAAGCTAAAACAATAGCAGCTAATACCATTATAATTCGTACTCTGAATTCTTTCATTCTTTAACTTTTAGCTAAGTGAGGTTTAAAAATAATTAACTAACAAAATTAGTGCTCTGGATTATGAATGTCAATAAATTGAGATATTAGCGGCAATCAAAATTTTCAAAGATATTTAAATGAAAGAAATAGTTCTTTTTATCAGTCTTTCAAATTTACTCTTAACCATCTTTGCTGATTCGGTTACTTCTGCGTGTGACAGTTTAGTGTTAGAAATACCTGCTGCTAAATTTGTGATACAGGAAACTGATGATGCTTCCATTTTTAGTGATGCAGCAAATATTGCCTCGTGAACCGTCGACATACCCACTGCATCTCCGTTAAATTTATACATCATATTTATTTCTGCCGGTGTTTCATAACTTGGTCCTTTGGAAAACCAATATGTTCCCTCCTGTAATAAAATATTTTCTTTAATAGATGCTTTTTTAATAACGCTGTTTAATTGGGATGAGGGAAGATTAACGAATGCACTTTTTACATCATTTGCTGTCAATCCAATTAACTGTGTTAATTCCTTTTTAATGTCAATTCCGTTAAACGAGTATGCAAGCATCAGATCACCGGGAGAGTAATTCCTATTAATACCGCCGGCAGCATTTGTAAGAAGTATTTTGCTGCAGCCTAATTTATGTGCGATGAATACAGGAAGAACACATTCATAAATTTTATAGCCCTCATAAAAATGAATTCTGCCCTTAAAGAGAAGCAGTTTTTTACTATCAGCCTCAGCAAAAATAATTTTACCGGAATGACCTGAAACTGTTGAAGGTGGATATCCCGGAAGGTCTTCGGTTGAGATTGATTTTTTAACATCTACAGTCGATGCAAAATCCCCAAGCCCGCTGCCCAAAATGATAGTAAATTCAGGATTGAAAGGTTTTTCTTTATTTATATGTTCTAATAAATCTTTGTATTTGAATGAGAGATCAATCTTCATTTACTTATTATGTAAGCTCTAAAAAATTGATGTGTATGAAATAATGTATTAGTTGCCAATGTATAATAAACCAGCTAAAGTAGCAGTCATTAAAGTTGCCATCGATCCGCCAATAACTGCTCTAATACCCAAGCTAGCAATTTCTGATTTTCGGCTGGGAGCCAAGGGTCCTAATCCGCCAATTTGTATTCCGATTGAGCTGAAATTTGCAAATCCGCATAAAGCGTAAGTTAACATTATAATAGTTTTTTCGTTTAATATTTTTCCGGCTTCAATCAATATTCCCATATCCGAATAAGCAACAAATTCATTAATTACTATTTTTGTTCCGAACAAACTTCCAAAGCTCAGGGCGTCTTCCCACGGCACACCGATTCCAAAAGCAACAAACTGAAATATCCAGCCAAGCATTAGCTGAAAGCTTAGTGATTCTCCGTAATTTGCTTTTAGAGATTCATTCCAATTAAAAAGATCACCTATAAAATTCAAACCATAGTTAAACATTGCGATTAATGCAATAAACACCAAAAGCATTGCACCGACATTTAATGCAAGTTTCAAACCTTCGCTTGCACCATTAGCTGCAGCTTCAATAACATTCTCTGCACTTTTTTCTACATCAATTTTTACTGTGCCTTTTGTTACCGGCTCTTTTGTTTCGGGGAAAAGAATTTTTGAAATAACAATTGCAGCCGGTGCCGCCATTATACTTGCACCAAGTAATTGTGTCGCAAAAATATGCTGCGCATCTATAAGCGGAATTCCGTGCTTTATTGAATAAGCCGTACCTAAAATCTGAATATAGGCTGCCATTACTCCGCCCGCAATGGTTGCCATACCTCCAACCATTATAGTAAGTATTTCACTTCTGGTCATATCTTTAAGATAAGGTCTTATCATCAAGGGTGCTTCGGTTTGCCCCACAAATATATTTGCCGAGGTTGAGAGTGATTCAGCACCGCTTGTACCTAAAAATTTTGCCATTATCCATGCCATACCTTTAACTACCGTTTGCATAAAACCCAGATAATAAAGGATGGACATTAAACTTGCAAAAAATATTATTGTAGGTAAAACCTGGAAGGCAAAGAAAAAACCTAAACTTCCATCCGCGCCCGGAGGTTTGGCAAGATCTCCAAATACAAACGATGCACCCTCCGTTGTGAAGTTAAGGATAATAACAAAGAAGCCGCTAACCCATGTAAAAAAATCTTTTGGCCAGCCAAATGGAACAAAAAAACTTCTTAGCTCTTCACTTCGCAGAATGAAAACTGCAAAAATAAATTGCAGTCCTAATCCTGTAAACACAAGTTTCCAGTTTATTTTCTTTTTGTTATTTGACAGGAGAAATGCGATTCCAATTAAAACAAGTATTCCGATAAATCCTCTGAAGATTGAATTTATATCCATAAGAAATCTCTAAACTTCCTCAGGAATGTAATGACATTTTCTGCATCTTGCTTCGTAGATATCTGCGGCGCCTACAATCACTCTTTCTGATGACTTAGTTTTACGCTGTGTTCTATCTGCAGGGTTTCCGCATTCAACACATATTGCCAATGATTTAGTTATATATTCTGCAATTGAAAGTAATCGCGGCATAGGTTCAAAGGGGATACCACGGTAATCCTGATCTAATCCAACAACAATTACTCTTTTACCTTTATCCGCAAGTTCATTACAAATATCTACTATTTCATCCGAGAAAAACTGTGCCTCATCTATACCAATTACCTGTGAGTCTTCGGTTAGTTTTAACACATCTTTTATATCTTTTATTTGTATGGAAGGAAGAGATTGGTCGTTGTGTGAAACAATTGAACTTTCAGAATAACGTGTATCAATTAAAGGTTTGAATATTTTTACTTTTTGTTTAGCTATTTGTGCTCTTCTTAAACGCCGGATAAGTTCCTCTGTTTTTCCGCTGAACATACAACCCGTTATCACTTCAATCCAACCTGTATCTTTAGGTAATAAATGTGGTGCCGAATCAATCATAGTTTATAATGTAGAATGTAGAATGTAGAATTTAGAATGATGATTTAATTTTTATTTAAGATCTTTATCACTAAAAGCAAACGGCAGCAGTTCCGATGTTTTCATCACTTTGGTTTCATTTTTACTGTTAACCAGAATAACATCAATATCACCGCAAAGGTCGCTTATTACTTGCCTGCAGGCACCGCAGGGAGAAATTAATCTTTCTGTATCACCGGCAACCGCAAGCGCCTTAAATTTTCTTTCACCTTCGGATATAGCTTTAAATATCGCAGTTCTTTCAGCACAAATTGTTAGACTGTAAGAACTCGATTCGATGTTGCAGCCGGTATAGATTTTATCATCTTTTGTTAAAAGAGCTGCGCCGACAAAAAAGTTAGAATAGGTTGGTAGAGCATTCGATTTAGCTTCTACAGCTTTTGATACAAGTAATTTATAATCCATTCAAATCCAGTTTTGTTAAACAGAAAATAATCATTTAATATCGATTTAAGAAATTATACCTTGCCCAATAATACAATGATTGTCATTTTTTAACTAATACAAAATAAAAAGTTGGAGTGATAAATTTATTAGCAAATCCGGTTTTATCATTAGCAATTTTTATAATAATTTTATTGAGCTTTAGCCCGTTGGCGATCTTTAACAGAATAAGATGGAAATTACTCCACAAAATTCCTTTGTTTCCCTTGAATAATTCATTAACAGAATGTGATGTAAATAAGTGTACATTAAAAAATTTATAAAATAGATTTAATATTTTTTTAAGTGATAGTAATTCAGCAATATCTTTTCTATTTACTTCGGATTTTCTAAAATATTTTAAAAAATATTTTTTTGTTTGTTGTCTCTTAAAAAGTGAAACGAACGGGGCTCCCCAATGCGGATCCGCAATGAAATTAATAAATGAATACTTATTGGGTGTGCTGAGATAGATTATACCCCCATCACTTAAAATCTTATTAAGATTATTTATTACTCTTTCTAAATTGTTCAGATGTTCAATCACATCCTGAAGAATTATTATATCAAATGATTTTTCCTTAAACGGCATGAACAATGCATCCCCGCATATCACTGCATTCTTACAATCAGATCCCGCATATCTGTGCAGCCGTATTTTACTTATATCAAAACTTACAACCTCATTATTTTCTGATAGAACAGCAGATGTTCCTCCTTCACCGGAGCCGAGATCGAGAATTCTTAATTTTTTGCATGCGGAAAAATTAGTAATAACGGATTTAACAAATTTTCCCCGATCAATAGAAATATCTCTTGCATATTTCCACTTTTTATAATTGGGATGATCCTTGTTTAACCATGGAATTTGCTCCTGTGTTATATCCATTCAATCTTCCCGGATTTTGCATTGAAAAAGTGAATTATAATAAACATCTCGTAAAGAAATTGTAAATAAATAACCTCAGCAATCTTAAACTTATAACCGAGTTTTTTCTGATAAGTAAGAACAGTTATTAAATCGAAAGTAAGTTTAAATACAAATGGAAGAATGAAAAACAAATTAATAAACATTAATAGGGTTGATAATATAAACGCTATATTAAACAAATGCCATAAAGCAAGAAACATTTTCTGTTTGAATAAATAATGAAAAGATGATTGAGTATGTCTCGCTCTCTGAGACAGATAATCCTTGAATGTATCTTTTGTTTCTGAATAAACAAATGAGTCTTGTGCCATAAATGTACATACTTTTAACTTATTCTTAACTGCTTCACGAAGCAGCAAGTCGTCGTCTCCGCTTATAGTATCTGTTGTGTTTTTATAACCGCTTATCTTTTCAAATGCGCTTTTCTTAAAACCAAAATTTCTTGCTGACGCAGTATAGGCAAATCCCAGGTTTGCGGCAGAAATTGCCAGCAGTGAATTTTTGAAATTTTCATAACAAACAACTTTGTTTACAATATTTCCTTTTTGAATAAAAGGTGCATTACCAAAAATAAAATCACATTCGCAGTTAAATTTTTCTGAAGCAATTAGTAACCATTCTTTTTCCGGAGTACAGTCTGCATCGGTTATCAATATAAAAGGATGCTTTGCTAATGAAATACCATAATCGAGCACACCTCGTTTACCTTCGTACTTTTTATTTTTTGCACAAACAACCGAAAAGTTGTTCAGGCTGGAAATTAATTCTTCAGCTATTTGAAAGGTATCATCATTGGAATTATCATCAACAATTATTGTCTCATAATCATTTTTTGAATAATTAAAATTTTTAAGAGCTGAAATTAATTTAGCCAGATTATCGGCTTCATTTTTGGCAGCTACGATGATTGAAATCTTAACAGGGTCATTCGGACCAATACAATCAGGCAGAACTAAATTAGAGGAATCAAAATTAAGTTTTGAAATAATCGTATAATAAATAATGGTGTATACAATTACGCTTATGAATATAGTCACTTCTATTGTCATTAACACATAAAGTGGTATTATTTTAAGATATTATAAAGAAAGAAATTTGACGGAATAAAATAAATATTTTATTTGAATTTACTTTTTTTATTTAAATAATTTATTATCTTTTATTTAACTAATTGATTTCTTAATCATTTTATCAAAGAAAAGTCAAAGTTGAAAAGATTATTACTCTTTCTAAATCCCACTGCATTTTGTTATAAGTTTTCTCAGGTTAGAGTAATTTTATTATTTAATCTCTATAATTATACTTAAATTAATTCAGATTGTATGATTGCGTAAGAATTTCCTGCTTGTGAGGAAACTAGTTTCTGTATATGCAAATTGTTACAAAGCAAATAATTTTAACTGACTAATTTATCTAATAAAAAAGGAGACATAATGAAGCAGCAATACCTTTTTCGGCTAACTGTACTACCATTCTTAATTTTTTTATTATCATTAATAACACTAGACACTTTTGCACAAACTCAGGATAAAATTTACACCACAGAAGAAACGACGATCTCTGGCGGTGCAGAGTTTAACATCATGCTCCAGGAAGCCATCCGTAACGGGAATGTTGATAAATTTATCTATTCAGGTAATTTTACTTCACCAACACCTAATTCACTAAATACAGTAACCACCTTCGATGGGTTTGACTACGATGATAATCCAATATTCAATGGTGGAATCAGCTTTATCCCTCCGGACCCAAGCGGTGTTGGGGGTTTGGATAGGGTTATTGCTGTCGTCAATACAATGATTGAATGTCGGGATACAACGGGTATTTTACTTTGGCAGGATGATCTTGCAGGATTTTTTACTTCTCTTACTCCTACAACTTTTACATTCGATCCTAAAGTGATTTACGATCAGTATGAAAATCGTTTTGTAGTTGTAGATTTGGAAATATTCGAAGTTGCATCGGGCACGGACCCAGGCAACATATCTCGAATTTTCTTGGCGGTTTCCAAAACCAGTACACCGGCAACCGCTACCAGTACAGATTGGTGGTATACTGCTATTGATGCTAAAGAAGTTATCGGTGGGGCAGATCATTGGGCGGATTATCCAGGTTTCGCGATTGATGAGGAGGCTGTTTATGTAACTGCTAATATGTTTTCTCATGTTGATGGTATTTTTGGTGGAACGAGACTATGGATTATTGATAAAGGTGTGGCAGGTGGATTTTATGGAGGAGGTGCAGCAACAGTAACTGGTGGGTGGGACTTCCCTGGCTTAACAGGTGGATCTGCCGGGACACATCAACCTGCTCATGTTTTTGGTTCAACTGGAGTAGCTACAGGAGTTGGAACTTTTCTTGTTAAGTATAGTGGATTAACGACGGGAGGACCAGGCGGCACAGAAGCAATTCAAGTAATACGAGTAGATGATCCATTAGGATCACCAACATTTGTTGGCCCTGAATTTGTTTCAATGGGAGATATAGAAGATTTAGGCGGGGTCTTTGGATTTCCTGCATTACCTGATGCACCGCAGTTAGGTTCCGGAACTGAAATTGAAGTAAATGACAGACGAACTTTACATGCCGTATGGAGAAACAATTCCCTTTGGTTGACAACTACTATAAATCCAAATTCCGGTCCAGGTATTAGGACAAACAACTGCTCACTGGGTTCAGCTTAATACAACAACTTTGGGTTCAACAACATTAACCGATCAGGGTGATGTAGGAGGTGAAGATATTGCATCAGGTACCTTTACTTTCTTCCCTGCTATTGCAGTTAACATCAATGAGGATGTAATAATCGGTTTTTCAGCCTCAGCTCCCACAATTTTTCCCGGTGCCTATTATGCAGGTAGATTTGTTGGAGATCCTGCAGGTACTGTAAACCCATCTGTAGTAGTAAGAGCCGGTTTAGATTATTATGTTCGGACATTTGGAGAATCGAGAAATAGATGGGGTGATTATACCGGTGCAAGTGTTGATCCTAACGATGATAAATCGTTTTGGATATTCAATGAATATGCATCGACCAGGGGATCACCGACAGGTATTCCTCCCGAAGATGGCAGATGGGGAACTGTTTATGCACATGTTCCTCTGAGTGATTTACCTGTTGAACTCACTTCATTTGCAGCTACGGTTGATGAAGCTGATGTTACGCTCAGCTGGTCAACAGCCACTGAAACTAACAACCAGGGATTTGAAATTCAGAGGAGTAAAGCTGAAAATGAATATGAAAAAATTGGTTATGTACCTGGTCACGGAACAACTACAGAAATTCAAACATATTCATACACCGATTCAAAAGTAGCCAGTGGTAATTATACTTACCGCTTAAAACAAATAGATTACGACGGTACAATTGATTATTCGAATGAGGTAGCTGTGGAAGTAACTGCCCCACTTGAATTTGTATTGGAGCAAAACTATCCCAATCCGTTTAATCCAAGTACGTTAATAAAGTATTCAATTCCTGAGAATGGATTTGTTAATCTGGATGTATATAATTTACTTGGAGAAAAGGTTGCATCACTTGTAAACTCAGTTCAGGAAGCAGGCAGATATGAGGTAAATTTTGATGCCTCAGAACTTGCAAGCAGTATATATGTTTACAGCTTAAAATCAGGCAGCTTTAATTCAGTTAAAAAGATGCTTCTGATGAAGTGATGTCGAAGTCATCATGCTAAGCTAAAAAGTGCCGGTCAACAAGTGCCAGTCACTTTAAAAGTGACTGGCACTTGTAACCAATTTAAAATTTGATCATCAAAAAATAGTTAGAATGTTTAAGTAACAATTTGTTCCTATCTTGAAAAAACTTTTAAAAAATATTTTCCCACCATTAATAACAGGAATAGAATTTACAGTAAAAATTGTTTCATCTGCCGTTACGCTGTTATTGTTTGTAATTTTCACTGCTGTTGGTACAGCTCAAAAATCAACAGAAGTTATATGGAGTGATATTTCGGAAGAATTAATCTCTTTTACTGGTGAGCGGAATATCACCCCGCAAAATTACCGAACGCTTGAACTTGATATTTTGGAAATGAAAGATGAATTAAACAGCGCTCCTTCCGAAAAAATTATTCAAGTAAAAGAATCGGGAAAAATTATCAGTCTTCCTTTACCAAACGGAGAATATATAAATTTTAAATTTGTAGAGTCTCTTGTAATGGAAGATGAGCTTGCAAATAAATACCCGGATATAAGAACATATTTAGGGCAGGGAATTGATCAAACTACTGCAAGTGCACGGTTCGATATAACTCCCGCAGGTTTTCATGCAATAATTTTTACTTTAGACGGAACGGTTTACATCGATCCTTACAGCAGCAGTGATAACAGGTATTACATTTCCTATTACAAAAAAGATTTTATTACCAGCAGGGAAACTATAAACTTATCCTGCACAGTACTCGGTTTGGAATCTGAAATTACACAGCAATTAAAAGAGCGGGTAGAAAATGGACCTGATGTTTTTACCGGTGAAGAGCTGAGAACCTACCGCCTTGCCTGTGCTGCTACCGGCGAATATACAATCTTTCACGGCGGAAAAGTTACTTCGGGGCTGGCTGCTATCGTAACAGCAGTTAACAGGGTTTCCGGTGTTTACGAAAGAGAAGTTGCAGTTCGATTGGTTTTAATTGCAAACAACGATTTAATTGTTTATACAAATCCCGCAACAGACCCTTATACAAATTCTAACGGTTTTACCATGCTAACCGAAAACCAAACAAACCTGGATGCTGTGATAGGTTCTGCAAATTATGATGTGGGGCATGTTTTTAGTACCGGCAGTGGCGGTGTTGCTTTCCTTACGGTAATTTGTCAGAATGGTTTTAAAGCAAAAGGAGTTACAGGACTGTTAAATCCTATAGGCGATCCTTTTTACATCGATTACATAGCACACGAAATGGGACATCAGTTTGGAGGGAATCATTCATTTAACGGCAACGCTGGTTCTTGCGGGGGTGGAAACAGAAATGCATCCACAGCATACGAACCGGGAAGCGGAAGTACTATTATGGCATACGCAGGTATTTGCGGAAGTCAGAATCTGCAAAGCAACAGTGATGATTATTTTCATAACATAAATTTTGTAGAAATTGTAAATCACACAACCGGAAGCGGAAACTCCTGTGCACAAATTACTGCAACCGGAAACACACCGCCTACTGTTAACTCAGGCACCGGTGGATTTACAATTCCTATTAATACCCCTTTTATATTAACCGGCTCGGCTACTGATCCGGACGGTGATACATTAACCTACAACTGGGAAGAATTTGATCTGGGACCTGCAGGGCATCCGAATAATACATCCGGTAACGCACCGATTTTCAGAACATTCCCCGTAACTCTTGAACCTTGGAGAACGTTTCCAAAATTTTCCGATCTGTTGAATAACACACAAACCATCGGCGAAATACTTCCATCCTATTCACGCTCACTTAAATTTAGGTTAACTGTGAGAGATAACAGAGCCGGCGGAGGCGGAGTGGATTACGATGAAATTCTATTTGATGTAACCGATGCCGCGGGACCCTTCCTTGTTACTGCACCGAACGCTTCTGTTACCTGGCAGGGTAATTCAGTTCAAACTGTAACATGGGATGTTGCAAATACAAGTGCTGCACCTGTAAATGCAACTGAGGTAAATATTCTACTTTCTGTTGATGGCGGAATAACCTACCCGATTACACTTACTGCAAACACTCCAAATGATGGCGGCGAGCAGGTGTTAATTCCGAACGATCCAACTACACAGGCAAGAATAAAAGTTGAAGCGGCTGGAAATATTTTCTTCGATATTTCTAATGAAGATTTTACAATTGAAGATGATCCTATCCCGGTTGAGTTAACAACTTTCTTTGCACTGATTACAAATGAAGGTGTGATGTTAAAATGGGTCACTTCAACTGAAACTAACAACCAGGGATTTGAAATTCAGAGGAGTAAAGCTGAAAATGAATATGAAAATATCGGTTATGTACCTGGTCATGGTACAACTACTAAAATTCAAACTTATTCATATACTGATTCAAAAGTTGCCAGCGGTAATTACACTTACCGCTTAAAACAAATTGATTACGACGGTACAATAGATTATTTGGATGAGATAGCTGTGGAAGTAATTGCTCCACTTGAGTTTGCCCTGGAGCAAAACTATCCAAATCCTTTTAACCCGAGTACAGTAATTAAATATTCAATTTCTACAGATGGTTATGTTAAGCTGGCAGTTTACAATTTATTGGGTGAGGAAATTGTAACTTTGGTTAATGAAGAAAAACCACCAGGTGTTTATGAAGTTGAATTTAATGTAGCTAAGAATAGCATTCTGAGCAGTGGAATTTCCGCCAAAGCCGGATTCGCCTCCGGCGTATATTTTTATCAATTACGTGTGGGAAGTTTCGTAGCGACGAAGAAAATGGTTTTATTAAGATAACAACAAATATCTCCGCAGCACTAACTCTCTCTTCAAATTGTAATATGTGTTTATTATTTAAAATGATTGTTGTAGGTTATGTACAGTTTTATTAGAATATGCAGCAATCAAATAAAATTATTTTGGTGTTTATTTCTTGTTATAGTTATTCCATCCTTTATTTTTCCTCAGAATTATTTAGGTAACTACACTTCTCATGTTTCAGGTGGAAATTCGGTGAAAGTTTTTGCCGGAGAAACATCCCTGGAATTTATTTTTTATAGATCAGATATTCTTCGAGTAGATTTTCTTCCCACACTCACAACGGAACTGGATTCTTCATTTGTAATTATCCGGGATACAACAGAAAGTGTTGCGGTTATTACTAATGATTTCACCGATTCTTTGATTATTTCATCTTCTGAAATAATGATTGTATGCCAAAAGTTTCCATTAAGAGTAAAATATTTTAATTCAACTTACAGCTTATTGCTATCAGAGCCATCCTCCGGTGGTATCGCAACAAATGGAAATGATCGAATAGTTAATTTTATACTTGATGATGAAGATCATTTTTATGGTACCGGCGAGCGGGGGACCAGTCTTGATAAAAAAGGTCAAAGTTTTTCCAGTTATAATACTCAAATTGGCGGTTATACTTCTGCACTTCCTACTATGAATATCAACATTCCGTTCTTAGCTAATAAAAAAGGTTACGCACTTTATTTTGAAAACACTTATCCGGGAAATTTCGATCTTGGTAATACGAATCCAAATAAGTTTTCATATACAACTTCCGGTGGTGAGCTCTCATACTTCCTTATCGTTGCTGATAATGTTCCGCTTCAATTAGAAAAATATACCTGGCTAACAGGAAGGCAGCCTCTGCCGCCAAGGTGGGCATTTGGTTTTATTCAATCTAAATTTGGATATCAGAATGAAGCGGAAGCCAGGTTTACTGTACAGACACTTAGGCAGAGAAAGATTCCCAGTGATGCGATCATCCTGGATTTATTTTGGTTTAAAAATATGGGTGATATTTCATGGGATTTTACCAAATGGAGTGATCCCTTTCAAATGATGACTGATTTTCTTGATGATGGAATGAAGACAATTGTAATAACAGAGCCATACATTGTTGAATACTTACCAAACTTCCAACCCGCCATTGCCAATAATTTCCTTGCTTCAAATTCAAGCGGGCAGCCTTATTTACTTCCCGGCTGGTGGTCGTGCGGTTGTAATGCCGGTTTATTGGATTTAACAAATCCTTCAGCCAGACAATGGTGGTGGGATAAGCATCCCATTTTTTTCGGCGATGAGTTAAGCGGAATATGGACGGACCTCGGAGAACCGGAAAATCATCCCGAAGGAATGACCCATTTCCTCGGAAGCAGAAATAAGGTTCATAACATTTTTAATCTTCTTTGGGCAGAAACGATTTTTAATGGTTTTAACCAGTTCAGACCCAATCAAAGAATTTTTAATTTAACAAGATCCGGGTATGCAGGCATTCAAAGATATGGAGTAATTCCGTGGTCTGGCGATGTTGGAAGAAGTTTTGGCGGACTTGAAGTACAACTTCCAATGCTTTTAAATATGGGGATTTCCGGTCTGGGATATCATAATTCAGATATCGGAGGATTTTGCTGCGGCACTACTACACCTGAATTATATATTAGATGGATGCAGTTTGGTACATTTAGTCCCATCACAAGAGCGCATGGTGTCGGGCAGCCAACAGAACCCTGGGGTTATGGTGAGGAGGCAGAAAGTATTTCCAAAAAATATATCGAACTAAGATATCAATTGCTTCCATATATTTATACGATGGCATATCAGAATTACAAGACAGGCATGCCGCTTGCCCGCCCCCTGTTTTTTGATCATCCGGAGATTGGCTTTCTGGATAATTACAGTATGTCTTATATGTGGGGCGATGCTTTGCTGGTATCTCCTGTCGTAGCAGAAGGTGCACAAACAAAAGATGTTTATTTGCCGGAAGGGAATTGGGTAAACTTTTGGAATGATAAAGTCTATGCCGGCGGAGAGAATTATATTGTTAGTGCGCCGCTCGATGTACTTCCGATTTTTATAAAGGAGGGAAGTGTTATCCCGATGCAGCCGGTTATGCAGTACACTGACGAGATGCCTTTGGATACTCTTATTCTTGTAATTTATCCATCACCCGGCAAAGCTGCTGAATTTCTTCTTTATGAAGATGATGGCACTACGCTTGAATATCAATCCGGAAGTTATGCAATTACAAACATCAATCAATTTTTCACAGGAAACTCTTTACTTGAAATTAATATCGGTGCATCGATAGGTAGTTTCCAGGGGAAGCTTTCTAATAGAACTTATCTTACCGAAATACATTTGATTGGCAATGCGCCAACCGGAGTTTTTAAGAACGGATTTCCTGTTGCGATACGTTCATCTTACCAGGATTTAAGAAGCAATGCCGAGGGATATTTTTATGATGGAAATGTAAATCTGCTGTATGTTCAAATTACCGGCAGCACCGATAGCACTTACCAGATAACCGGTGAAGGTATAATATTATCAGCAGGTGAAAATATCGACGGTTATCCGGAAAATTTTGTATTGAAGCAAAACTTTCCCAATCCATTTAACTCAACAACCACAATTCGCTACGAATTGCCAGAGTTAGCTAATGTAACGCTTAAGGTTTACAACATCCTTGGCGAAAAAGTAGCGTCTCTGGTTGATGAACAAAAAGAAGCAGGCAGATACCGGGTTCAATTTAATGCCGGAAATCTTTCAAGCGGTGTTTACATTTATAGAATTGATACCGGTAATTTTACAGTATCTAAGAAACTCATACTAATGAAGTAACAGCGAAGCTGTTATCTCAAATATGTGGCAACCACAAAGTGCCAGTCACCAAGTGCCAGTCACTTTGGAAGTGACTGGCACTTGATTTGATTAAAACTCATCCTCCACAAGCCAGCCCTCTGCTTTATCAGGAGAAATGTCTGAGATGAATCTCGAAGGTTTTGATAAAGTAGTTCCTGCCTCACGGTCGTACATATTCATTGGATAAGTTACAAACAAATTCTGCTTTGCTCTTGTTGATGCAACGTACATTAAGCGTCTTTCTTCTTCAAGTGTTTCGAGTTTTTCTGCTGATCTTGCTGAAGGGAAGTAGCCGTCGATTACATGGATAATAAAAACCGAATGCCATTCCAATCCTTTTGCGGAGTGTATTGTTGAAAGAGTTAAAATTTCATCTTCTTTGTCAGTTGCATCGATATCAATCATACTTTCAATCATAGGTTCAATTGCCATATCTGCCAAAAGTGAATCCAGCGAACGGTAGTTCTCACTTATGTTAAGGAATATCTCAAGGTCTTTTTTGCGCTTGTTAAAGTCATCGTATTTATCTTTGAACAGTGGATAGTAATAATCGTAAACCATCTGCACTTTTTCTGTTGGGGGCATTTTTATAGTATGAATTTTGTAAAGAAGAACAAATAATTCGACAAGGTTTTTTTTCTGTATGATATTTTTATCATCCTTCCCCGGGCTGGAAGCAATAGTTATCCTTGCAGTTGCAAGTTCATCTAAAATTCTTTGTGCGGCTTTTGGTCCAACTCCTTCGTGCAAAAGTAAAACTCTGTACCAGCTAATAATATCTTTTGGATTTGAAGCAATACGAAGAAATGCAAGAACATCTTTTATATGTGAAGTTTCAATAAATTTCATACCACCGAATTTTTGAAAAGGAATGTTTGCCTTTGCCAATTCAATTTCCAGATCGAATGAAAAGAAAGATGAACGGAAAAGAACAGCGATATCGTTTAATGTAATTTCTTCTTCTCTTAATTCTAAAATCTTTTCCACTATAAATTTGGATTGCATATTAGCATTTGCTGCTGCAACTATATATGGAAGAGCACCACCTTTCTTGTTTGTATAAAGCACTTTTGTATATTTTTCAATTGCACCGTCATAAATATGATTTGCAAAATCAAGTACGGTTTGAACGCTTCGGTAATTTTCCTCAATTTTTATTACCTGAACATTATCAAACAGCTTCGGGAAATCCATTATATTCCTGAAGCTTGCACCCCTGAAAGAATAAATGGATTGAGCATCATCGCCTACAACCATTACGTTTCCGCTGTACTGTGCTAATCCTTTTACAATTTTTGCCTGAATGTGATTTGTGTCCTGGAATTCATCTACCATAATAAATTTTATTGTGGAGAGGAGAGCATTAACTGCAGCAGAACCACTAAAGAGAAAATCGCGCAGATAAATAAGAAGGTCATCATAATCTAGCAGATCATTTTTTCGTTTATACTGGATAAAAACTTTTTGGATATCGAGAATTTTATCCATTAAATGGAGAAAATGAGGATAATCTTCTTCAATAATTTCTTCTGCTCTTTTTCCCGTATTCACACTAAAGCTAAAAATTTTATTAAGCGTGTCTTTCTTCGGGAACCTTTTTTTGTTATCAATAAATCCGTCCTGCGATCTGATAAGATTAATTATATCTGCACTGTCTCCCTGATCGAGAATTGTAAACGCAGGATTTAGACCAATTGCTTTTGCATACTTCCGCAGTGTAATATTCGCAAACGAATGAAACGTTCCACCTCTTATTTTTGAACACCTGTCATCAAGCAGCAGGGAAGCTCTCCGCATCATTTCATTTGCAGCTTTACGCGTAAAGGTTAAAAGAAGAATTGAGCTTGGATCGTAACCGGATTCGATAAGTCTTGCAACACGGTAAACGAGTGTTCTTGTTTTACCTGTTCCTGCGCCTGCAATTATTAAATAAGCACCTTCCGTTGCAGCAACTGCTTCGTACTGCGAAGCATTAAGTTCCTGCTGATAATTAATTACAAACTTCGATTCATCTATTTGTTTAACAATATTTTGCGAGTGAATTCTTGTAAGTTTATACTTCTTTGGGCTCATCTGTTTATAATTGCTCATTTTTATCCCGACGTGTTATATCTACGTTAACTTAATTGCCCCGACTTTTAGAGACTGTGTGAAAATTATATGTCCAATTTAAGAACTCATCCCCAACCCCTTCTCTTAAAAAGAGAAGGGGCTAAAGCAAGCCGCTTTCTCAGCTTTTTAAAAGTCCCTCTCTTAGTAAGAGAGGGATTTAGGGTGAGTTTATTATTATTCACGCAAGCTCTAAATGGCATGGCATCTTGCCTGCTGCAAGTAGGTTCAACAATAGTTACACTTTTTATAAGTCAGTCATAAGGAAATGTTCCTTCAGTTAATGTCCATACAACGTTTCAAGACTCGTTTCATCTTTTAAGAGCTTTGGGCTTACCCATAATTTCAGATATTATCACATATTCCTTTAGTGTAGATGGACTTTTCAATCGTTCTTTAATATTCTTGATTATTCCGGTTGCAGTTGAATCTTTTCTTATTAAACTTTCCTCATAATCAAATGCCTGTTTATCGATTTCCGGACTTAACTTCTTTTCCCTCTTTTCCAGTTCTTTTCTTTTTATATCCAAGGGGTCTGTAAAAGTATGTTCCGATTCAGTAAGAGTATGAAAACTTTTTTCGGGAACAGGTATATAATTTTCCCGGTCTTTAGCACCTTCATACATTTCCTTATCGGTATGAACCTTTGTTTCAGTTTGTTGTGGTTGCCCGATATCAAAGAAGCTTTCGATTCCCTTTAAAATATCATACTCTCCCGCCTTCGGTTCTTGTAAAGGCGGAATATCAATAATTTTATCTTCCGTTATGTCAGTCCGCTGATGAAGTGTTAGATCAGACGGTTTTTTTGGAAGAGGTTTCTTTTTCTTAAAAAAGGAAATGATAAAACTTATAATTATAAAGCCATAGATAAGATATTCAAATAGATTATCCATTGGGGTCTTTCTTCTTATCTTCCGGTTTAGAGATTGACTCACGCATTTGTGTGTCTGCCTGAACGTTTCTCAAATTATAATAATCCATTACACCAAGGTTTCCTGATCTGAAAGCTTCTGAGATAGCTTTTGGAATTTCTGCCTCGGCTTCTACAACTCTTGCTCTTTGTTTAGCAACCTCGGCAATATTTTCCTGTTCAGTTGCTACTGCTGAAGCACGTCTTTCTTCTGCTTTTGCACGTGCAACTTTAAGATCTGCTTCTGCCTGATCGGTTTGAAGAATAGCACCGATGTTCTGTCCTATATCAACATCAGCAATATCAATCGATAGAATTTCGAAAGCTGTTCCGGCATCCAACCCTTTTGCCAACACGCTCTTAGATATTTTATCCGGGTTTTCTAAAACCAGTTTATGTGTCTCACTCGATCCGATTGTTGATACAATGCCTTCGCCAACTCGTGCTAAAACTGTTGCTTCACCGGCACCGCCAACCAGCCGTTCAATATTTGTACGAACAGTTACCCGTGCAATTGCTTTTAGCTGAATACCATCTTTTGCAACGGCAGAAACCACAGGGGTTTCAATTACTTTTGGCAGAACAGACATATTAACTGCTTCAAGAACATTTCTTCCGGCAAGATCAATAGCTGCAGCTCTCTCAAAAGTCAAACCCAAATTCGCCTTATCTGCAGATATTAATGCGTTAATAACATTAGGAACATTTCCACCTGCAAGCAAGTGGGCTTCTAATTTTCCCATCTCTACCGCAACACCTGCTTTGACAGCAGCGATCATAGCGTTAACAATTATGCTCGGCGGAACCCTTCTTAATCTCATCCCTATCAAATCCTGAAAGATTCTTATTTTTACTCCTGATGCAATTGCCGCAATGTATAACCGGACAGGAATAAAGTATAAAAATAGAATTACTATAAATCCTATTGCAATAATTATTATAAGTGATAGACCTGTTAATGCTTCCATAATTATCTCCTTTTTTTATTTACTTATAATGGTATTACTAATATACTTCTTTCTTAAGAATTATTTACCAATTATACTAATATGCAGTGGCTTATTGAAATTCTTACGTTATTGTTAATTAGCAGTTTGCGACTCTCCTCAGAGATTAATCTCATTTTTTACTTTTGATGCAGGAACAAAGAAATTTAATAACTCACCTTACGTAAAGGAATGATTTTTGTCATATTGATCCCGATTCATCGAGGAGAAATATCTCCAAATAGTGCAAATCGTAAACCTTGAGATTCTTCTCCGAAGGAGTCCTTTGGACATCCGGCAAATGCCGGATTCAGAATGACAATTTTGCTTAAGGTGACTTAATAATTAATAAGAACTAAATTATTGAGCTTATATTGGCATTTTTTTTGCTTACTTTACTAATTGAAAAATTGATGAAAATCACAAAATTTGTTTATTTTAGTATTTATATTCTGTTAGGAAGTTGCTTCTATTTTATATATATATAGCAATAACAGTTAATAGCTTCTGAAAACCAAATTTTTATAAATGCAGTAAGGAAACATTATGGATGGAAATTTTTCTGATAGATTACAAGATGTAATCAGGTTAAGTCGAGAAGAAGCGATAAGACTAGGGCATGATTATATAGGCACTGAACATCTTTTATTAGGGATAATACGTGAAGGGCAAGGGGTTGCTGTAAGGATTTTGAGAAATCTTGATTGTGATTTAATGAAGTTGAAAAAAGCAATTGAAGATACAGTAAGAACCACTGGCGGAACACTAACCATAGGCAACATCCCGCTTACCAAGCAGGCTGAAAAAGTATTAAAAATTACCCAGATAGAATCTAAGATTTACAAAGCAGATGTTATCGGCACAGAACATCTTTTACTTTCTTTGTTGAGAGATGAAGATAACATAGCAACTCAAATTTTACATCAGTTTAATGTTACTTATGATACAGCCCGGGCTGAATTGAATGAAATGTTAACCAGTAAAGATCCTAAGGATAGCTCCGCAAGACCATTTACAAAGGATAAGAAAAGTGAGAAGACAAAAACTCCTGTACTCGATAATTTTGGGCGTGACTTAACAAAGCTTGCAATAGAAGATAAACTTGATCCTGTTGTAGGCAGAGATAAAGAAATTGAACGTGTGGCCCAGATTTTAAGCCGCAGGAAGAAAAATAATCCCGTTTTAATTGGTGAGCCGGGTGTTGGAAAAACTGCCATTGCCGAAGGGTTAGCACTCAGAATAGTACAAAAAAAGGTACCGAGAACATTACAGGATAAAAGAGTTGTAACGTTGGATTTAGCGGGATTGGTTGCCGGCACAAAATATAGAGGGCAGTTTGAAGAAAGAATGAAAGCTTTAATGAATGAACTTGAAAAAGCAAAAGATATTATTCTTTTTATTGACGAGTTACATACCATAGTTGGTGCGGGCGGTGCATCGGGTTCATTAGATGCCTCAAATATGTTTAAACCGGCGTTAGCACGTGGAGATTTACAATGCATAGGAGCCACAACTTTAGATGAATATAGAAAGTATGTTGAGACTGACGGTGCATTGGACAGACGTTTTCAAAAAGTAATGATTGATCCTCCATCCTACGATGAAACTATTGAGATACTCGATAATATTAAATTTAAATATGAAGAACATCATCACGTAAAATATTCCAAACAAGCAATTCAAAATGCTGTTAAACTTAGTAACAGATATATTACCGACAGGCACTTACCCGATAAAGCAATTGATGTAATTGATGAAGCTGGCTCGAGAGTACATATGGGTAATTTTGAAGTTCCGGAAGAAGTACTGAACCTGGAAAGTGAAATAGAAGCAGTGCGGCACGAAAAAGCTACCGTAGTTAAGCATCAAGACTATGAAGAAGCTGCAAAATTGAGGGACAAGGAGCGAAATCTTCAATCCGATCTCGATATAGCACAAAGAGAATGGGATGCTAAAACAAAAGATATTGTACATGATGTTACGGAAGAAGATATTGCAACTGTGGTAGCAATGATGACCGGTATACCTGTTAACAGGATTGCTCAAACAGAATCTGAAAAGCTGCTTAAGATGGAAGATTCCCTTAAGGAATATATTGTTGGGCAGGACGAAGCAATTACAAAACTAACTAAAGCAATTAGAAGAACAAGAGCCGGATTAAAAAATCCTAATAAACCTATTGGTAGTTTTATATTTCTTGGTCCAACCGGTGTTGGTAAAACAGAATTGTGCAAAGCATTGGCAAAGTATCTGTTCGATTCAGAAGATTCACTTGTACGGATTGATATGAGCGAATACATGGAAAAATTCTCACTTTCAAGATTAGTTGGAGCACCTCCGGGATATGTTGGATATGAAGAAGGAGGACAGCTAACAGAAAAAGTAAGAAGGAAACCATATTCTGTAGTTTTATTTGATGAAATAGAAAAAGCGCATCCGGATATTTTCGGCATTCTTCTTCAGGTACTAGACGACGGACTTTTGACTGATAGTCTTGGCAGAAAGGTAGATTTCCGTAATACAATTATTATCATGACATCTAACGTAGGAACGAGAGATATTCGTGATGTTGGTTCTTTTGGATTTGGCGATGAATCAAAAGAAAAAGACAAACATGCTCAACTGAAAAATGCTGTTGAAGATGCGATGAAGAAACTATTCAATCCTGAATTCATTAACAGAATTGATGATACAATTGTATTCAGGAAACTCACCAAAGAAGATATAATGAAGATAATTGAAATTGAGATTCAAGGTCTATACAAGAATCTTGAAGAAAACAAACTCGATCTTCTTCTGGATCAAACGGCAAAGGAATTTTTAGTTGATAAAGGATTTGATGAAAAGTTTGGAGCAAGACCCCTAAAACGCGCCATCCAGAAGTTTATTGAAGATCCTTTAGCTGAAGAAATTTTAAGAGGTTCGTTCAAAGAAGGCACTAAAATAGTTGCAAAGCACGTTGAAGAGGCAGAGGAACTTGTCTTTTATGATGAGTCGTTTGAAAAAGAAAGTCCGAGCGAAGAACCGGAAAAATCTGATACAAACTGACAATATTTTTTTTACTAAGTTATTAAAAGCGTATTTTATTAATACGCTTTTTTTTATTTAAATTTACAATTATTTTTTTCACTAACACGAGAAACTGATTATGCCTTTATTAAAATCAATGGAAATAGACAGAAAGCTTTCTGATCTTCCGGGTTGGAATTATACAGATAAGCGTATCGGGAAAGTATATGAATTAAGTAATTTTAGAGAAGCGTTGGATTTTGTAGTAAAAATTGGAGAAGCCGCTGAGTATATGAATCACCATCCGGATATTTTTATTCATTCCTGGAATAAGGTAAAGATAACTATATCCACACACAGCGAAGGAGGAGTAACCGAAAAGGATTTTATACTGGCTGGTAAAGTTGAGAAGCTTAAAAATGAGTGATAGATTAAAATCACTTTTAGAGTTGTACAGTAAGGATCCAAATGATTCGTTTGTGGTTTACGGAATTGCATTGGAGCATATTTCAGCAGGGAACTACGAACAAGCAGAAAAGTATTTGACTTCTTTAATGGAAAGGGACCCCGACTATGTTCCTGCTTATATGCAATTAGCACGTGTGAAAGAAAATCTTAACAGGATAGAAGAAGCAAAAGAAGTTTATAGAAACGGGATAGATGTTGCTAAAAAAAATAATGAATTGCGAACGGCAACTGAGATGGAGGAATTCTTAAGTGAGCTTGAGTGAAGGAGAAATTCTAAAAATTTTTGAAGATACTGATGCACTCCTTAATGGTCATTTTCTTTTAACTTTAGGAAGACATAGTAAAGAATATTTTCAATGTGCAAAAGTTTTACAATATCCTGAATACGCAAAACAACTCTGTTCAATTATTGCAAAGCATTTTAGTGATGCGGAAATTGATACTATAATTTCACCGGCAATTGGTGGATTAGTGGTTGGACAGGAAGTTGCCACGCAGCTGAATAAAAAATTTATATTCGCTGAAAGGGATAATAAAGAACTTACGCTTCGCAGGGGTTTTGCAATTAGAGAAGGCGAAAAGGTTTTAGTGTGCGAAGATGTTGTAACTACAGGAGGTTCGGTATTCGAGACTATTGAAATCGTTAACTCAAATAATGCCTATGTAGCTGGAATTGGATTTATTGTTGACAGAAGCAACGGTAAAATTGATTTCGGTTATTCGCAAGTAAGCGTTGTAAAATTAAATCTTAAATCCTTTCAACCCGATGAGTGTCCTTATTGTTTAAAAGGACAGGAACTAATCGAGCCGGGCTCGAGAAAAGTGCATGCCTGATAGACTATCAGCTTATTATCTTAAAATATTTTATTACATGAAATTTCAAATAAAATGCGGACTATTTTTATTTTTTTATCAGTAACTGCAACTGTTTTTCCCCAGTTAATTTTTGATGAACTTTTTTACGATAAAACTTTACGTGTGGATTATTTTCATACAGGAAATAGTGAAAGTGATTCCTATTCGATTGATGAACTAATTGAAGAACCCTTTTGGGGAGGATCAAAAGTAAATTTAATTGATAAATTCAACTATGGTAAGTACAAAGTGGAAGTGCACGATCAAACAAGCGGTATAATGATCTATTCGCGATCTTATACAACTTTGTTTAATGAATGGCAGAAAACTAATGAGGCAAATCAGACAACAAAATCGTTCAGTGAATCTTTTGTTTTACCTTTTCCAAAGAAACCGGTGAGACTGGAATTTTACAGCAGAAATAAAATAAACGAGTTTATCAATAAGTATGAATATAATATTGATCCTGAAAGTTATTTTATTAATTCAGAAAGAAGTACAAAATATAAAAAATTCGAAGTAATGATCTCAGGTGAACCGGCTAAAAAAGTTGATATTGTTTTTATTCCGGATGGTTATACAAGTGAAGAAATGGATAAATTTAAACTGGATTGCGATCGATTTGCAGGATATTTATTTGGAAGTACACCGTACACAGAAAATAAAAACAAATTCAACATTTGGGGTATAATGGCTCCTTCTGAGGATTCTGGAACAGATATTCCAGCGAAAAATATTTGGGTGAATACAGTTGTTGGAACAACATTTTATACTTTTGATCTTAATAGATATTTAATGACAAGAGCAAATAAGGAATTGAGGACAATTGCATCTTATGCCCCTTACGATCAAATATATATCATTGTGAATTCCAGTAATTACGGAGGTGGTTCAATTTACAATTTTTATTCTGTTTGCGTTAGTGATAACAGATATTCGGATTATATTTTTGTGCATGAATTCGGACATGGCTTTGCTTCGTTGGGCGATGAATATTCTACATCAGATGTAACTTATGAAGATTTCTATTCTACCGAAGTTGAACCTTTAGATCCGAATTTAACTACACTAATAAATTTTGAATCAAAGTGGAAAGACCTTGTTGAAGAGAGCACGCCGATACCTACACCTAATACAGAAGAGTACAAAAATAAAGTTGGAGCGTTTGAAGGAGGCGGCTATATGAAAAAAGATATATTTCGACCGACTGAAAACTGTACAATGAAATCAATCTCAGTTGATAACTTTTGTCCGGTTTGTAAACGAGCAATTCAAAAAATGATAGATTTTTATACAAAGTAAGGCAAAATATTTATTTATGAATCAAAAAAAATTATATAAACTTGTAGAAACAATCGCTTCACAACGCTTTTCTTCGGAAGAGAAACTGCTTACAGAAGTTCTTGACCAAATTGTTGAAAATGAAAATATAAAAATTACCAGCGGTAGGATTTGGAAATTAAACCGGGAAAAACGATCCTATAAAATTATTTATCAAACCGGAATATTTGAAAAGTTGAAACGAGGTTTTGAGATAAAAGTAGGTGAGTATCCCACATTCGATTTGATTACAAAAGAACGAACAATTTTAGGTAATGAAACACACAAAGTATTGATAGAAAAAGGAATATTTAAATACTCTGCTTCTGGTGTTGGTTCAAAATTAAAAATAAATGATCATTGTTACTACGAATACATTCTTGCTTTGAACAGTGATAAGATTGACAATGAATTAAGACTAAATCTAAATATAATTGCAACCGCACTAACATCTCAAATAAAGCAAAGAAGATATTCTGCAAGCGCATCTCATCTTAAAGCAGATATTGATAAAGCCAGACAGCTGCAAAAAAGTATTCTCCCCGAACATGAACATAGGTTTGGCGATTATGAAATTTATGGTGTTACCAGTCCTGCCGAAATTGTGGGCGGTGATTTCTTCGATTACTTAGAAGCCGGAGAGGAAAGTGAACGGCTTGGTATTGTGGTAGGCGACGCAGCCAGTAAAGGTGTAGGTGCTGCTGCTGAAGCAATGTATATATCTGGAGCATTAAGAATGGCAAGTAGTTTTGAGATAAAAATTTCTCCGATTATGCGAAGGATGAATCAACTTGTTAATAGAATATTTGAAGATGATAAGTTTGCTTCATTATTTTACGGTGAACTTTCCATGCATAAAGGTGGATTATTTCTTTACGCTAATGCAGGTCACAATCCTCCGATTTTTTACAAAGCTGAATCCGGTAAGATTGAAATTTTAGATACAACCGGTCCGCTTCTTGGTCCCGTACCCAACGCTCCATATTACATTGAAAGTATTAATTTTTCTAAAGGAGATGTGTTGTTGTTATTTTCCGATGGAATAACAGAAACTTCTGATTCTAAATTTGAGCAGTATGGTGATGACAGACTAATAAATATATTTAAAGAAGTGAGTTCTTTTTCATCAAAAGAAATTGTTTTGAAAATATTGGATGATGTAGTTATTTATTCGAAGAATGGCAGCTACTCCGATGATAAAACTTTAGTTGCAATTAAAAGAATTGACTGATAACTGGGTATATTTACACGTCAATCATGTTGAAACAATAAATCTAAACATAACATAAATCAGATATTGTTCACCAAGCCTGCTGCTGTAAGAAAATTCAGAGTAATGATTAATTAAGAAATCGGAGATTTGCCTTAAGTAAGTCGTTGCCTAATCGCCCGGTTTTCCGTTAGATAAAACTTTTTGCATTAAACTCAAAAAGATTTTTGTGTCGAAAGGTTTGGAGATATAGTGAGAACAACCCTCCGCCAAAAATTGTTCTCTATGACCTTTCATTGCTAATGCTGTAACTGCTATTATCGGAATATTTTTATACCCCTTTATCTTCCTTATTTCTTTTGTTGTTTCGATACCACTCATTCCTACGCCAAGATCAATATCCATAAGTATTGCTTTATACTGTTTTTTTGTCGTCATTTCTAAAGCCATTATACCTGTTTTTACTGTGTCTAGATTACATACCCCCTCTAGTAAATACCTAATAACTCCTGCATTAGATAGATCATCTTCCACGAGTAAAACTTCAGGCAGCTTTGCTTCGTCTGTCCTCGTCTCTTTTTCTTGCATGACTGATTCCACATCATCTATGGGAACTATAGTATCTCCGGTCTCTTTTTTCTTTCTGTACAAAGGGAAGCTAACAGTAAAAGTCGAACCTTCTCCAAGAACGCTATCAACTGAAATCTCACCATCCATTAATTTGACGAATTTTTCAGTAATACATAACCCAAGTCCACTACCTTCAAAGCCCCGGTTAAATCCTTCGCTTACTTGCCTGAATTCTTCAAATATTAATTGCTGACTATCTTTCGGGATCCCTATTCCTGTATCGGTTACACTTAATATCACTCTCCCTTTATTCTTAATTAACTTTTTATCTACTTCTACAGTTACACCGCCCTTATTAGTAAATTTTATCGCATTACTTACGAGGTTATTAATTATCTGGCGGAAAATTCTTTCGTCAAGTAATGAATAAATCTGTTCATCAGATATTACTGTTTTCAGATATAAGTTTTTTTCTTCCGCAATCTGTTCAAAGCATTTTATCTGATTTACAGTTACATCTACAATATTTATTTCTGTCATCTTAATTTCGGATTTGTCTGCTTCAATTTTGGATAAATCAAGAATAAGGTTTAGCGTTGATAATAATCTGGTTGCACTCTCAAATATCTCTCCCGACATTTCTTTTAACTCAGGGTCGGTTATTTCTTCTTTAAGAATTTCTGTATAACCCAATATACCTACCATAGGAGTTCTTAATTCGTGACTCATATTAGCCAGGAAAGTTGTCTTCAATTTGTTCATTTCTTCTGCTTTATTTTTAGCTTTAATTAATTCCTCCTCTGCCTGTGAGCGTTCAATTGCCATGGCAGTCTGATTTGAAACGAAGGATAGAAATTCTGTATCCTGATCAGTATATCTAATCTGTTCAGTGTAAGATTGCACAACCAGAGCGCCAATTGTTTTACCGGCTGTTTTCAACGGAACACCCAGCCAGTCAATTGAATCAGTCAGAACCTTTTCAACTTCTCCCGATTCAGTAAGCTTTTCAAAGGTTTCAGGATCAACCAGCAAAGGCTTACCTAAACGAATCACATATTCTGTTAATCCTCTTCCTGATCTTTTAGGAGCAGGCTTTTCATCGAACTCATCTACAAAATAAGGAAAGCTGAGTAAATTCTGTTCAGGATTGTATAAAGCTATGTAAAAATTTCTTGCATTTATAAATCCACTTATAGTTTTATGAATTTCTGAGTAAAGGTGGTTCAAGTCCAGGGCAGCATTAGCAGCCTGTGAAATTTTGTAAACCGCATCTTGAAGTAATTCGGACCGTTTTCTGTCTGTTATGTCCCTCACAATTGCTTGAATCATAACCTCATCATTCAATTCAAACATATTTAGGCTTACTTCAGCATCAAAAAGTGTCCCATCAAGCTTACAATGTTTCCATTCAAAGAACATAGGTGTACCGGATAGTGCTTCATTTATTAATTCCAATGCTTTTTCCTCTGAGTTACAGCCATCAGGTTGTCTTGGGGGAGAAAATCTAAAGGGGGTCTTGCCAATAATTTCTTCTTGTGAACATCCAAACATTTCAAGCGTTTTGGAATTACAGTCTATGAAACGGTCTTCTTTCATCAGGAAAATTGCATCATTAGCAGTATCAAACAAAGTCTTATACTTGAGTTTGTTTTCACTTAATTTTTTGTATGTTGTTTTTCTTTCTGTAATGTTTCTAAAACTCCAAACTCTTCCAATAATCTTTTCATCCTGCTTATGTGGATGTGAGTATCTTTCAAAAACACTTCCATCTTTAAACTCAAGAATATCAAAACTTTCTTCCTCGGGATGGGCATATAAATATTTTACTTTCTTCAAAAAGTCTTCTGGCTTGGATAACTGATTGAGAACAAAATTGATTAAACTCTTATCATCTTTTGTTTTAGCTATGGATGCAGGTATTTTCCACATCATCAGGAAATTATGATTAAAACTTTCTGCTTTGCCATTCTTGTTTACTACCAGGATTCCATCTGTTGTAGATTCTAAAGTAGAACGTAAAATTGCAAGAGAGTTTTCAGTTCTCTCTTTTGCTTTTCTAGCATCTGTAACATCAACTGCCATCCCAGAAATTACATCACCCTGCAGCACTGCACTTACTTCCATATTTTTAATCTTTCCGGATTTGGTAACGAATTCAGTTTCAAAGAATTTTACTTCCGAAAACTCTTTTAATTTCTCAATAAATCGTTTTCTGTCAGCTGCTTTGTTATATCTTGTTAGGATATTATTAGTATAAAATTCGTCTTTGGATTCAAACTCAAATGCTTTCCATGTATAATCATTCACATATAATATTGTTCCATCTAATTTTGTTTTGAACAAGCTGATCTGAAGATTATTAGCCAGCCATTCGAAAATTTTTTCTGAATCTGCAGGGACAGATTTGGAATTAGCAAGTTCTTCCTTGATTTTATCAAGTCCCTCAATTAAATCGATTTTTGCATTGGATTGATCTAACATATCCTATCCGCTAGATTAGTTTTTCTTCTACTCATTTATAAAATCGGGTAAATATTGTGCCAGTTTTTTCCGCAGCAAATATTGATTTTATGTAATTATTAGTTGTATTGAGTTTGAAAACGGAAGTTTTTGCAGGTATTATTTTTGTCGTGATGATTATGATTATTGTCCTGTTCACATTAGTTCTCTATACAAAATATCAATTATGTAAATAATTATTTAATCAAGAATCTTATGTATTTTTAAACCTTAAACTTTTGGGAAAAGTAAATTTCAAATTATGAGTATTTCTTTTTCTAATAAGAAAATTGTTTACTGAAACCAGTTTAAGTTACAGTTACTAAGTTTAACTTTAATTAATAAATTTAAGTTGTTCAATTATAAATTAACCATCCAATATGACGGAACTGAATACGCAGGCTGGCAAATTCAAGAGAATGCAAAATCTGTTCAAGGCACTATATCCGAGGCAATCAAGGTAGCATTAAAGAAAGAAGTAAACCTGATTGGCGCAGGAAGAACTGATACTGGTGTGCATGCATTAGGGCAAATTGCAAACTTTCGATATCTGAAAGAAATTACTCCGTTCCATTTTCAGCATTCGTTGAATTCTATATTGCCGAAAGATATTTCTATAATTAAAACAGAAAAGGTTTCTGGATCATTTCATTCCCGATTTGATGCAAAGGAAAGATCTTACTTATATCTTATATCAAAGGATAAATCTCCTTTTTATTATAAGTATGCCTTGTTAAAGAAAAATGTTGATGTGAAAATACTAAACCAATTAAGCAATATATTTTTAGGAAAAAATAATTTTACATCTTTCTGCAAAAAAAACTCGCGGGTGAAAGATAAAATTTGCAATGTAAATTTTATAAGATGGCGGGAAACAAAAAACTTTTATTTATTTTTTATCTCAGCAGATAGATTTTTACACGGTATGGTAAGAACAATAATTGGTACTTTGCTGTACACCTTAGAGAAGAAGGAAAACAAGGAATTCATTAATACTATTATTAATAATAAGGATAGGGAAGCTGCTGGTGAAGCAGTTGCTGCAAAGGGGCTGTTTCTTTATAAGGTAAAATATTAGTTTGATAAACTTAAAAAACAAAACAGCTTTAATTACCGGTGGTTCGAGGGGAATTGGTAAAGCATGCGTTCGATACTTATCAAGAGCAGGTGCAGATGTTGCCTTCACCTATAACACAAATAAAAATATTGCTGAAAACTTATGTAAAGAATTAATTGATGGCAGTATTGTAAGAGCGTTTAAAGTTAATGCTCTCAGTGAGGATGAGATTAAAACAGCAATTGATTCGATTAAAAAGGAATTTGGAAAAATTGATATACTTGTGAACAATGCCGGTATTTGGGAAGAGGGAAAAATTGATGATCTAACACTTGCAGATTGGGAAAAAACTTTAAATATTAATTTAACCGGAATGTTCCTGTTTACTAAGTATACTGTTCCCATAATGAAGAAACATAATTTTGGAAGGATAATTAATATTTCTTCAACTGCCGGTCAGAGAGGTGAAGCTGATCACTCACATTATGCAGCATCAAAAGGCGGAATGATTGCATTTACAAAATCACTTGCAGGTGAATTAGGTAAATATAATATCACTATTAATAGTGTTGCCCCCGGTTGGGTTAGAACTGATATGACAAAAAATTTTCTTGAAGATAAATTTCGAGAAGAAAAAATTATTAAGGAAATACCATTGAAAAAAATAGCTGTTCCCGATGATATTGCCGGTTCCGTTTTGTTTCTTGCATCTGATCTGGCATCGCATATAACAGGCAGTGTGATAAATGTGAACGGAGGTTCTGTATTGTGATGCTAAACTTTGTAACAAACTAGTATGGAATTTTTAGCAGAACTACATCCAAAAGTCGTTCATTTTCCAATCGCATTACTCATAACGTTTGTATTGTTAGAGTTAATTGGAACATTACTGAATAAAGACTTTTATGCTAAAACAGCGCACTTAATTTTATTTCTTGGTGTGATCGGAACTATTTTTGCGGTTCTTACAGGAAACCAGGCATTTATTGCCTACGAATATTGGAATCCTCCAAGCGAAGCACTGTTCAATAATCATCTAACATTTGCCAGTTTAACCGTATGGTATTTTACAGGATTACTTGTAATACGAACCTATCTTGTTGTTAAGAAAAAATATTTTAAAACTATGAAGTATATATTTTTAGTTCTTACTTTGTTTGGCGGGTTTTTAGTATATCAAACTTCAGAGTATGGTGGCGAACTCGTAAAAAAATATGGAATAGGAACAGAGCTAAAAATTAACGATACTGAAATGAATGATTAAAAGAATGCTTTTTAGTATTTTGCATTTATACAATCGACGGAAATATGAAAAATTTTTTAATAATATTTGTATTGGTTTTTGCAGTTAATTCTTTCGCAATAGATCCTCCGGCATCAAGAGCACAGGGGGTTTTTCTTGCATTTGGTGTTGGTCCACGATTACCATTGGGTGATTTTTCCAATTCAACGGATATTGGATACGGTTTCAATATAGAATTATCATATACAGATAATGAATTCCTGCCTGTCTTTTTGTTTGCTAATATTGGTTTTGAGCAGTATCCCGGTGCACAGAGTTTTTATCAGGAAACAGACTACTCAAACTTTTCAACAAATTCTATTCCTATTAATGTGGGTGCTCGTTATTACTTCAGTCCGCTAATTGAACAAGTAGTTTTACTTATCCCAATTATAGAATTTTCTGCCTCTTATACATACACGCAGGAATTAAATGAGTTTAAAATTGACTCGGGTAGAAACAACTTTAAAGAGCAATTTTCTAAATTCGGTGTATCAGGAGGGGTTGGTCTTTCTATGTTTCTTATGGAAATAATAGCTGCCTATCATTACTTTGAATCCAATCAATATGTGTCATTTGATCTGAGGATTCGCATTCCATTATTTATAAATTACTAAAATTAAAAAATGAATTACAAAACATTATTAATAGATATTAAAGAAAATGTTGCTCTTGTTACTTTAAATCGCCCGGATAAATTGAATGCATTAAATACTCAAACCGTAAATGATCTTGATAGAGTTTTTGATGCGTTGAAAGATAACGACGATGTATATGTTATTATTCTTACCGGAAGCGGGGAGAAAGCGTTTGTAGCAGGTGCCGATATTTCGGAATTAAATAAACTTGATATGATCGCTGCAAAAGAATTCTCAGAAAGAGGACAAGCAGTTTTTAACAAGATTGAAAACTTTGATAAACCTGTTATAGCGGCAGTTAACGGTTTTGCTCTTGGTGGAGGTTGCGAACTGGCTTTAGCTTGTCATATAAGACTTACAAGTGAAACAGCAAAATTTGGGCAGCCGGAAGTTAATTTGGGAATCATTCCTGGTTATGGCGGAACTCAAAGATTAGCACGACTGATTAATACCGGACGTGCAATGGAATATATTTTAACTGCCGACATGATCGATGCAAATGATGCGTATCGTATAGGACTTGTAAATAAGATATACCCCCCAAACGAGTTGATTGAAGGTGCAATGAAAATGGCTAAGAAAATTGCAGGTAAAGGACAGCAGGCAATCAGGCTGGCGATAAAAGCGATTAAAGCTGTAGATGAAGTTTCTTTAAAAGAGGGGCAAAATCTTGAAGCAACTCTTTTTGCACTTTGCTGCGGAACGGATGATTTTAAAGAAGGGACTTCTGCCTTTCTTGAAAAAAGAAAACCTGTTTTTAAAAACAATTAATTACTTCCCTCTAAAAAATGAAGCTGCGAACCACCAGGAAGTCAATTACACTTATTCTGTTTAGTGCTACTTTATTTTTATTGACTGTAAACCTCCTTATTAATGTTATTAATCAATCACCCGAACCAGAACCGAATGAAACTAATTTAAGCAGCCAGGAGATAGATAGTATTTTTTTTCATTCTTTATACAGTTTTGGTTTGTTGGATGAATGGATAAAAGAGACTAAAAATTCTAAAGTTAAAAGTGCATATAAAGTTAAAGTTCCTGCTGATCTTTCAATTCCTGTAATTTTAGCAGAGATAAATAAAAATTTTTGGGGAAAAGATGTAACAATCAGTTCAGTGGAAAAAGATTTTTCAGGCAAAACGATATTGAACATAAGTAAAGCAAACATTATTCAATTAAAATCAGAATTTAAATACGACAAAGGAATTCAGCGTAGTGCCGGGACAGCAGCATTTGTTATTGAAGATTTCGAATTATCGAATGATGAAGATTCAATGCTGCTGAAAATTCCGAACCCCTTTTCACCATTATTAATTCCTTCAAAAGAAAACTCAAAAATTAAAGAATTTATTATTAATAATGATAAAATATATCTGTTATTGCTTAGTGATGATATATCTGAACTGAAATATAAGTTAAAAGAAGGTTTTACCAGGAAACGATTAAAGAGTTCTTTACTTTCTATTATTAATGCTTTTTCGGACGCTTCCTTTTTTGTTATAGATGATAAATCTGATCTGTTTTTATCCACCGCGTATTCTTATTTACAAACTGAACTAACAAAAAGAAAAATTAAATTGGTAAAGTTAAGTTCCCTTCAAAAATTAGAGTATGAAGATGTAAATCAACTTAATAATACATTTGAAAATTTATTGATAGCTGCGGGAGTGGAGGAAGGTATAACTTTTTTAATTACATCAGAAGGATTTAAAAAATTACTGCCCGAGATTGAGCGTTTTAGAAAAATAGGTTATAAATTTGTGCATCCGTCGGAAACAATAATTGAAGATATAATTACTGCTCAAGATTAAAAATTATTTATAACTTCAACTTTGCCAAAATCCTTTCCTTCTAACTGTGGAATGAGTTTTTCCTTATCACCTACGAGTACGGTTGTTGCTAATTCGGGAAAGATACTTTCTTGTGCAGCTTTATTAACGTCTTCAATTGTAACAGAGTTAATATTATTTATATACGAATCAAAATAGTCATCAGGCAGATCGTAGATTACTTTACCAATAAAGTTTGAAGTAACCTGTGAGTTAGTTTCAAAACTTAAAGGAAATTTTCGGACGATAGAGGATTTTGCAAATTTCAGTTCCTCCTCTGTTACACCGTCTCGTATCTTGTTTAATTCTTTAAATATCTCATTCAATGCGTTAGCAGAATTTTCAATACCCACCGATGTTGAGACTGAGAAATAAGCTGAATCTTTAAAATAATTATAACTCGATCCGGCACCGTATGTATAGCCTTGTTTCTCACGAAGATTAAGATTTATCCTGCTTGAAAATTGTCCGCCTAATATTGTATTTAGCAAATGTTTTGGAAAATAATCTTTTGAGTTTCTTTTAGCTGCATGATGACCTGTTCGTATTTCAGTTTGAACTGAGTCTTTTTTATCAACTATATAAACTACTTTCTCATCAGACTTATCTGTAGACTTAAATTGAGCATCGAAGTTTCCAGTTTTCCAGCTGGAAACATATTTATCTAAGTTTTCTCTTAATTCTTTATTTGAAATATCACCAACGATAACAATGAATGAATTATTTGGAAAAATATAATTTTGATAATACGAAACCACTTCTTTATTGGTAATACTATTAATGTCTTTTTCAAGACCTAAAAAGGGAAATGAATATGGATTCCTCTTCCCAAACAGCAGAGATTTAAATGAAGTGCTTGCAAGATAATCCGGATCATCTTTTAACTGTTTAAGGCTGGTTAGGATTTTCCTTTTTTCCCGTTTAAAATCTTTTTCATCAAAGTGAGGTGAAATTAATATCTTCCCTATTAACTCCAGCGCTTTACCAAAGTTTTCTTTTAGAGTTTGAAGAGTTAATTGAATTGTATCATTATTGCCGCTAACTGAAAATTGTACTCCAAGAAGATCAAACTGTTCACTTAATTGTAAAGAATCAAATTCACCGGCGCCCTCATCAATGCACATTGTAAGCAGGTTGGAAATTCCTTTTTTACCTGGCTGCTCAAATTTACTTCCGGCGTAAATAATAATATTAATTTTTATAATCGGCAGAACATCCTTTTTAATAAAATAAACATCAAGATTATTCTTAAGTACAAATTTATCATGCGAAGGCATTTTAAATATCAGTTTTGAAGTAATTGATGGTTTTTTACTGCGATCAAATTTCATGATTCGTTATCCTTAGGTACTACTCTCAACTCGATATAAGGATTTGATAAATACTTGTCGGTTACATGAATTATATCTTCCTCTTCAACTTTATTATATCGTTCTAAATCATACGAAAATGAATTTGGTTCGTTAAGATAGAAGTTGTACGAATTCAGATGATCTGCTAGTGAATCTAAGTTTTGGAGAGAAAAAATAAAACTTGATTTTATTCCGGTTTTTGATTTTTCTAACTCTTTAGAAGAAATGCCATTTTTAATCAGATCGCTTATGATATTGAAAATTTTGGTCTTTATTTCATCTATAGATTTGCCCGGTTTTACTGTTGCAACAATTGTAAAATGTCCGCCGTATTTTCCGGAGAACTGAAACGCCGTTACATCCTGTGCAATCTCTTTTTCGAATACCAAAGTTTTATACAAACGCGAATTTTTTGAGCCGGTGAGCAAATCTGATAATATATCTAATGCGGCATCATCTTTACCATATGCTTTATCCGAAAGCCAGGAAAGATAAATCCTTTCAAGTTGAACGTTATCTTTATGCCTGATGATTTTATTTTGGGTTAATTTACCATTTGATATTTTTAGAGGAACAACAATCTGCGCGTTTTTTATGTCGGCGAAATATTTTTCTACAAAAGACACAGCTTTATCTCTTTTAAAATCACCGGCAATTACAAGAGTTGCATTATTTGGCGCATAGTATGTTCTGAAAAAATTCTTTACATCGGCGAGTGTGTAATTCTTAATATCATCGGCAAAACCGATTGTTGACCAGCTATAAGGATGAGATTTATCGTAGAGATTTGTAATTAATAATTCCCATGCCAATCCGTATGGTTGATTGTCATATCTCTCAAGCCGTTCATTATATACAACATCCTTTTGATTATCTAATTTATCCTGATCAAGTGCGGGCAATAAATAACCCATCCTATCCGATTCTAGCCACAAAGCAACTTCTAAAAAATTAGATGGCCCTTTTTCATAATAATTAGTTCTATCAAAACTTGTTGAGCCATTCAAAGTTCCTCCCGCCTCCTGTATATAGCGGAAGTGCATTTCTTTTGCTACATTTTCAGAACCCTGAAACATCATATGCTCAAAAAGATGAGCAATACCTGTTTTCCCTTTAACTTCCTGTGCCGATCCCACCTTATACCAAATGTTAACAGCAACCATCGGAAGGTTTTTATTTTGATGTAAAATTACTTCAAGACCGTTATCAAGCTTATATTTTTCGTAACTAATATTAAGGAGTTTCATAGAAATTTATTATTCAATCTTCTTTCAGTATAAATTCAATCCGTTCTAGGTGCCCATCGATATTGCTGTTCGGGATGACATTAAAAATTTTGCAAAGCAAAGGATAAACATCCAAACAATTTATTGTACCGGTTTTATAATTATTTTTGAACCGGGGTCCTGCTGCTATAAAAATCCCGTGCATATCCAGTTGATGATTATCGTATCCATGATTTCCTTTATACCGGTCGGGTTTCATCCAGTCGAGATTCTTAGTCACGATCACACTCCATCCTAAATCGGCAACCAGCAAAATATCTGATATCATTGGACTTTGAGAGAGGTGGTAGAACCCTGGAATCTCTTCTTTTTTATAAACCTTATAATGGTTTGCATTCTCTTTAAGAATTAAATAGACCTGCTCAAGCTCATCTTCATTTGGTTGAATCATCATTGCGGGTCCGCTGTTAGATGAGGCAAATTGATATCCCTCCAACATTTCCTCAATATTAATTACCTTCCCTGTACTTACTTCAGTCATCCCATGATCGGAAACGAGAATAATATTCACACTATCCCGCATTTGGATATTCTCTAAACCGGATAATAATAAGCCAAGTGTGCTGTCTAAGCTTGAAATTGCCAAATTCATCTCTGGAGAATTGGCATCGTTACTGTGCCCAACACCATCAGTCAAATCAAAATACATTGTTATAAAATGAGGTTTTTTATTAAAAGGTTGCTGCAGCCAATCTAACACACCGTTCACTCTGTCTTTATATGGCTTTTTGTGTTCGTAATGATAAAAATAATTTGGTCGTCTGTATTCCAGATCTATATCTGAACCGGGCCAAAAATAACTGGCAGTAATAATTCCTTGTCTTCTTCCTGTTTCC
Source organism: Bacteroidota bacterium (assembly GCA_022562275.1). Taxonomy (GTDB): domain Bacteria; phylum Bacteroidota; class Ignavibacteria; order Ignavibacteriales; family Ignavibacteriaceae; genus BMS3ABIN03. The sequence goes on from JADFPP010000013.1 coordinate 53,922, forward strand.
CAGAATGCTTCACCTTTATACCATCTGCTATCTCTAACTTCTACACTATCGCGAATATTATATTCTCTACCGTTGAATGGATTTTTAAAAACATTGAATATAATTCCGTGATTTTCAGGATACATTCCTGTAATAATTGAAATATGATTAGGGAAAGTTTTTGTTGGAAAAACCATTTTTAAGGAAGATGCTTTTACCCCTTCATTTATCAATAATTTAATATTCGGAGTAATACCTCTGTTAACATAATCCCAGCGGAATGCATCAAACGAAATTAAGATAACGTAAGGTTGTGACTGTGAATATGATAGTGCAGCAAATAAAATAATAATGAGTGCTGCTAATCTAGCTTGCTTAAGTTTTAGTAAGAAATTCATAAAAAGTAAATTGTAAGATGATTGAAATACTAAACACTCAAAATTATTAAAGAGTAAT
>JADFPP010000073.1 GCA_022562275.1 Bacteroidota bacterium
GAATCTTAATAATACCAATTATGATTTCTCTCTTTTAGGTTTTTATCCGATTTTTCTTGATTATTTTATCAATAATTTTAATTTTTCTTTGCCTATTACTGGATACCATGTTCATATATCAGTCATTCTGAATATTAAGTTAATCGTTGTCAAACAATCATCTTTTTTATACCTTAGACCACTATATTTCTATTATTAGGAGAATTTATGTATTTAAATTTTAGTGATATTCCCGGTCATCAAAATTTATTTCTTGATTATTTATATGAATTTGAAAATGTAAATGAATATTATAAATATAATTTCAGAGATAAAGAAAACTACAGGAAAATTTTTAAAAGTATATCTGAATCCCAAAGAGCTGTTAAAAGTGGATTGGGAAATATTCTTAAATCACAATATGCCGGTCTTAAAATCTCCAAAAAGACAAAAAGGAACTTAGAGCTTTTCTCAAAAGAAAATACATTAGCTGTAGTAACCGGTCAGCAGCTCGGTATACTGGGCGGACCATTGTATACATTTTACAAAATAATAACCGCAATTAAACTTTGTAATCATCTTAGCGAAAGATACGATGAATTTAACTTTGTACCTGTCTTTTGGTTGGAAGCTGATGATCATGATTTTAATGAAGTCAGATCAATCAATATTATTAATAATGATAACTACATTAAAAAAATCGAGTATAAGGATGAAATTGATCCGGATGATATAAAAAGAAGTGTAGGATTAATTGATATTGACCATACTATTATTGATTTCTTTAATCAACTGAATGAAAATCTTCGTGATACGGAATTTAAAAAACAATTATTAGATACACTAAAAAATATCTACTCCTCAGGAAAAACATTTAAGACTTCTTTTACAGAATTAATACATTCCCTATTTGATAGATATGGTTTGGTAATATTGGACCCTACCGATAAACGGTTAAAAGAAATACTAAAGCCCATCTACCGAAAAGAGATAACTGATTTTAGAAAACATACGGAAAAACTTGTATTCGTAAGTGCAAAACTGGAAGAAGTTTATAATGCACAGGTAAAGATTAATCCGGTAAATTTATTTTTCAGTACTAATGATGGTCGGTACTCTATTGAACCTGTTGAAAGTGAATTCAGATTAAAACGCAAGAGAAAAAGTTTTACTAAAGAAGAATTGCTGGAATTAGTGGAAAATGAACCTGAGAGATTTAGCCCTAACGTACTTTTAAGACCTATATGTCAGGATTACATTTTACCAACAGCATTCTACATTGCCGGACCTAGTGAAATAGCGTACTTTGCACAGGTAACTCCTTTATACGATTTTTATGAAATTCAGACACCCATTATTTATCCTCGTGCCTCAGCTACATTAGTGGAAGCGAACATTAATAAAACTCTTGAAAAATACCAACTTTCAGTGAATGAAATATTTATGGGAATTGATGAGTTAAAGAAAAATGTAGTCGAATCTTTATCAAAAAATAATGTTGATGAAATTTTTACGAAAACTATGAATGATATAGAGATTGCATTTGATAATTTGAGAGAAAAATTATTTGATCTTGATAAGACGATAGCAGACAACAGTAAAAAATATAGAAGTAAAATATCTAATACTTTAAATGAACTTAGAAATAAAGCCGAACAGGCACAGAACAAGAAATATGAAGTTACTTTAAGACAGTTAGACAGGGCATGTAATCTACTTTACCCCAACGGCAATCTTCAGGAACGGGAAATAAACTATACATATTTTTTAAATAAGTATGGAAAAGGGTTTATACAAAGAATCTTTACTGATCTTGAAATCGATAGATTTGAACATCAAATTATTACGCTTTAATTAATTCCAATTGATTTAGAAAATCAGGATTCGATACACTCACACATTCAAATCTATTAACATCACTTCCTTCCTTCTTAAGGCAGGCGAGAACACTAAACGCCATAGCAATTCTGTGATCTCCAAAGCTTTCAAAGGTTTGATATCCTTTCTCAATTTTTCCATCAAAAGAAAATCCATCATTAAATTCAATAGTTTTAAAACCTGCTATTTTCAGGTTAGAACAAATAGATTTGATCCTATCACTTTCCTTTATGCGTAACTCTTTTGCTCCTCTTATCGAAAACTCCCCTTCAGCGAAAGCACCGGCAATTGAAAGGATAGGGATCTCATCAATAATAGCGGGAATTAATTCTGTGCTTATTTCGATATTTTTCAAGTCACTACTTTCAACATAAATATCTCCATAAAGTTCATTATATGATTCCCCCTTGTGTGTAAGGCTAATTTTTGCTCCCATATTTTTCAGTATTTCAATAAACTCAGTTCTTCTTTTGTTTAATGAGACGTTTTGTAAAAGTAATACAGAATTCTTGGCTAATATTGTTAGTACAATAAAAAATGCTGCAGTTGAAATATCACCCGGAATAAAATATTTACCACGTGTTGGAAAGTAGGAACCCGAAACTTTTATTACTTTTTTCTTTCCAATTATATCAACCGGCAAATTCAACATTATTTCTGTATGATCCCGTGTATATAAATTATCTTCAATCAAGGTCGAAGTATTCTTGCAATGCAGACCGGCTAACAATACTGCCCCTTTTACCTGGGCGCTGGCGACAGGCATCTTGTACTCAATAGGTTTAATATCTCCTGTTGGTAGAAAATGAAGAGGAAGTTTTCCACCTTCGCTTTTAATAGTACAACCCATTTGTTCCAACGGATCTATTACCCTTTTCATTGGACGCCGGGAAAGTGAATCGTCGCCTGTAATTTCCGAAGGGAAATCTTGTGCGGCAAGTACACCACTTAACAGCCGCGTAGTAGTTCCCGAATTTCCGCAATAAAGAGGAACATCAGGTTTTTTAAATCCTTGTCTTCCAACTCCCTGAATGATATAAACATCTTGGTTCTTTTGGATTTTTACCTTTAAACCTTTAAGACAGTTTATCGTGGCTAACACATCATCGGATTCTGCAAGATTTTTAATTGAAGATCTGCCTTTTGCCAATGCAGAAAAGATCAGTGCCCGATGAGAAATTGATTTATCACCGGGTAAAAAGATTTCACCATTTATTATGGAAATATGTGAAAGATGCTGCTTCATTCTTCTTAATTAAGATTATTTATTACTCCACTTAGTCACTAATTCAGCTATCTCTTTTGAAGAAAGAGTAGATTTCTCATACATATCATTAAATCTTCTTTGGCGTAATGCCTCATAAATTATAACTGCAGCTGACACCGATACATTTAAACTTTGTACCATTCCATACATTGGAATTAAAAATCTTTCGTCTGCTAACCTGGCTGCTTCATCAGAAATTCCTCTATGCTCGTTACCAAGAACTATTGCAACCTTATCCGTAAAATCAATATCATAGATATATTTAGCATCATCCGATATTTGCGATGCATAAATTTTGAATCCTTCTTCCCTCAGGTGGTTATAACAATCTCGAACATTTTTAAACCTTTCCTTTTCAACCCATTTAAATGCAGAAGCAGAAGATTTCTTACCAATTTTTGGAAAGGACTCTAAGTAATATAATAGTGATACTTTTGGAATTCCTGCGGCGTCGCAAGTTCTGAAAATAGCACTTACATTATGAGGGTCATGAATATTTTCTAATACCACTTTCAGTGAAGATTGCCGGGCTTTAATAACAGATCTAATTTTATTTGTTCTTCGTTCAGTCCTGATACAGATCACTCGCTTGTCTTATTAAAAATTAATTTATATACAGATGTGTTAGAATGCTTACGGGCTTTGTCTAATTTAAATTTATTTGAATCGGTCTGAAGGTAAAATGAAGCAAGCTCGACAATTTTATTCAAGACTGTATCTTCATCATGTGCCCAGCTTTCACATCCCTTTAATGAAGGAATCTCGGCAGTATATCCATCGTCTGATTTTTTAACTATTACATCAAGAATCATAGGTGGTAAGATCTTAATTATTAATATACAGGCTAATATTCATCCGCGCTTACTCCACCTGATACAATTTTAACACTTGCACTTGCACCAATCCTATCTGCGCCACTGGCAATCATTGCTTCGGCATCTTCCTTTGATCTGATTCCACCTGCCGCTTTCACACCAATATCCCGCCCAACAACAAACTTCATCAATGCAACATCGCCTACTGTAGCACCGCCTGTGCTAAAGCCCGTAGAAGTTTTTACAAAATCAGCACCAACTTTTTTACATATCAAAGCCGCCTTAACTTTTTCTTCATCGGTTAACAATGATATTTCAAAAATTACCTTTGTTAATACATTTCTTCGTTTGGCGGTATCTACTACAGCTTTAACATCCTTCTGAACATAATCGTAATTGCCTTGCTTTAGCTGACCAATATTAATAACCATATCAACTTCATCAGCACCATTATTAATTGCCTGTTCGGTTTCGAACTGTTTTACTTCAGTAGTTGTTGCACCCAGAGGGAAACCGATTACAGTACAAACTTTAACATCTGTTCCTCTCAATAACTCACTGCATAATGATACATAACCCGGATTTATACAAACCGATGCAAAGGAGTATTTTTTAGCTTCATTACACAGAATTTTTACATCTGAGGATGTGGCATCCGGTTTCAGCAAAGTATGATCAATCATTCCGGCAACATTTTTATCGCGCAATTCATTACCCACACCAAGCCCGGCAGCAATCCGATCTGCACCTACGGTAACGATATTGTTAACTGCCTTCCGTTGCGTAATTACATTAGTTTCCCAACCTCTGCAGGATTCTTCTTTTCGATAAAAATCTCTCAATGTTTTTTCAAGAAATTCCGGTGAAACATCATTATTTGATATTTGATAATTCATATTATTCCTCAATTGTAAAACCTATTTTTCTTATTGGCTTTTTCCGTGTAGTTAAAAGCTGGTTGATTACTTCAAATATAGTTTGAATTTGTTGATCGTGTGAATCAATCTTCAATTCTAATTTTTTTAGTTTCTGAGCAAGTTCTTTATGAGTTGAGAGTATCTCTCTTAATTTAACAAAAGCTCTCATAATTTGAATATTTATCTGAATTGCTCTTTTACTATTAAGCACGGATGATAACATTGCTATTCCTTGTTCCGTAAATGCATAAGGTAAAAAACGCCTTCCACCTCTTCCTTTTTTTGAGGTTCCAGAATGGAACTTCAAAGAACTCCATTCTTCACTAGTTAATTGAAACATGAAATCTTTTGGAAAACGATCTTGATTTCTAGAAACTGCTTTGTTAAGAATTTTAGTCTCTGTTCCATAAGGTTTGGCAATATCTGAATTCAACATAATCTTTTGATTTCTGATGAGGAAAATCTTTTTCTCAATTCTTTCAATTGGTACTATGCTTGAATTCATCATCTGCTTTTTATTTGATATAGTAGTTGTGATCTCAACTTCATATTTTTTGAATTCTAATTTGAGAAAATCTCTCGAATTGAAATTACAATTTGTGATTTCAAGTTTTCAAATTCTTTTTTGGATAATTGAAACGAGCATAAAAAAATCATTTACACACAAAGGAATGATTACAATGCGAGTTCCATATGACCTTAATTTAATAATTATAAACATATGAGATATAAAATCTTTAGGAAAACGATCGATATTTCTCTTTACTGCTTGAATTAACGCTATTGTTCCAACACCATATAATTCAGCTAAATGAATACTCAACATTACCTTATATCCTCTAGTAGAAAAATACTTTTCTCAATTCTTTCTATCGGTATAGCAACAGCTTTAATCATCTTCTTTTTATATTTTTAATCAAGCATAATTGAGATAGCAATTCACGACTTCAAAAAATAATTTAATAAGATTACTATTTATTCACCATATTTTATATAACCCTCATATGTATTTTTCAGCAGCATCGCAATGGTCATCGGTCCCACACCGCCGGGAACCGGTGTTATATACGATGCTTTTTGCATAACTTCTTCAAACGCTACATCTCCAACAAGTCTGTACCCTTTCGGTTTTGATTTATCTTCTACCCGGTTTATTCCAACATCAATCACTACAACACCTTCCTTTACCATATCTGATTTAACAAATTCGGGAACACCCATTGCTGCAATCAAAATATCTGCTTGTTTAGTATAATAAGATACATCGGGAGCAGCAGAATGGCAAATCGTAACAATGGAATTTGCGTGCTCCTTCTTTTGGAGCATAATATTTGCAATTGGCTTTCCAACAATGTTGCTCCTGCCTAATACTACAATATGCTTTCCTTTTGTATCAATATCGTACCTAATCAGCAATTCCTGTATGCCGGCAGGAGTGCAGGAACGAAATGTATCTTTTCCAATTACCAATTTACCAACACTTATGGGGTGAAATCCATCCACATCTTTTCGAGGAGAAATTGCTTCAATTACTTTATCCTCACGAATATGCTCCGGTAATGGCAGCTGTACTAAAATTCCGTGATAATCAGTATTATTATTATAGGATTCTATCAGGTTGAGCAACTCTTCTTCTGAGATACTGGCTGGGATCTCTTCTGTTTTTGATCTCATTCCTATTTCATCGCAGGCTTTTCCTTTACTCTTTACATATATTTTTGAAGCAGGATCATCTCCAACAAGAATTGCAACCAACCCGGGGACATTTTTTCCTTCATCTTTTAATTTTTGAATATCCATTTTTAGTTCATTACGGATATCTTGTGCTATTTTTTTACCGTCTATTAAGATCATTTTATTTTCTATTTAAAACAATTACTAAAAATAATTTTTTAAATATACACTTAAAGACGGAATTATTAATTTTTTTGAGATTTAGAAATGCTAGATTAGCGTGGCAAATAAGCGGTAAGTTAAAATACAAGAATGGTTTAAATTTGAATTAATAATGAAGATAACTCTAATTGTCATTCAGCCTGCCTGTCCGGAAGGCTGGTAAGAATCTTGTTAATAATTTGTACACCTCATTTTTTATGTTTTCCATTGCAATAACAAGTTTCTGAATGATTGATGTTTGCATCAACTCACTTTCGTGTTTTGAACAATTATTTCATTTTCTTGTTCATAAAATAACAGAAGCTAATTGTAAATTAAATTGTAGTTATGTTTTAAATAAGATTTAATTTTTCTACTTTTTTTAATTTCATCAGCAAAAGGATTCGAATTCTGCCAACCGGTTTTTCCTTCCTTTCGTAGTCGTTCTAATCTTCTTATAGTTATTTCGCAGAAAACAGGATCAAAATCAACTGTATAACATTTTCTATTTTTTAACTCAGCCGAGATTAAAGTTGCACCCGAATGTGAAAAGAAATCTGTTATGAGCTCGCCTTGCTTAGAACTCGCTTCAATAATTCTTGTTATAGATTTTATTGGTTTTTGGGCGTAACATCCGTTAACATTTTCTTCCATTCTATAAAATATTTGTTGAACATCAACCCAAACATTTCCTGCACGAATGAACTTTGATTTACTTCTTCCGGGATTATCAGTTTTTTTGCCGTTAACAGTTTTATAGTACCCCTTTAATACTTTAGGAATATTAGTGTACTCTGCTTCAGCGTAAAATTTGGGATTACCTTTTATATAGTATAGTAATTCCTGGCGAACAGACATCCAGTTTTTTTGCGTGCCGTAACCTCGTTGATTCCTCATCGTAATAAAACTTCTGGAATTAAACATTGTTTCACTCATCATCTGAATGAATTGAGGTAATGGCTGGAAATGAAATCTTTGATCGGCGCCTAACCAAATATATAATGAAGAATCTGGTTTTAGAATATTATAAGAATTATTTATCCAGTCTTTGCACCAATCAATAAAACTGTTTATTTCCCTTTTCTTAAATGCAACAAAATTATACGGCGGATCTTGAATCGCCAGGACAGCACGTTTCCCTCCGAAGAACTTTTTTATATCAGATTCTTCCGCAGCATTCAGGCATCCTACTTTGTGTTTGCCAAGAGGATCTTCCCATATCTCCCCTTTCTTAAGCCTGCAAAATGGAAGTAATAATTTTTGAAGTTTTATATCCAGATCAATTCTCGGAAGAGGCAGTTTGATCATCTATCATTCAGATTGTTTTGTTTCAAATTCAGGAAAGATGATTCGCTCGATTTCCACTGCCTTCCCCGTCTCCTGATTAATTTTAATAAATATACCACACAAATGTACATCGTCCTTAGCAGTTTCATATTTTTGCGGGGTTTGATACAAGAATCGATTAAGTGCCGGTTGTACTTTCATACCAATAACAGAATCATACGGTCCGGTCATTCCAACATCGGTGATATAAGCAGTACCATTCGGTAATATTCTTTCATCAGAAGTTTGAATATGTGTATGAGTTCCGAGTAGCGCACTCACTTTGCCATCAAGAAAATTAGACATTGCAATCTTTTCTGCGGTGGCTTCGGCATGCATATCAACTATAATTATTTTTGTTTCGCTTTTGAATTTTGATATTGCCCATTCGGCACTTCTAAAAGGACAATCAATAGTAGGCATAAATGTTCTGCCCTGCAGATTAAGAACTGCTATTTTTCCTTTTTCGGTATCAGCAATAAAGTAACCAAAACCACGTGTTCCGCGTGGATAGTTAAGTGGTCTGAGTGAGCGAGGTTCAACTTTTAAATAATCCTGTGATTGGAATTTATCCCAGGTATGATTACCACCGGTTATAACATGAATGCCCAGTTTAAATAGTAATTCACCTTCCTTAACAGTGCAGCCCTTTCCATCAGAAGCGTTTTCACCATTGGCTATTACAAAATCAGCTTTGTATTTTTTAATTAATCCGGGTATCCATGTTTCAACCATGCTTAAGCCTGGTTTGCCGATAATATCCCCAATAAAAAGAATGTTAATAATTGACATAATGTAAAGATTTTTTCCTGTCAATATATCACAATTGAAGTAATTTGAAAAATCAGTGGAATAGAAGCTATACCCCTTTGAATGGAAAATTATTAATTATAAATTTAAACAATGATTCAAAAACAATTAGCAACCACACCTATAGATGATACAGTCTTTTCTGTAATAGATGTTGAGACGACGGGATTATCAGCTAAGACAAATCATGTTATTGAAATAGGAATAGTAAAAGTTAGAAATTATAAGATTGTTGATAAGTATGAATCGTTGATAAATCCCGGAACTAGTATTCCAATGTTCATTACACAATTTACAGGTATTGCAAATCATGATGTCGCCGATGCTCCGCATTTTAGCGAAGTGATCGAAGATATAACACAATTTCTTGGAGACACAGTTGTTTCAGGACATAATCTGTCATTTGATTCATCCTTCCTTAAGTATGAATTTCTGAGGTGCGGATCAGAACCATTATACAATGAGCAATTATGTACTTTAAAACTTACCAGAAGAATGTATCCGGATCTGCAGAGTAAATCTTTAACAGCAGTTGCAAAACATTTGAATCTTAAAAATAAATCTGCTCACCGTGCTTTATCCGATGCTGAAGTAACTGCCCGTGTTTTAATAAAAATGATTGCGCAACTAAAACGTGAATCAAAAATTCATACTTCGTACGATCTGATTAATTTTCAGCAAAAAATGACAGTTGGAAGAACAATAAAAGTAATAGAATCATTAAAAGAAGATATTTCATCACTTCCAAATACACCGGGTATATATTACTTTGTAAACAACAGAAACAAAATTATTTATGTTGGTAAAGCAAAATCCTTAAGAGACAGAGTTAGAACATATTTTTCTCCGACGGCACCAAAAAAAGCTAAGAAAATTATAAAACAGGCGAGAAGATTAAAGATTGAGATTACCAATACTGAACTAACTGCTTTACTTTCAGAAGCAGAAACCATTAAAAAGATCAACCCGAAACATAACTATCAATTAAAAAAATACGGTCTAAAATATTTTCTTAAAGTAACAAAGGATCATTCTTATCCGAGGATTGAAATAACAAATCATTTTGACTTTGACGGCAATGACTATTTTGGATTATTTATTTCGAGAAGGAAAGCTGAAAGTGTTTTAGAAATTGTGGATAAAACTTTTAGATTAAGAGAATGCAGTGATAAAGAATTTTCGAAGCATAAAAAATGTTTTTTAGCTGAAATTGAAAGATGTACTGCACCCTGTGTTTATAAAAGCAGTGATGAGTACAATAAAGAGCTAAATAAGGTTTATGAATTTCTATTCGGAAAGAATCAAACAGCATTAAACCGACTACTGAAAACAATGAAAGGATATTCAGACTTAGAAAATTACGAGAAAGCTGCTGAAGTAAAAGAGATTATTGATTTGATCCTCAATCAAACTCACAAAACTTCTTTATTAGCAGAACCTGTTAACAGTGCTGATGTATTGTTTGAAGTATCGGGAGGATACGGCAAAGATTATATTCTTTTATTAACCGGCAAAATTTATGTGAAGAATTTTGTTCTTTATCAAAAAGACTTATTCGAGGAAGCTTTGGAAGATTACTTTAATAAAACAATAAACTATGATTTTTTGCCATCCGATGAAGATCTCGAAAAAATAAAGATCACATTAAATTGGTTGATTAAAAACAGGAACAAAGTTAGAATATTTTATTTGAAAGATTATAGCAATAAGGATGATTTATACTCAAATATAAAATCAATTTCATTTTCAAATACATCAACTTACGAAACTTCATTCGATATTAAAGACCTCGCAATAGTATAATTTTTTTTAGGTTATGAAATCAATGCAAAGGGAAATACTTAAAAATATATTATCAAATCAAACATCCGGCTCTTCTGAAATTTTATCGATGTTAAACACCTATTTTCTATCTAATATAAGTAACCGGAAATTAATTCAAGATTCAGTACTTATGGTTCAATCAAAGTTATCTCATTTTGCGGCTATTAATAACTATCTTAATAAATTATCGGGAATTTTAAAATTAAAAAACGCTGATCTTTTAGAAGAATATTTAATAAATTTTAAAATTGAAGAGAATTTGCAATTCAAAATAATATTCGATAAAATTTTTAATAAACTGCCATCAGCCAAATCTATTCTTACAATATCAAAAAGTGGTACACTCATTAATATTTTTAAAATGTGGTACAAAAGAAAAAGTAATTTGAAATTAATAATTACAGAATCACGACCTGCCAATGAAGGAAAGTTAATGGCAAAAGAGTTATTAAAGACCGGTTTAAAAGTTGAATTGATCACGGAGGCAATGTCTGGAATATTTATTCCAAAATCAGATGCTGTTATTATTGGTGCGGATGCGGTTTTGAAAAATGGGAATGTGATAAATAAATCAGGCAGTTTATCTCTGGCAGTTTTGTGTGAATATTATAAAAAACTTTTTTATGTGTTAACAACAAAATCAAAATTTGTGAATAGGAATCGTAATAAAATAAGTGAAGAATCACCTGAAATAGTTTGGAAATTTACCCATCCTAATCTGAGGGCAATTAATATTCCTTTTGAAGAAATAGATAGAAAACTTATTACAGAAATTATAAGTGAATAAATAATATTAAAAATTCCGTTCGGAATGAAACAATTATATTCTAAAATTTAAGAGGAATCACACAGGAGAATAATATGCAAAGACTGATACATATTTTATTTATCATTTTTTTATTTACCGGAAGTTCAACTGCCCAAAAGAATTTTACTCTTGAGCAGATAATTCTGGATATCGCTTCGCTTTCACCAATTAAATTATTGCAGTTGCAATGGATCCCCGAAACTGATAATTTTTCGTATGTAGAATCAAATGATGGAAAAGAAATTCTTGTAAGGGAAAATTCTACGAATGAAGGCAAAGAAACAATATTAACATTATCAACGCTTAATGTATCAATTCAAAGTGCCGGGTTATCAACTTTAATTTCATTTCCTATTTTTAAATGGATATCGAGCAGTACAATAAGATTTTGGGATAATCAATTTCTCGTTGAATATAATTTGAACACTCGTTCATTAACTATAATAAATGATATTGCCGGCAATGGCATTAATGCTGATTATAATAATCCACATAAAATCGCTTATACGATTGATAACAACCTTTTTATAGCAGTTAATTCAAAACAAATACAAATAACTAATGAAGAAAACAAAGGTATAATAAATGGACAAGCGGTACACAGAAATGAATTTGGTATCACGAAGGGCACATTCTGGTCACCAAAAAATAATTACCTGGCTTTTTACAGAAAAGATGAATCTATGGTAACGGATTATCCACTGTTTGATGTAACAAAGAAACCTGCTGGCATTGACTATATAAAATATCCCATGGCAGGTATGACCAGTGAGGAAGTAAGCATTGGTGTTTATGATCTCAAAACAGAAAAAACAATTTGGTTAAAAACTGGTAATCCCAAAGATCATTATCTGCCCGGTGTAACCTGGAGTCCTGATGAGCGATTTATTTACATTGCCGAATTGAACAGAGATCAGAATAATATGAAACTGACTAAGTACAATGCAAGGGATGGCGAGATGATAAAAGTTTTATTTGAAGAAACCAATGATAAATATGTTGAACCTATGAATGGATTGATCTTCTTTGAAAATGAACCGGATATGTTTATCTGGACGACAAGAAATGATGGTTGGAATCATCTTTATTTATATGATGCACAAGGTGCAAAAATAAAACAACTTACAAAAGGTGATTGGGAAATTACCAGCTTTGATGGATTGAGTAATATCGGTTATAATATATTTTTTACCGCCACCGAGCAAGGCTCGCTTGACAGACATTACTACAAGATTGATTTGGATAGATATAAGATGACCCGGATTACGCAAGATAATGGAACTCACGAAGTTATCCGAAATGAGAACGGCACAATGTTTCTAGATATTTATAATAGCGTTGATGTTCCTTATGAAGTGAGCGTACTGGATAAAAACGGTGAGAAGTTACGAGAAGTCTTTTCATCCAATAACCCGCTTGATGGTTACAACACAGTGAAGACTGAATTATTCACATTGAAAAGTAGTGACGGATATGATCTTTATTGCAGAAAAATACTACCGCCTGATTTTGATCAGAACAAAAAATACCCGGTTCTCGTATATGTTTACGGAGGACCACACGTACAAATAGTAACTAACTCCTGGCTTAGTGGAAAGGATTTGTGGTTGAAGTACATGGCACAGAATGGATTTATTGTTTTCACTTTAGATAATCGTGGCTCATACAATCGCGGATTAGAATTTGAACAAACGACATTTGGGCATTTGGGCACTATAGAAATTGAGGATCAGATGATTGGTGTAAACTATTTAAAATCACTCCCGTATGTTGATGCTGACAGAATGGGCGTTTATGGAAGGAGTTTTGGCGGTTTTATGACAATAGGATTAATGACCAGAACACCGGATGCTTTTCAAGTTGGTGTATCCAATGCCGGAGTTATTGATTGGCAATATTATGAAGTAATGTACACCGAAAGATATATGGAGACACCTCAGATGAACCTAGATGGATATGAGGAGACAAATTTGCTGAATTATGTTAAGGATTTAAAAGGCAAACTGCTTCTGTTGCACGGGACAGATGATCCGATAGTTGTTTGGCAGCAATCTCTGCTATACACTCAAAAAGCTATGCAGCTTGGAATTGAAATAGATTATTTTCCATATGTTGGACATAAACATAAAGTTAAAGGTAAAAGTAAAGATCGTTTTCATCTTTTTAAGAAAATTACCGACTACTTAATAGAGAATCTTCAAATAAAATTACATTAACAGATCTTATATCCGCTTGTTTTAGAATAGCATTTTTCAGTCAGTATAAACATTTTTGATCGGTGAAAAGCTGAAACCTCACTTTTACAATTTTCCATTTTTCCCGTTACATCATTATTGTATCAAACAGTAATAATATGTTTGCTCTTTGAGTTAAAACGAAGAGTCAGCAGTATTGCCGAAGTTGTTAACCCTGCTAGTAAACCAATCCAAATTCCCTGTACACCCCAGCCGAGTTTAAAAGCTAATAGATAGCCTATGGGAAGACCTATAATCCAATAAGCGATAAAAGTAATAGCAGTCGGAATTTTAACATCAGTTAGCCCTCTTAAAATTCCAATACCAACAGCCTGAACGCCATCTGACAACTGAAACAATGCAGCAATAATTAAAAGTGATGAAGCAATCGAAATCACTGTACTGTCATTTATGTAAAATGCTGGTAAAATATTTCTGAAAATGATAAATATTATTCCTGAACCTGCCATCACACAAAGCGCCAGAAAAATAGTTGTGAATCCTGCTCTTCTTACACCGATAATATTTTTTTCACCAACCGCATTCCCCACTCGTATTCCACCTGCCATTGAAAGACCGAGCACAACCATAAATGATATTGATGCAAGATTGATGGCAATCTGATGTGCTGCAAGTTGCTCCGTGCCGAGCCAGCCGATCATTATTGCCGCAAAAGCAAAAGCACCTACCTCAAAAAAGTATTGAATTCCACTCGGTAGTCCTAATGAAAGAATTTTTTTAATTACCGGAAGATTAATATTTTTAAAGTGAAATGATACATCGTACTGTTTGAAATACTTTTTATTCATCACATAGAGCATAAGCAATATTGCCATGAATGACCTTGAAGTAAATGTTGCCCATCCGGCACCATCTAAACCGAGTGCAGGAAAACCAAGGTTACCAAAAATGAGTGTCCAGTTAGTAAATGCATTAATAATATTAGCCAGTATTGTAATCGCCATAGCTGGCTTCATTACCGATAAGCCCTCAATAAACTGTTTATAAGTTTGGAAAAGCATAACAGGCAATGCACCTAAACCTAGTATTCTTGTATATGATTTTGCTTGTGCCAGAACTTCTGCGGGTTGGTCAAGATAAACTAATAATTCCGAGCAAATTAAAGTTATCGCCATCAGTATAAAACCAAAGGAGAGATTAACTAATAATGATTGTCTGAAAAATATACCACAATCAGAATATTTATTTGCCCCAACCGATATAGCAACAAGAGGAGTAACTGCAAAAGATACTCCAATACCAACAATAAAAATTACTAGAGTTATGATGTTACCTAAGGATGCGGCGGCTAATGGGGCAGAACCTAAAGTGCCAACCATTAAACTGTCGACTACTCCCATCATTATAAAACCTAATTGACCAATAATAACAGGATACGCAAGCTCAATAGTTTGATTAAAATGCTCTTTGAATTCCACGTGTAAAGTGTATAAAATTTAAGTGTATAAATTTAAAGATAGTAATTCAGATAAGATTAGAGAAATTTAATTCTAATCAGAGTTCTACAATTTATATGTTATTGTATTTTATGGGAAGTATCATAGAAAAGCCCCGAAGTTATCGGGGCTATTCCGGGTAGCATGTTATCCGTTGTACGGAATATTCAACTTCAATTATTTATGAATCGGCAGAATATTTTTGGCTTAGATAAGCATTGTAAAATTTGCTGCAAATATTACTCACTCTTTCACTTTCATCGAATTTGATAGCTTGTTTAATTGCGTATATTCCTCTTGCATCACCAATCTTTAATAATGCCAGTGCTGCCGATATTCTCAATTCTTCTGCTGCAGAGTTTTTCAATATTTTCATTAAAGGTATTACCGCTTGAGTTGAATTGTATTCTCCTAAGTAGAATGCACTACTCGAAATCAACCCATTGTTCTTGCTTTCCAAACCAATCAGTAAATTTTTAGTTGCTAAGTCTTTATTAAATGCTTTTACTTGCTTAGCCGGGTCATTTGCCAAACCCACCGACATAAAAATTGTAAACACGAATAGTAATAGTAATACTGTTGATTTCATTATAACCTCCAATGTTGTAAAAAGAACTTTCTCAAATTGACCGGATTAAAACTAATAATTGAATGAGCGTTTGTAAACTCAAAATGGATAAGAGGTTATATTATTTGATTAGTCTATCCAGGAATAGTTCGGACGGAGTGCATATATTGCAAGCAAGAAAAATTTGAAATTCATTGAACCATATTAACAACTGTAAAGTGATAGTTAGATTGCGCAGTCAATTTCTGAATCTCTTTTATAGATAAACATTTAGGCTCAACTATATTATTTATATTATTAAGATTAGCAAAGTTAGAATCTTTAGCTTGGTACATAATTGAGATGCTTACTACTCCAAATGCTAAGAATATAAATATTAATATTATTATTACTTTTAACATTAGATATAAATAAAGTAAAAGTTATTAATTTAATTAGTTTATAACATATAAAACTTATGGTTAACATCAATAATAGATGATTATACTTATTGAAACGAATGAAATATAATACATTCTGCGGAGAGAGAGAGAGGGAGAGATTCCTCCCAGGGAGTCCCTTCGGGAGAACTCTCGGTGGAGATAAATTATGTTATGTTCCTTTTTTTTAGCCATATATAGCCATCAATAGATTTGAAAAACTTTTCTCTTTTCATTGCCTCTGCACGGGTCGCAAACTCTTCAAAATAATGAAGTTTCCAAGGACGACGACCTTTAGTGTACTTAACCCTGCCGGCATTGTGAGACTTTAATCTTGATGATGTATTTGAAGTACTGCCATAGTAATATGTATTGTCCTTAAGACTTTTAAGTATGTATGCGTAAAACATTCTGCGGAGAGGGAGAGATTCCTCCCAGGGAGTCCCTTCGGGAGAACTCTCGGTGGAGATAAATTATGTTATGTTCCTTTTTTTTAGCCATATATAGCCATCAATCGATTTGAAAAACTTTTCTCTTTTCATTGCCTCTGCACGGGTCGAAAACTCTTCAAAATAATGAAGTTTCCAGGGACGACGACCTTTAGTGTACTTAACCCTGCCAGCATTGTGAGACTTTAATCTTGATGATGTATTTGAAGTACTGCCATAGTAATATGTATTGTCCTTAAGACTTTTAAGTATATATGCGTAAAACATTTTGCGGAGAGGGAGAGATTCGAACTCTCGGTGGTACAAGTACCACAACGGTTTTCGAGACCGCCCCGTTAAACCACTCCGGCACCTCTCCGATAATTATTAAAGTTTTTGATAATATTTTTTGCAATGTTTTAATATGAGTTACTACTTTATTTTTGATCCCCCATATCAAAATCAATAATTTAGTAAATAGCTATGTCTTCTCATCCAGTAGCAAGTTTCAAGATTAGATAAAGTAATACTGCACCAAATATAATAATCAAAATTGCGAGTGTAGCATTACCTTTTTTAGGGTTATAGGGATTCATTAGTTTGTTTTTATCTCTCTTTATTTAACTGTCTAATTTAACACGAAATAATGTTCGAATTGTAATCATTATTAAATATAATTTCAAAATTATATATTTTTATATACTAATTACAATGATTTGAATCCAATTGTTAAAAGCTTGTTTACTGGCAATAACAATTGGCTAAGATGACTCTAATATTTATATTTGCTCTTCCAACTCCGGAGAGATGCAAGAGTGGCTTAATTGGCACGCCTGGAAAGCGTGTGTACCTTTACGGGTACCGTGGGTTCGAATCCCACTCTCTCCGCCATATATATTGTAATATAAGGAGTTACAGACTCCTCTTACAATATTCTTACGGTAATACACTCTGAAAAAGGTCATTAGCTCAACGAATTTC
>JADFPP010000014.1 GCA_022562275.1 Bacteroidota bacterium
AAACTATTTTTGTTAACTCAATGAGTGACTTGTTCCATAAAAATGTTCCGTTAGAATTTATACAAAAAGTATTTGATGTAATGAACAAAACACCCTGGCATACTTACCAGGTATTAACTAAAAGATCAGATAGATTGAAAGAATTAAATAAAGAATTAATTTGGGGGAAAAATATCTGGATTGGAGTAAGTGTAGAAAACCAGGAATATACTTACCGTATAGAGGATTTAAGGAATACCGGTGCTTATATAAAATTTTTATCTATTGAACCATTGATAGGTCCTATAAGAAAATTAAAATTAAAAAATATCCGGTGGGTGATAGTTGGCGGGGAATCAGGACCCAAAGCGAGACCAATGAATGAGGAATGGGTATTAGATATAAAAGACCAATGCAAAGAAGCTGGAGTGCCATTCTTCTTTAAGCAATGGGGCGGAACAAACAAAAAGAAAGCAGGAAGAATCCTTGAAGGAAGAACCTGGGATGAATTGCCAATATTAAAAGCAGGATAAATGAAAGGTGATAAAATGAAATTAAAAAATTATTTGATATTATTTCTTATTGCAATTTTGTTGGCTGGATGTGGAAAGAAGGAAAGTAAAGTAATAAATATTGGAGTTATCCTATCCTTATCTGGGGATAGAGGGGCTTATGGAAAATCTTCAAAGAAGGGGATTGATTTGGCTATTGAGGAGATTAATAATTCAAGTGAAACATACAAAATCAATCCTATTTATGAAGATACAAAAAGTCAGTCTCGTGATGCTGTATCTGCAATAGAAAAATTGACAAGTATAGATAAAGTAAAAATTATAATTGGGCCAATATCAAGTTCTGAAGTATTGGCTATTGCACCTATAGCTGAAAGAAATAAAATCTTGCTTTTGTCTCCAGGGGCTTCATCTCCAGAAATTACGAATGCAGGAGATTATATATTTAGGAATGTTTCTTCTGATTTATACGAAGGTGCTTTGATGGCCGAATTTGCATTTGATTCAATAAAGCTGAAAAATATCTCTATTGTATTTATCAATACTGATTATGGTATAGGTGTAGAAGAAACATTCAGAAATAAATTCAAGACCTTTGGAGGAATAATTCTTCAATCTATTTCATATAATGATGGAACAAGAGACTTTCGTTCCATTGCGCTAAAATTAAAACAAAATAAAGCAGATGCTATTTATTTAATTGGTTATAAAGAAATGGGAATAATAGTAAAGCAATTTAGGGAACTGGGTATAAAAACAAGGGTTATTAGTACTGCAATTTTTGAAGATCCGGATATCCTAAAAACCGCAGGAAAATCGGCAGAAGGTATAATATTTACATCTATCACTTTCGATCCAGATCCCACTAATCCACGTGCCCGGAAATTTGTTAATAGTTTTGAAAATAATTATACACAATACCAGATGGTTACGCTGCTGTGGCCTATGATGCAGTATATATGATTTGGCAATCTTTAAAATCTATAAAGTTTGACCAAAATAAAATAAAGGAACAGTTGTATAAGCTAAAAGATTTTGAGGGATTACTAGGGAAATTTTCTGTGGATAATAATGGAGATGTTCTTCTTCCAATCAAATTGAAAAAGGTAAGTAATAATAAATTTGTAAAATATTAAGGAGTAATTATGCCTGGTCTTAAATTTTCAAGAATAACAAAACTGAATCAAAAAAGTTCTTTTACAAAAAAAGAAAAAAATAATATTGCGCTTACATCTAATTCTGAAGTTAAAGGTGTTTTATCCATAAAAAGAAAAAAATCGTATGAAAATAGAACAAAGAATTTTTAACGAATCTGTTGGATCAAAGCAAAACATTATTCATTTTGTGTCCAAAAACTTGAGAGGTTTATCGGAGTCGAAAAAGAATATTATTGACTCACTTAATAGTAACCTGGAGTTATGTGAAGAAACTTTTCTGTTTAATCAAATAGCAAAGTCATACAAACTTAAATCGGATGAAATATTTCTTGTTTCAATAGCCTCAGAATTGTTAATGCAAGCTGCTTTTATAAGTGATGATGTGTTTGATAATAATTTCGCTAGAAATAATAAAAAAAATCTTTTCTGTTTATTCGGTCAAAATAAAGCTATTATTATTTCAACAATTTTGTATGGTATCTATTTCAAAATAATTAGTTCAATAACTAACCAAAAAATTCGCGAACTGCTAGTTGATGCATATCTTAAATTGAATTATGGTCAGTTCCTAACTGAGAATTTCAATGATTATTCTAAACTAAACTTACAAATATTAGATCAAATTGCATTTTTAAAATGTGGTAAACTAATGTCTAACGCTGCCTCAATTCCTGCGATAATAGCTGATGAAAAAAAATCAATTATTAATAAACTTAGCGAATATGGTAAATTGATTGGAATAGCGCTTCAGCACAGAGATGATATTGTTGAATTTATGCCTTCCGAATATTCGCTTGGTAAACCATCTTTTCAAGATTTAGAAAATCATCAACCTAATTTGGTTCTATATTTTTTATATCAAGAGTTATCGTCCGTTAAAAAAAATAAAATGACAAATCGATTATTTATAAAAACTATAAGTGACAATTTAATTAATCAGGAAAATCATAATAAATTTATTCTTTACTCAAATGCTATTAAATCCTCTAAAAAACTATTAAACGTAATTTGTTTAAAAGCTAAGAATATTGCAAATGCATTTCCGACTAATTTTCCTAGAAATTCTTTAATTCAATTAACTCGGTTAATATCAAATGTATAATTTTACCATACCTTAGGGGTACATAAAAGAATGATTAAACAAACTGGTCAAAGAAAAACTTCAGAAATATCTTTTAAAATGATCTTGAATAATTTTATATCTAATTGGAAATCTTTGTTCCCTATTAACTTGAGAAAAGTAATTATTTTGATTCTCTTATTAATATTTGTAATCGAAATACTTACTGATTTTATTAGAACCGAAACAGATATAGGGATTAACGATAAATACGATTTCGTAATTCTTTCTCTTCTTTTCTTTTACTTATCATTTAAGCAACAAATCAATAACCTCAAGTTTCTCGATCCCTTCAAAAGATTTTTTGGACCATTTATTAGAAAAGATAAGCTTCTTTCTTTTATGTGGTTTCTTCTACTTCCTATTGCAGCAATTTTTTTCCATCACTTTATCCTTAGGAATTTATTTTTAGGCCCATTTCAAAACTGGGACATTTTACAAGAATGGAGTTTTGTAGATATTACACTATTGTGGTTAGCAATTGCTGCTTTGTTCATTGGAGCAAAAATATATTTTGAAATTAAAGAATCTAAAACTAATACTCTTGAAGATTACTTAAGAAAAACTATTGATATTTTGTCTGACTCCAAAAAAGATGATGAACTATATATAGTTATACCTACAACTTTTCTAGGTGAAATGACAGATAATCCACTTAAAAATAATTATAAAAATCTTATTAAACAGAAGGCAAATAGTGGTGTAAATGTCACGATTGGTATTTATAATTTTGATTTAAGCCATATTAGGAAAATGATTAATAATAATAACTTAATTAAAAATATAACCAAATTTGATAATTTTTGGAACAAACTTATTAATGATAAAAATCAGTTATTACTTGCTTTTCATGACTCATTTTTTAAGCAGAGAGAAGATAATTATTTTGGGCAAAAACATTTAGATAGAATTAACTATTTCAGAAGATTACTTAATCATCTAATAGAACTGGTTAATGCAAAAAATATTAAGATAGAAAGGTTAAAGAATATGACTTCAAAAAATGGAAAAAATAGAATTGAATCTGGCTTTTTTGCGGTTGCTAATTTTACTTCTGGTTCTTACTATTTTGGTCAAATTGAAATATATAACTGGGAAGAACAACACTTTAATGGGACTTATTTCCAAAACTCTCATATTAGAGAGCAAATGAAGCGATGTTGAATAGTCATTTTAATGAAAATGCCTTTTAAATTATCAATTCTCAATCGTAGATGATAAACCACCTAATATTCAATAGCATTATTTCGGCTAGTATTTAATTGTTGCTATAGGTTTTACTATTATATATCCTACAAGTTGTTTCTTCAATTTTACGCAAGCTGTGATTTACATATCTGGCGCTTATTTTGCATTATTGTTTTTTCAATACTCATCGCCTGATGCTTGACTGGTTTCTGTTTAGAAACACAAAAACTCCTGGCAAAACCGAGAATGTTTTCAAGAGTATAGTAACACTTTTGTACATGTTTTACTCATTAATACTATTTCAATGAGGTCTTGCATAGGAAATGTGAGTTATAAACTCACACTTCTAATATGAAAAAATATATATAGTTGCGGTCTAAGCACTTCTTTTTCATTTAAACTTCTATTAATTTTGTTTATAGTTAGAAAGCAAATAAAAAACAATTAAATGCTTAACCAAATTATCATCAACATAATTATCGCAGGGGCTATATACACACTTGTAGCTATTGGGTTTGCGCTCATTTATCAAACAACACGTTTCTTCCATTTCGCCCACGCAGTAATTTTCACTTCCGGCGCTTACTTTGTATTTTTATTTATTCAAATATTGGGCTGGTCTTATTACACAGCTATTCCTGCTGCTATTTTTTTGTCTTTATTCCTTGGTGGTTTAATAGAGTTTTTTATTTATAAACCTTTAAGGAAAAAAAAGCTTCTGCAATTATACTACTTCTTACTTCACTAGGTATTTACATTGTTCTGCAAAATGTTATTTCAATGGTTTTCGGTGATGACACAAAATCCATCCGCACCTGGGAAGTTAAGGAAGGACTTAATGTTTTTGGCGCATATATAACTCCTGTGCAAATAATTATTATCGCAACGAGCATAATATTAGTGATACTGGTTTCCGGATACTTGTCTTGGGCAAAGACAGGTAAAGCTTTGCGGGCGGTTGCCATATCACAGGAGCTGTCAAAATTTTCCGGTATAAAAAGTGATAAAATAATTTTAATAAGTTTTGCAATCGGTTCAGCACTTGCGGGTGTTGCAGGCATACTTGTTGCATTAGATGTAGACATGACGCCTACAATGGGAATGAATATGCTTTTAATGGGAGTGGTTGTAATGATAGTCGGCGGAGTTGGCAGCATTTGGGGAATTGTTCTTGGTTCACTTCTTCTTGCAACGGCACAAAACCTTGCTGTGTGGTATATAAGCTCTCAATGGATGGATGCGAGTGCGTTCGCACTACTGTTGGTATTTCTATTATTTAAACCTGAGGGATTCTTGGGTAAGAAGATTCGCAAAGTAGAAGTCTGATACCGGATGCCGGATACCGGATACTGGATATTGGATGAATCATTGTTCAGTTGTCATTTATAGTCATCAAATGGTCAATCAGTTGTCATTGGTTATTAACCGGAAGGGTGTATGGGGAAGAAGGTTCGTAAAGCAGAAGTTTAATTGATTTCAAAATTGAAAAATTACAAGATCCAAAAATTGTGAAAATAGTCATTGGTCATTCAGTAGGCATTCAATAGTCATTTAGTTTTCATTAGTCATTGGTTGTAAGGGTTTTTGGGGAAGAAGATAAGGAAGGCGGTGGTGTGAGCTGGCGGCTGGATGCCGGATATTGGATTCTGAATTTAAGATTGAATTATTACAAGACCTGTCCGGTGGAATGCCTGCCCGGCGATGCTTAAGCAAAGACGGGAAATGAAGTCGGATTGAAAAACTGTTCAATTAGCAAGTTTCAGGTTTATATACAAAAGTATATATTTATATACAAAAGTATATAAAATAAAGTTATGGTAATACATAGAGTTTTTAATGAAGTGTTCAGAACGCGGTCTAATGTGGCTGTCATACGTGCATTGTTAGATACCAATACCGGCTTTACAGGAAATGAAGTTGCCCGCGTATCCGGTATGCATCCAAGATCGGCATTCAAAGCTTTAACATTATTGGAAGGACTTGGTATTGTAAACAGACAGCGGGGGGGCAGGGATCACATATTCAGTTTAAACCGTGAGCATTTTTTAGTCCAGGAGGCTATTCTTAAAATTTTTCAGGTTGAAAGTAAGTTCCCGGCAGAAGTTATAAATACCCTCGCGTCAATACTTAAAAAACAAGTTTATAGTGCAGTAATATTTGGCAGTGCTGCAAGAAGAGAAGAAAACATTTTATCAGATCTGGATATTTGCTGTATTGTTAATTCAGTTAGGGAAAGATTATTCGTCAGTGATACGCTGAATAAAAAATCACAAATATTATATAATAAGTTTGGTATTAACCTGGCACCGATATTTTTTACGAAATCTGAATTCATTAGAAAGAGGAAATCTCAATTGGTAAAAAGTATAGCAAACGAAGGGATAATCATTACAGGAAAGAATCCTAAAGGATTATTAAATGGCTGAACGAAGAGGAAGAAAATCTGTTCCTCGCCATCGTTTCAGGGAATATTAGAATGTTGCCGACCACTTTTATGAAGCTGCTAAAGATTCAATGGAGTTGGAATATTGGACAGCCACAGGAGTTCTTATTGTTCATTCTGCAATTGCATTTGCTGATGCATTATGCATAAAATTATCAGGGGTTAAAAGTGTTGGCGAGAATCATGAGGATGTTGTAGGATTGGTTGAACGCATTGTTGCAGATGGAGAAGGAAAATCAAAAGCAATAAACCAGCTTAGACGAATCATTGAAGAAAAAACAAAAGTATCTTACTTAGGGGAATTATATTCCCCTTCTCAAACGAAAGGAATGTGGAAACGATTGGAGAGATTCAGAAATTGGGCAAAGGAAATCTTAACAAGGTAATATATTGGAATACCTTCTTCACATACTAATCCTGATCTGCATTTACACAATTCTTTCTGTGTCGCTCAATCTTCTTGTTGGTTATACGGGAATTCTTTCCATTGCTCACGCAGCTTTTTACGGTGTAGGTGCTTATGTAGCTGCTTTAATGGCTTTGAGACTTTGAGAGCCCATTTTTACTTAATTTAGGTCTGGCAATTGTTTGTACAGCAATTATCGGAGCAATTGTAGGCATTCCTTCCCTACGCCTAAAGGATGATTATTTTGTAATTGCTACATTTGCGTTTCAGATAATCATATTCAGTATATTAAATAACCTTGTGGATTTTACTGGCGGTCCGCTTGGTCTTCCGGGTATTCCACAGCCGGAGATATTCGGTTTTGTAATTTCAACTCATATTGAGTTTCTAATTTTAGCCGGTTTACTTGCATTATTTACTTATTGGTTTTCAAACAGAATTGTAAAATCACCTTTCGGGCGTGTACTAAAAGCTGTAAGAGAAGACGAAGTATTTTCGCAGGCGGTTGGAAAAAATGTTGCATCCTTCAAAGTACAGGTATTTATGGTAGGTGCAGGACTTGCTGCAATTGCCGGTGTTATTTACGCTACCTATATAACTTACATAGACCCTACAAGCTTTACCATAATGGAATCAATATTTATAATTTCAATTGTTATTATCGGCGGAGCTGGAAACCTAAAAGGTTCTGTTGCTGGTGCTGTTGTTTTAGTGGCATTACCGGAGCTGCTCAGGTTTATAGGACTGCCCAATGCCATCGCTGCTAATGTAAGACAGATTTTGTATGGTGCACTGTTGGTAATATTTATGTTATGGCGTCCGCAGGGATTTATCGGGGAGTATGCATTTAATACGAATACAGAAGATAGAAATAAGAAATCAGATGGATAAAATTTTAGAAGCACATAACCTGCATAAAAAATTTGACGGAATTAGTGCGCTGAGTAATTTTTCCTGTTTCGTTGAAGAGAATGAAATTTTAGGATTAATTGGTCCAAATGGTGCGGGAAAAACTACACTCTTTAATGCAGTTACAGGATTCCTACCTTTAGATTTAGGGGAAGTTTATTTTTACGGAAAGCAAACTAACAATAAGTCTCCATATAAAATTGTTGCTGATGGTATTAGCAGAACATTCCAGGATTTAAGATTAATAAGGCAACTGCCTGTGATGGACAACGTATTATTATCTTTTCAGGATCAAACAGGTGAAAAACTTTCCAGCGTGTTTTTTCAGAAGAATAAAATTTCCCAAACTGAATCGTGGAATAGAATGAAAGCCGAATCGTTATTAGAATATACTGACTTATCCGAACTGGCGAATGAATTGGCAGGTAACTTATCATACGGACAACAAAAACTTTTGAGTATAGTCTGCTGTCTTGCAACGGATGCTAAATTATTTTTGTTGGATGAACCGGTTGCAGGAATAAATCCTGCAATGCGGGAAAAAATACTTTCCATTATTGAAGACCAGAAGAAGGAAGGAAAATCAATAGTAATTATTGAACATGATATGGATTTTATAATGGAGATCTGTAACAGGGTAATTTTTATGGATGCCGGAGAAAAAATAAGTGAGGGAACACCCGATGAAGTGAGGAATGATCCGAAAGTTATTGAGGCGTACCTTGAATAGATTCTGGATACAGGATTAATGAATCATTTGTAAAAAGCAAATACTTTTGAATTGTCATTCCCACAGCCTGTCCCGTTTTATCGGGAAAAGTGGGAATCTATTAATAATTAAAGTGAATTTGAGAACGAGTCCTGAATGACAATAAGAGATGTTAGAAATTAAAAATTTAAATACAGGTTATGATAAAAAACAGGTTCTGTTTGAGGTAAATATAATAGCAGAGAAAAATAAAATTACTGCTATCATCGGACCAAACGGCTCTGGAAAATCTACTCTCTTAAAGGCAGTCTGCGGTGCTATACCCTCGTGGGCAGGTGAAATAAACTTTAATGGATCTAAATTGAATGGGAATGAACCTCCGGAAAACTTAAAGCTGGGAATAAGTTTTTGTCCACAGGGAAACAGAGTATTTGATGAACTTAGTGTGAAAGAAAACCTGGAGATTGGTGGTTACATTCTCAAGAAGAAAAAAGCCAGGGAGCGAATTGAGGAAGTTCTGGAAATATTTCCTGTTTTAAAGGAAAGACTTAAGCAGGATGCCGGAACTCTCAGCGGAGGAGAACAGCAAATGCTTGCAGTAGCCTGTGCCCTCATTCCGAAACCCAAATTGCTTTTACTGGATGAGCCTTCACTTGGATTAGCACCAAATCTTGTTAAGGATATATTTGAAAAATTCGTTGAGCTTAATAAGAAACTCGGAATTGCAATTCTGATTGTAGAACAGAAAGTGAATGATGTGTTAAAAATTTCTGATAGGGTTTATTCTCTAAAACTTGGCAGGGTAGTCTTTGATGGCGTGTCAACAGAACTAATGGGGAACAAAGAGAAATTAAAAGAAATCTTCCTATAATATTAATCTTGTCTACTATTTTTTTCAATTATTCGCGTAGATTTTCGTATCCTACTAACACTAAATTATATCTCAATATATAGCGCACTAACAGTTTAACAATCCAGCAATTCAGCAATAAAAACCATTCAACAATCACGTATTATTTTGCTTTTACTATGCCTCTAATTATATTTGGTAATTAAATTTTTGGTAAAAAGCTGTTAATTAATGCAGAAAGTTCTTATTTGTGACCTGAAAAAATATATAGGGCAAGAGATTACACTTCGGGGATGGCTTTTCAACAAAAGATCAAGTGGTAAAGTAATATTTGTAATTTTAAGAGATGGTACGGGTTATCTTCAGTGTGTTTATTTTAAAGGTAATGTTAGCGGTGAAACTTTTGATGCCGCTGATAAAATAGGGCAGGAGTCTTCTATTGAGGTTACCGGAAAAGTTAAAGAAGAACCTCGTGCAGAAGGTGGTTATGAACTTGATGCAACAGATCTTAAAGTTATTCAAAATACTCACGATTATCCAATCACCCCTAAAGAACACGGAATCGAATTTCTTCTTGATAACAGACATTTATGGCTTCGTTCCAAAAAGCAAGTTGCAATATTAAAGATTCGCCACAGAATTGTTAAAGCTATTAGAGATTTTTTTGATGACAAGGGATTCACGCTTATGGATCCGCCCATCCTTACACCAAATGCAGTTGAAGGTACATCAACTCTTTTTGAAACTAAATATTTTGATCTTGGAAGTGCATATCTCACCCAATCCGGACAGCTTTATGCGGAAGCAGGTGCCATGGCTCTTGGTAAAGTTTATACCTTTGGTCCAACTTTCAGAGCTGAAAAATCTAAAACAAGAAGACATCTTACTGAATTCTGGATGGTTGAGCCTGAAGTAGCATTTGCTGATTTGAATGATGATATGGATCTTGCAGAAGAGTTTTTAGAGTATATAGTTCAAACTGTTTTAAAAAATAATATAGATGAACTAAAAACGCTCGAACGGGATATATCAAAACTAAAAAATGTAAAAAAACCTTTACCAAGAATCACTTACGATGAAGCAATTGAAATCTTAAAGAAAAAAAATATTGAACTGGAATGGGGAAAAGACATTAGCGGTGCAGATGAAACAATTATTTCTAACCAGTTTGACAGACCTGTAATTGTACATCGATATCCGGCAGAAATAAAAGCGTTTTACATGAAACGCGATCCTGAAAACCCGAAGGTAGCACTTGCAATGGATGTACTTGCACCTGAAGGTTACGGTGAAATAATAGGCGGAAGCCAGAGAGAAGATGATCTCGATGAACTACTTAAAAGAATCAAGGAACACAATCTTCCTCAAGAAGCATTCGATTGGTATTTAGATTTAAGAAGATACGGATCTGTTCCTCATTCAGGGTTTGGATTAGGATTGGAAAGAACAGTTAGCTGGATTTGCGGACTCGATCATCTAAGAGAAGCAATTCCATTCCCTAGAATGATTTACAGAAATACACCTTAATGATATTAATCTAATAGACGATGAATTTAGAATTTATTTTATTTATAATATTTGCTGCAATTAGTGTTTCATCAGGATTATTAATGATTACAAGGGTAAACCTTGTTATTGCCGCATTACTTCTTGTAGTAAATTTCGCTTCGCTTGCGGGTCTTTATTTAATTCTCAATGCTCAGTTTATAGCTATTGCACAGGTAATTATTTATGCCGGTGCAATTATGGTTTTCTTCCTGTTTGTAATCATGCTAATCAATCCCGAACATGAAAAAAAGTTTATGGATTACAAACCGCAGCTAAAGATTTTTGGTGTAATTATTTCCATACTGGTTTTTATTCAACTAACATATATAATACTACTCTCAAAACCATCAGAAGGTGTTAGCAGGGAAGTGGAAGCAAGTGTTAAAGCTGGGACCATTGAACAAATCGGCAGAGAACTTTTTACAAATTATGTTCTTCCATTTGAAGCAGTAGCTTATTTACTTTTAGCTGCCGCCATTGGTGCATTAGTATTAGCAAAAAAGAAGTTTAATTAAGTTATGCAAATTCAGATAGAATACTACCTTATATTAAGTGCCGCACTTTTCATTATCGGTGTAACCGGTGTATTGATCAGAAGAAATGCAATCGTGGTTTTTATGTGTATTGAATTGATGTTAAATTCTGCAAATTTAACTTTAATTACATTCTCTTCTTATCTTGGTAATTCAATAGGGCAATTATTCGTTTTCTTTGTTATGGCTGTGGCTGCTGCAGAAGCTGCTGTTGGTCTGGCAATCATCATTGCTTTGTTCCGTAATAAACGAACCGTGAACATAGATGAAATAAACATTTTCAAGTGGTAATAAGGAGGCTTCGCGAAACCTTGTTTATTAAAAAAATCAATTATCTAAAACCTGCCTGCCGACAGGTTGGCAATACTTATTGTATTCAAACATTTTTTTTTGCTGCGCCACCTTTTTCGGGGCTTTGCAAAGGTTTCACTAAGATAAAAGCTATATTTTTTTATGATTGATCTAATTTATTTAGCTGTATTTCTTCCGTTGTTAGGCTTTTTAATTAACGGAATTTTTGGGAGTAAAATTAAAAATGTTGAACGAAGTAAAATCCCGTTTCTCGGGGAGAAGATAATTGGGCTGATCGGCAGCGGCGCAATTGGTATAGCTTTTCTTATTGTTATCGGAGCATTCTTCGAAACACTTTCCCTTCCTGCAGATCAGAGAACAAATTATGTTAACTTATTTACGTGGATGAAAGTTGGTGCTTTGGATGTAAGCTTTGCATACCAGGTAGATCAACTTTCTCTAATAATGGCGTTAGTGGTTACAGGTGTTGGTTTTATCATCCACGTATATTCAATTGGTTATATGCATGGCGATAGATCTTTCTGGAGATTTTTTGCATATCTTAATCTTTTCATCTTTGCTATGATGAATCTGATACTGGCAGATAATTTTGTTCTGATGTTTTTAGGTTGGGAAGGCGTTGGTCTCTGTTCATATTTGCTGATTGGGTTTTGGTACGATAAAGATTTTGAAAAGAGCACTACATCAGCTGCGGGATTAAAAGCATTTGTTGTTAACAGGATTGGTGATGTTGGTTTTCTTCTTGGAATGTTTCTTATATATCTTTTTTTCGATTCATTAAAATTCTCAGAAGTTTTTTCAAGAGCAGTTTCATTTGATGTACCGGAACATATTTTCACACTTATTACATTGTTTTTGTTTATAGGTGCCATAGGAAAATCAGCACAAATTCCTCTTTATGTTTGGCTGCCGGATGCAATGGCAGGTCCTACTCCCGTATCTGCATTAATCCACGCTGCAACTATGGTTACAGCAGGTGTTTATATGGTTGCCAGGACTTCTGTACTTTATGCAATGGCACCAACTACAATGATGATAGTTGCGGTGATTGGTGTTTTCACTGCCTTCTTTGCTGCAACAATTGGTTTGGTTCAAAACGATATTAAAAAGGTTCTTGCTTATTCTACCATCAGTCAGTTGGGCTATATGTTTTTGGCGATGGGTGCAGGTGCTTTTTCAGCAGGGATTTTTCATCTTATGACTCATGCTTTTTTCAAAGCATTACTCTTTTTAGGAGCGGGTTCGATTATTCACGCAATGCACGAACAACAAGATATTCAGCATTACGGCGGATTGAAAAAATATTTGCCCATAACCTATGGAACATTTTTAGTAGCTGCTATGGCTATATCAGGCATTCCTCCTTTATCAGGATTTTTTAGTAAGGATGAAATCCTTTGGTTCTCATACACAAATCTTGGTTTTGTTTTCTGGCTGATTGGAGTTCTCACAGCTATGATGACTGCTTTCTACATGTTCAGATTATACTTTTTAACTTTCGATGGAAAGCCGCGCTTTGATGAAAAGCAAACTCATCCGCACGAATCACCAAAAATGATGACTGTACCGTTAATCGTACTTGCAGTTCTGTCAGCAATTGGCGGGTTTATCGGTATCCCCGAAATTTTCTCAGGTGCTCATGGAAATGCATTTCACTCCTGGCTATCACCAATATTCAAATCAGCTAATTTAAAACTCAGTTACTTTGGTGCTCATTCTCACTTTGAAGAATACTTGTTGATGGCAATATCAGTTGCAGGTGCTTTAGGCGGAATTTTGGGTGCTGCATATATTTATCTCAAGCGTCCTTCAATTGCAGTAAACACTGTCGAAAAGTTCAAATCAATTTACACTACCTTGTGGAATAAATATTATGTTGATGAAGTTTATGATGCTACTGTTATTAATCCAATCGTAAATTCTTCAAGATCATTTTTATGGAAGCTATTTGATAACAAAATTATTGATGGATTGGTAAATGGTATGGCAAGATCGGTGGGTGATGTTTCAGCATTAATAAGAAAATTGCAAACCGGGATTGTACAATCTTATGCGTTAGTTATGATGATCGGTATTTTATTAGCAATGTTCTGGCTCATTTTAAGTTTTTAAATAATGGAAAACAGTTTACTACTAACATATTTATTACTCATTCCGTTTATAGGATCGATAGCATTACTTTTTATTAAAGCAGAAAAAGAAAATCTTATCAGATATTTTGGACTCGGAATTTCTGTAATTGCTTTTCTTTTATCGCTTGTTATCTATTTTAATTTTGATCCGTCAAATTCATCTTTTCAATTTGTACATAAATTTAAGTGGATTGAAAATCTTAATATCAATTATTTCGTTGGAATTGACGGAATGGCGCTGCTGCTGCTTGTTCTCACAACCTTTCTAACTCCTTTAACTTTAATTTCAAGTTGGACAAGCATTAACAAAAAAGTAAAAGAGTTTACGTTTTTTATGCTCTTCCTTGAATTAGGAATGCTCGGTGTTTTTGTTTCTTTAGATCTCTTCCTCTTTTATTTCTTCTGGGAAGCAATGCTTATCCCTATGTATTTTATTATAGGAATTTGGGGCGGACAGGAAAGAATTTATGCAGCGGTTAAATTTTTTATTTATACGATGGCAGGCAGCCTGGTTATGTTGGTTGCAATTATCTGGCTTGCAATACATGCATCAAATTATCTTGGAAAATTCACAACAGACCTGGTTGAGTTATACAGTGTTGCCCCGCTTTTCGATCTATCGATACAAAATTATTTGTTCATTGCATTTGCACTTAGCTTTGCAATAAAGGTACCGTTATTTCCATTTCACACATGGCTTCCCGATGCTCACGTTCAGGCGCCAACTGCAGGAAGTGTTATTCTTGCAGGCGTTCTGCTTAAGATGGGTACGTATGGTTTATTAAGATACAACCTGCCTTTGTTCCCTGCGGCATCATTACACTTTGCATCTTTTATGTCAACCCTTGCAGTAATCGGAATTATATACGGCGCCTTGGTTGCCATGGTTCAAACCGATATGAAAAAACTTGTAGCTTATTCATCGGTTGCTCACCTCGGTTTTGTTGTGCTTGGTATTTTTGCAATGACACAGGAATCCATGCAGGGTGCAATTATCCAAATGATTAACCATGGATTATCAACAGGCGCACTCTTCTTGTTAGTTGGAATGCTTTACGAAAGAACACATACAAGAGAAATATCTTACTATGGAGGAATAGCAAAACTGGTTCCTGTTTATTCATTCTTTCTTCTATTAGTTTCGCTATCATCAATTGGCTTACCCGGGTTAAACGGTTTTGTTGGTGAGTTTTTAATATTACTCGGTTCATTTAAATCTACAGTTTTGAACAGTTGGTGGTATACTGTTTTTGCAACAACCGGAGTGATTTTTGCGGCTGTGTATCTGTTGTGGATGTATAAGCGAGTTGTTTTTGGTAAAGTTGTTAATCCCAAACTCAATGATCTTACAGATTTAAATAAAAGAGAAATATTTGTTTTAGTACCGATAATAATATTTATAGTTTGGATTGGCATTTATCCAGGTACCTTCCTGAATGTTTCTGAAAAAACTTCAGATAAAATAATTGAACGGGTTTTTGAACCTCCAAAAGTGGAATTAAAGTAGATACCGGATGAGTAGAAATAAAATCATACTGATAGCATTATCATTTTGCATCATCTTTATTCTTGGCGAAAATGTTTTTGGAGGGAACAATGATATTGCTATTAAGGATACAGTAACAAAAGTTATATTATCTGAAGAGACCGGAGAGGAACATGAATTGCCGGAATTATTTATAGTAATTCCATTTATAACTCTTCTTTTGATGATTGCAACCGGTCCTATATTTTACCACCACTTTTGGGTACATCATTATCCTAAGGTTGCTATTGCGCTTGGAATTGTTACCGTAGTATATTACTTAGCCGTTCTGAACGACCCTCATAGTCTGCTTCACTCTCTGGCTGAATATCTTTCATTCATTGCATTGCTAGGCTCTCTGTTTGTTGCAGCGGGAGGGATATTTGTAAGAGTGAATAAAAAGGCAACACCATTTGTTAACGTTTTATTCCTGCTATTCGGTGCTCTAATTTCAAATGTAATCGGTACAACCGGTGCCTCAATGCTTTTGATACGACCATACATTATAATGAACAGGAACCGTATAAAACCGTATCATATTATTTTCTTTATATTTATAGTAAGTAACATTGGTGGAGCTTTAACTCCTATCGGGGATCCTCCTTTGTTTTTAGGGTTTTTACGAGGTGTTCCATTCTTCTGGGTGTTTGGAAATGTTTGGTATATATGGCTTCCAACATTAATTCTTTTGTTATTTGTTTTTTATGTGTTCGATTCTTTTAATAAAGGAAACAATAATAACCAGGAAGAAGAATTTACAGGCAAGATAGAATTTAAAGGGATGAAGAATGTCGGCTATCTTGTAATAATTATATTATCGGTATTTATCGATCCCAACGTTTTTAGTTGGGTTCCAAGTTTAGCTCCATTACCTTTTGGTATTCGTGAGATAATAATGTTTTCAGTGATGTTCTTTGCTTTTAAAGGAGCTGATCAGGAAATCTTAAAAGCGAACGAGTTCGACTTTGAACCTATTAAAGAAGTTGCATATCTTTTTATCGGAATTTTTATAACTATGATTCCGGCATTACAGCTTATTGCTAACGTAGCAACTGAACGCGCCGATATTTTAACCGCCGGAGTTTTTTATTGGGCTACAGGAGCGTTATCCGGTTTCCTCGATAATGCACCAACTTATCTGAACTTTTTAAGTGCTGCAATGGGAAAATACAGTCTCGATATAAATGTAAAAGCAGATGTTCTTGAATTTGTCCAACACGATATAATTTATTTAAGAGCTATTTCTGTGGCTGCGGTATTCTTTGGTGCAATGACTTACATAGGGAACGGACCGAATTTTATGGTTAAATCAATTTGTGAACGCGCAGGAATTAAGATGCCGAGTTTCTTCAGCTATATGTTTAAGTATTCTATTCCTATTTTAATTCCTATTTTTATTATTGTTTGGGCAATTTTCTTTAGATAATTATGAGATAAGTATTATGCATTCAATAGAAGAAGTTTTAAGTAAAAAATTATACGGGCTTCATTATTACAACAGAATTATTCTTCCTTTCAAAGCCCATTTCCTTAAAGTAATTGTATCCGATGATATAATTACCGATTTTTCTACGACCTCCAAAGGAATATACATCAGGGAAGAAGAAGAGTTTACAGATGTCTATTTTCTCGAATATAAAGATTTAAAAGATAAACTATCAAAATACGAAGCAATTAAAATGGTTATAGTTGAAAAAGGGAAAGATGTTTTCGATTTCAAAAATCATATTAAATTGTCTTTATATCTTGAAGGAAAACATAAGGTAAAAATCGAAGAAAGTGATCACGATATTATCTTTTTAGAGTAATTATGCTAAACAACATACAAGAATTTTACAATATTTTACCGCTGGTAATCATTGGCGGGCTTATTCTAATTTCTGTCGTAATTGAAATCTATTGGGATAACAGTGAAAAGTTTCTTCCGTGGTTTTCTATAATAGGCTTTCTTTCTGCTGGAATTTATGCTCTGATCGATGTTAGTAACACATCCATCATATTTCAAAACATGCTGGCTACCGGCGGTGTGGTAAATATTTTTTGGCTGATCTTTAATGTAAGTGCTGCAATAGTGTGTCTTCTCTCAGTCAATTATATCAAAAAGTATGGTGCTTATTATGGTGAGTATTATATAATTATTCAAACCTCTGTACTTGGTATGATGTTAATGGCAGGAGCGAAAGATTTGATAATGATATTTCTCGGTTTGGAAATAATGTCAATTTCGTTTTATGTTCTTGCTGGTTTTAACAGAAAACTTTCTTCCGCAAATGAAGCTTCACTTAAATATTTTTTACTTGGTGCATTCGCAACCGGATTTTTAGTTTATGGTATAGCACTTATTTACGGTAAGGCAACTACAACTTCAATTGATGTAATCAGTTCAAACTTTAGTGCATTAAGTGGAAATGTTTTGTTCCTTGCAGGAGTTCTCCTTTTTTTAATAGGTTTTTCTTTTAAGATAGCTGCATTTCCATTTCATATGTGGGTACCGGATGTTTATCAGGGCTCTCCCACAACAGTTGCGGGCTTATTTTCAACTGCCGGAAAAGCTGCCGGATTTAGTGCTTTAATTGTTACATTTGGTGCTTTGTTCGGCGGAGCATATAGCCATCTTTTTACTCCTTATCTTTCTGCAATAGCCGTATTTTCAATGTTGTTTGGAAGCATTGTTGCTATTATTCAAACTGATATAAAAAGAATGCTTGCTTACTCATCCATTGCTCATGCAGGATATATGTTGATAGGATTAGCATCCGGGAATATTGATGGTGTTGCCGGCATTATCTTTTACCTTGCTGCATATACATTTATGAACCTTGCAGCATTTGGAATTGTTTCTATTGTTGAGGGTAAAGACGAAACTAATCTCGATTTAGATTCGTATGCAGGTCTTGGAACCCGCAGTCCGTTTCTAGCAGGTTTATTTGCACTTATTATGTTTGCGCTTGCCGGTATTCCACCGTTCGCCGGATTTTTTGGAAAGTACTACGTTTTTATTGCAGCCATTAAAGCCAACTTAACATGGCTGGCAATAGTAGGAATAATCTCAAGTGCAATCAGTATTTATTTTTACCTGAGGATTGTAGTTATAATGTACTTTAAATCTTCAGAATCTGAGGATAAACCTTCATATTTAAATAGTGAAATAATTGCAGTAATAATCTCTGTTGCTCTCATTATAATTCTTGGTTTAGTTCCGGGTTCTTTTATAGATTTGATTACTTCGTTTTTAAAGTGATCTATTGCTAAGTTTCACTTTTCAAAAAATATTTTAAATAATGATTCCTTTATATTCCACGAAACAAATACGTAAAGTTGATGATTATGCAATCAACCGGCTGGGTTTACCGGGTGTTGTCTTGATGGAGAATGCTTCAATAGAGATCTTTCAAATAATAAGAGAATATTTTGAATTTTCTTCTGTTGGATTTGTTTGTGGAAAGGGAAATAACGGCGGCGATGGTTTTGCAGCAGCAAGGCACTTTGTAAATGCAAGTTACAAAGTTAAAGTTATATATCTGGGTACGAATAATGAGATGTCTCCTGATTGCAAAATGAATTTTTTCGTACTAAAAAAAATGGAGAAATCACACAAAAATCTTTCAGTTGTAAAATATACATCGATAAGAAACATTATATCACTTAAAAGTTGTGACTTAATTTGTGATGCCCTTCTCGGCAGTGGTGCAAAAGGAAAACTTCGCGAACCATATTTATCTATTATTCATTCATTAAATAGAATGCGAAAATTTAAAGTTTCAATCGATATTCCAACCGGACTGGACGTAGATAAAGGATACGGTGAAGATATATTTCATTCCGATTTAACTATTACACTTGGCGGATTAAAAAAAGGATTATTTTTTGGCGATGGATATTCTTATGCAGGTTCAATCGAAAAGGGAAGTATCGGAGTGTCTGATGAATATCTCAAATCACTTTACACTCAGGAATATTTAATTGAACCTGAGGATGCACTTGCAGGATTACCTGAGAAACAAAGGAATATTCATAAATATTCAGCCGGTAAAGTATTAAGCATTTGTGGTTCAGAATCATATCCAGGTGCCGCAGTTCTTACATCAAAATCTGTATTAAAAATTGGAGCCGGAGCATGCATTTTAGTTTTTCCTAAATCTCAACGAAATCTTATACAAAAAAAGCTTGGTGAAGTTGTTGTGAAAACCTACAACGATAAAAATTCAGGCTATATTTCCGTTGAAAATATCGATGATCTCACAGAGAAAATTCTATGGTCAGATGTACTTGTAATCGGGCCCGGGATTGGTAGAAGTAATGAATCACAAAAGGCTGTAATAAAAATACTTAGGGAAAGAAAGTTCAAAAAAATTGTACTTGATGCTGATGCTATTTACGCCTTTAAAAAAGGAAAATATAAGAGCCTGAATTTAAAGAGTGTTATTCTAACACCTCATCATGGCGAATTTGCAAACCTGATTGGCATTTCTGTATCTGAACTTAAAACAGATATTCTTAAATATGGGCGAAATTTTACAAAAAGAACGGGAGCATATCTGGTTCTTAAGGATGCTCCCACAATAATTTTTACACCGGCTGGTGATGCTTTAATAAATTCTTGTGGTAATCCGGGACTTGCAAAATTTGGTACCGGCGATGTTTTAACTGGAATAATTGCGGGGGTGCTTTCTCAACAAAATGATACAGAAAAAGCAGTAATTGCAGCAGTTTATATCCACAGTTTTGCCGCGGATCTTCTTGTTGCAAGGAAAACAGAGTATTCATTAATGGCTGAAGACTTAATAAACTATATACCTAGTACAATTAACTTTTTAAGGAATTCGTTTGTTTGATTATTTAGAAAAAAGAAAAGTATATCTTGTATATATTCCATTGATAGTCTATTGGATATGTTTATTAATTGCAACGTCTTTACCAACTGCTGATCTTCCCTCTGTAGCAATTAGTGATAAATTAAAACATTTTGGTGCTTTTTTTGGATTATCCATCTTGTTAGCACTCACTTTACATTATCAGAATAAATTTCTATTATTCAAAAAATACTTTCTTGTTGCAGCGTTGGTAATAACATCACTTTATGGTTTACTTGATGAGATTCATCAGAGTTTTATTCCTGGTAGATATAATGAATTTATGGATTGGGTTGCCGACTCATTAGGAGCGATTGCAGGAATTTTACTTGTATTTTACTTAATGAAGAAATTAGATTATTTACCGCGAACAGTGATAAAAATATCTGAATGAGCAGTTTGCGTATACCAAGGTATGGGAGGAATTTCCGGGAACTAATTAGATTTCCTTTAGTAAAAGAAACGAAATCTTTATTGACAATAAATTTATCATTTAGTAAGTTGATCCAGCATTTATATTTGGAGTACAATCAATGAAATTAAAAAATCCAAAAGCAGATTTGAGAAGGACCTATAAAAGGGTGTTGGAAATTTGTACAATTATTTCACTAGCAATATTGATTGTGGCATTTAAATTTTTTCCGCATCTCAGTAATAAAGGAATGACTATTGAAGGTCCTCAGGAACTTTTTACTGTTAAAGATATTCAACAGACCAAGCAGGAGACCAGACCACCACCACCACCAAAACCACCTATTCCAATTGAAGCCCCTTCTGACGATGTATTGGAAGACATAGAAATTGAGGATACAGAAATTGATTTTGAAGCTGAAATTGAAGCTCCGCCTCCGCCAAAAGAAGAGATAGAAGAAGAACCTACCTATTTTGTTGCAGTTGAAGAAATGCCTTCACCAATTGGAGGGATCTTAGCAATTCAGAAAAGAATTGTGTATCCGGAGATTGCAAAAAGAGCTGGTGTAGAAGGTAAGGTTTATATACTTGCATTTGTTGATGAGCAGGGAATTGTAACCAAAGCACAGGTAATTAAAGGAATTGGTGCTGGTTGTGATGAAGCTGCTCTTGATGCAGTTTTAAAAACCAGATTTTCTCCTGGTAAGCAAAGGGGAAAACCCGTTAGAGTTCAGGTTTCCATTCCAATTTTATTTAAGTTAAAGTAATTAATAAGCGTCCAATGGGCGCTTTTTTTCTTCTTCGTACTTTGCACAGTTCTACTGTTTTGTGATATCCATCACCCTTCTTATTAATTCCCGTAATTTGATTTTGATGTAATTATGTGAATACATAGTATTGATTATGAATGGGAATTACAGTGATATTTGGTTTAGCATTTGCAACTGTATTAACTTTGGTTATCGTTCCCACGTTTTATTCTACGCTTGATGATGTAGTTAATGTTACACGGAATTTTGTAAAAAAACATTTAAGATAAAATAAATAAAATTGAATTGTTAATAACAATCAGAAATTTCCTTATCGTAGTGCGGAGTGGTATTTTTATAATATGATTAAATAAATGTTATTTTCTGTTAGAAACTTTATTTTTGTCAGGATAAACCAAATGTTCTTACTCAGATAACAAGTTAAAAATGTTAATGAAAAATAATAATCATAAAATAGTAACTATATTTTTAAGTTTTGCTCTCATCTTAAACCTCTTTTTTCTTTATTACATAAAATATGCAAATCAGAAGTTACCAATAACCGAATTTTCTCTTGCAAATATTGGAAACATTTTTAATCTCGTTATCATATTTACAATAATAATCGGGGTTGTGTTTTATCTTAGAAAAAAAAGATCCGACAGCAGGCAAATAATTTATTTTGTATTGATTTTATTTCTTTCATTAATTGTTACATACATATTGACTTTTATTGTGTTTCCTTCCGGAGATTTGTATTTCCTAAATCAAACTGAAGATAAAATTATTGATGCAGCGATGTTCAGTATCTACCAATTTATACTATTTACTTTTTTATCTTTTATATGGTTAAAAGTTATCGGTTCAGATCGAATGGTTTTATTCCGATCTTTGGTTAACGGTGCATTAGCTATGTTACTCTTTTTAGTTCTTACATATCTTTATATTCAAACGCGGGGTTACAGTTCAAATAACTGGGCTCTCACAAAGAGCAGTAAAAATATTGCAGTTGTTTTAGGGGCGGCAGTTTGGTCTGATAACCAGCCAAGTCCGAGTCTTTCAAGCAGGGTTGATCGTGCTATCGAATTACAGTATGGAGGGTATGCAGGCAGAATTTTGCTAACAGGGGGAAATGCACCCGGCGAACGAAGTGAAGCTCAGGTTGCCTTCGAATATGCAAAACAAAAAGGTATTGATACGTCTAAAGTGCAATATGAATCATTAACAACTTCTACAACAGAGCAAATACTTTATATTAAGAGAAACCTGGTAAGTGATAAAAGAATAGATGACATTATTATTGTTTCGGATGCGTATCATTTAATAAGAGTTTTAGAGATCAGTAAATTTTATAACATTAACATTAAAGTAGCCGCATCAAAATTACGGTTAAATTTTGAGCAGAAACTCTTCTGGCAGATCCGCGAAAGTATTGCACTTATTGTGTTCTGGAGTTTTGCTTTGTAGTAGGTGGTATTACGAAATGAATTTTTTAACAATTAAAGAATATTCCTTTTTTCAGAATGTATAAAAAATTTAAAAGAAGAATAATCAGAGAAAAAGTTTTGCAGGTCTTATTCGCTAATGAGATGAACAAAGGTTTATTGAAATTTTTAATGGATGATATTTTAAAAAGCATATCTAATCAGCCTGATAGAGAATTTGCTAATGACCTGATAAACAAAATCCTTTTGCATGCTGATGAGTTGGACGATAAGATCAAAGAACGTGTTAAGAATTGGGAAATGAACCGTATTGCATTGATTGATAGAATATTGCTGCGCATGGGAGTTTGTGAAATGCTCTATTTCCCTGATATCCCGCCAAAAGTTTCAATAAATGAATCTATTGAGATAGCAAAGGAATACAGTACAGCAGGGAGTTCGAAATTTATTAATGGTATTCTTGATGCTATCCTTTCAAATGAAAAAAAATCAGGCAGAATACATAAGCAGGGAAGAGGGCTAATTGAGGAATCAATTATAAAAAATCGGGATGATAAGTAGTTAATGGAACAAGTTAATAAAGATATTGATAGACAAGATGATAATAATATTTGTGAAATGATGATATGCAAGAAATTTTGATTGTATAATTTCAATGATGTATGAGAAAATTTTTATAAACATTATTATTGTGTATCCAAAATTCATTACACACAACCATACAAGCATTCAACCATACATTCATACTTAACCAAGGTTGAAATTGGAATCAAACACATATGAAAAACAAGCGGAAGATCTTTTTATGGACGTTATTTGATTTTGCTAATACATCATTTTCAATAGTTGTCGTTACTTTTCTTTTTGCCGTTTATTTCAAAAACATAATAGCCGATGGAAAACCAATTGGTGATCTATATTGGAGTTTTGGCACTTCAATTTCGATGATAGTAACGGCTATAATATCTCCTGTATTAGGTGCGATTGCTGACTTCTCTGCGGGTAAGAAAAGGTTCCTTTTATTCTTTACAATAATTTGCATTACTGCAACTGCATCTTTGTTCTTTGTGGGTCCGGGGCAAATTGTATTAGGACTGATTTTATTCATAATAGCAAATATTGGTTTTGAAGCGGGTTTGGTTTTCTACGATGCTTTTCTTCCCGAAGTAACAGTGCCGAAAAATTACGGCAGAGTAAGCGGATATGGCTTTGGTATGGGCTATCTCGGTTCATTGGCTACGCTTGCCATTGTTTATCCGTTCATTCAAAGCGATATGATAAAAGAAACTTTTCCCGTGGCTGCGCTTTTCTTTTTAGTTTTCTCTCTTCCATTTTTCTTCTTCATCCGCGATTCAAGAAAAAAAATAGTTAAAGTCGAGCCATATCATATAATAGGATTGAAAAGAGTATGGTCTACTATCTCCCATCTAAAAAATTATAAAAATCTTGCATTATTTCTCTTAGCGTATTTCTTTTATATCGAAGGTGTTAATACAATAATTTTCTTTTCTGGTATTTATGCAAGTACCACTTTAGGTTTTACCGATTCTGAACTATTGATTTTCTTTTTAACTGTTCAAACAACAGCTATTGGCGGCTCGGTGGTTTTTGGAATAATTGCAGATTCTATTGGACAGAAAAAAACAATTATGATAACCTTGTTTATGTGGCTGATAACTGTTGCTCTTGCATTTTTTATTCATGACAAATTTGGGTTTTATTTTGTTGGTTTACTTGCCGGCGCGTCAATGGGTTCAAGTCAATCTACAAGCAGAAGTATGATGACTAAACTTACACCCGAAGATAAAAAAACAGAGTTCTTTGGTTTTTATTCTTTCTTTGGTAAAAGTTCGGCAGTAGTAGGTCCACTGGTATTCGGTTTGGTCAGTTATTTATCAGGTAGTCAGAGGATAGCAATTTTATCTGTTGGTGTATTTTTTATAATTGGAATGTTGATACTAAGCAAAGTGAAAGACCCTGATGTAAAGCTGGAATCTTAATTATGGATTTTGAAAACAGCATCACCTGTAAGTTTTTTTACATCCCAGTTAAAATTTATAGATCTTTTTTCCTTTCTAACAGTACAAACATCATAGGCACAGAAGGGGCAGAATTCAGGAGTGCAATAATCAAAATGAATTTTTATCTGTGGATTACTGAATTCATTTTTTAATTTCGCAGCGATATTTACTTCTTCTTTGTGGCTTTGTTCAATTGTAAAGAAATATGGAAAGAAAATATGGAAATCAATAAAAATTCTGTCGCCCGATTTCCAATATCTTAATTCGTGAATGTCAATCCAAAAATCTTTTTTCATTCCAACTAAAATATTGGTGATCCTTTTAAGAATATTAGGATCAGTTTCCATCATTAAACCCCCAATTGATTCCCTCATTAATTTATAACCGGTAACCAATATATTAAGTGCAACAGCCATTGCTATAAACGGATCTAATATGGTAATGCTGGTAAGCAGAACTAATATTAATCCTACAATTACACCTATACTTGTTATTGAATCTGTTAATATATGTTTTCCGTCTGCAATCAGAGTCAGAGAATCAGTGCTCTTACCGATTTTTATAAGATAAAATCCCAAAAAAAGATTGATTATTCCAGCACCTGCAATAACAACTAAACCGGTATTTAATGATGTTAAAACAGGACCGGCAATTAAATTGTTAATTGAATGATAGATTATAACAATCGCTGCAACAAAAATTAGTGCTCCTTCAATTCCGGCAGAAAAATATTCAACATTACCATGTCCGTATAAATGTGAGTCATCAGCAGGTTTAGAACTAATTATTATGCTGTACAGAGCCATTGAAGTTGCCAGGATGTGAATAACGGATTCTGCGGCATCGGAGAAAATTGCTGCCGAACCAGTTATGAGGTAAGCCCATACCTTGGCGATGAACATTAAGAAGCCTATGGACAAGGAAATATATGCCGCATTTTTCTTTATCTTATAGTTATTCAACTTATTCATCAAATTATTTTATGCATGGTAAAAGTCATTCAAAAGGAATCCTTTCAATTTAAGAAAATATTCTTGTGATTTGATGAAACAATT
Organism: Bacteroidota bacterium; assembly: GCA_022562275.1. Lineage (GTDB taxonomy): Bacteria > Bacteroidota > Ignavibacteria > Ignavibacteriales > Ignavibacteriaceae > BMS3ABIN03. The sequence goes on from JADFPP010000014.1 coordinate 25,858, forward strand.
ATTTAACTAGAATTTTACTGATGGACAAGATTAATAAAAAAAGATTTTGCACGATACACGTTATTGAAATGGATTCACTTAGAACCAAAATGCATATCTATAAATCATAATTTTGAAAGTATATTAGCTGCTTCGATTAAAACTTCATCACGTTTAGCAAAACATATACGGATAATCTTGTTTGTATCTCCTTCATCATAAAAAGGAGAGATAGGAATTACAGCAATTCCAACTTCTTTCGTTAAATATTCTGAAAATTTCATATCATCAAGTTCTGATACATCCGCATATTCTAGCAACTGAAAATAAGTTCCCATACAAGGCATCAATTTAAATTTAGAATTTTTAATTCGCCCCCGGAATGTATCTCTCTTCTTCTGATAAAAATCACCTAAGGAATTATAGTGAGTTTCATCCTGCAGGTAATCTGCATAGGCATATTGTATTGGTGTATTAGCAGAGAATACTATAAACTGATGCATCTTTCTAAACTCATTTGTTAATAACTCAGGAGCTGCACAATAACCCATCTTCCAACCGGTTGTATGAAAAGTTTTTCCGAATGAGGAAATTACAAAGGATCGCCTAACAAGTATCTCAGATTCTGCAAAACTTATGTGTTTCTCTCCATCAAATACGATGTGCTCATAAACCTCATCACTTATAATCAGAATGTTTGTATTCTCAGTTAATTCTTCAAGCTGCTTTATATCGTCTTCAGATATAAGGCTCCCTGTAGGATTATGCGGTGAGTTAAGGATCATTAATTTTGTTTTTTCAGAAATACTTCTTCGGATTTCATCCCAATTGTAAGAGTAATCCTGCGGATTTAGTTTAACGAATACCGGTATTCCTCCGGCTGCTTTAACTCCGGGGACGTACGAATCATACGCCGGCTCAATTATAATTACTTCATCACCGGTTTGCACTGTTGCAGTTATAGCGGTGTAGATTGCCTGTGTTGCTCCTGCAGTTATTGTTATTTCATTATCTTTGTCATAAGTTTTTCCATACAGTTTTTTTATCAATGCAGAAATTTGTTCTCTCAACTCTGGCACACCCGGCATCGGTGCATATTGGTTAAATCCCTTTTTTTGATAATGATTTACCAATTGAAGTAATTTGTTGCTGCAGTTAAAATCAGGAAAGCCCTGTGCCAGGTTTATTGCATTATATTCCAATGCCATTTTAGACATAATCGTAAATATGCTTGTACTGATTTCAGGAAGTTTTGATTGAAGATTTACTTCACGCATAGCTATTGTTAACAATTACTTTTTAGTAAATAAAAGAGATTATAATTTATAAAATTATGGAATATGAATGAATTGCCACGTCTCCTGCCTACCGCAGGCAGGTTCAAGACGTGGATTAGAAAAGAGCAAGAGAGCGATGAGGTTTTAACCTCAACTTGTTTTTCTATTCAATTAATAAATTCTTGTTTGGGCTAATGCCCTGTGTTTTAACAGTTGTGGTTTTCCGTTCGCTGAAGTGAACGGGAATAGATAATTGATAAATCTATTAACAGATTGATGGTTTTTTATTACTCATAAATTGCCGTCTGCTTTAAAGACCGTGTGAAAATTCGGATTATAATATTCTCACCCAAATTTATTTGGGTGAAATTGAGAAAAAACGAAATATTCTCTAACCTGCTTTAGCTGGTTTAATCATTTTCACACAAGCTCTTTAGCTGACGGGAAATAAGAAGCACAAAACAAAAACGGCTTGCAGATAATCCTGTTTTTGTGAAAGTTTTCTTGACCCCAACGGGGTCAAAAGTTTGTAGAAAACAAAAAACGAAGAGGTCTAACAACCACATCGTGGTTGAATGTTTTAGCTAATTATACAATTCACCTTCGATACCTTTGGCATCGTGCTAATTTTTTCTTTTTATTTCTTTACAAATGTTCGACTGCTTTGCAGTCATTATCTCATTTGATATAACTAACAAAATCTCGAACTCATGCTCCTCCATAACAGGTATTTTGATGTGCAGGAAGAAACAGAGATGAATAATTATTAAGTTTCAGTCCTAAAGATTCTGCATGGTGGTCAAATGGCCTGCTTGTATTAATCAGGATATTGCTTGTTGCTATACAGAAATATACGGACAATGCACAGGTGACTTATGTTATCATGATCTCTGGAATGAAGCTTATTAGCTTTAAGGATCAATCATGTTCACATTTCCAAGAATACGCTCTATCCCCTCTAGGGGCGGATAATTTTCACCAAGATGACGCAATTTATTATCAAATGTGAAAAATGAACCATCTCCAGGTGTCGCACTCTCTAAAACAGTTAAATTCCTAAAGCGTGTATCTAACAGGTTGTTAGGACCTGCTTCTCCTGTGAACAGCTCTTCAGCAGCATCATTCCAATAAAATCGATTCCCAATATACGCAAGTTTAGCAATCGCTTCATCAATAATCCCGTCATTGTTGAAATCAAACGCCGCCCCAGAGTAAGGACCCCCATTCGGCCTTATGAATATGATCCATTGTCCTCCTCCTTCTCCGATAGGTGTTGGGTCGTTAAGTCCTAGCTTTACAACTTGTGCTGGTTTTTGCATACCAAGGATATACGTAGTTACAAGATAATTTTCAACAGAATCTTGAAGTGCGGTTGAGACCGTATCTCCCAGATCATTGATGCCCGGAATGATGAATTTATGCCTCGATGTATCGCTTTTGTCCATGTATTTCTTTCCAAAATAGGGAAAATTTAATGCCTTATCATTAACGAGAAAGTAAAACATTTTGAAGAGTGGCATCTGGCCAGGTTCCATGCCGTAGGATGTAACTGGGTGGAGTATTATGTCAGATATGTCTTGGCTGGCGTCGAAGTCATGGCTTGATTCGAAGCTGAGTGTATTTAAGCCAATGATGTGCTGTGCTTTGAGGGTCACGTTTGGCGTTGCGGATATTCTAATGTTGAACAGGCCGTTGGTGGTGTAAATCTTCTGTCCTGTTGCTGATTCTTTCACGTATCCTGCTATGGGTGGTCCTGTGCTGCCGTCTACTAGCTTGAGGTAGAAGTCGTTGTCGTAGATGCCGCCGGACAGTGTGACCATGTCGGTGAGGTTTGCTATGATGTCTTCTTGGTTTTGTGTTCCTCCTGTGGCTTGTGCTATGAGTTGTATGAGGATGTTTCCGTTGGCTTGGGGGGGTCGTTTGTCTTATAGAAGATGCTGTCCTGTGTTGATCTTGTCCGGTGCCATATTCCTGTGTTGAGGAGTATTAGTGTGTCTAGTCCGTTGTTGTATGGGAAGTCTGCTTTTGCAACTCCTATTTCTTCTCCTTCTCTTCCTTGTAGGTTTCCGCCCTGGTAACCCGCATAAGTTTCCTGCAGTATTTTATTAACTTCTGCTGGAATCACTACACGCAAAGTTTCAGTATCTGCTCTGTTCTTAAGATCATTAAAGATCAGGTCTATTGATACAGCCGCAATTGAATCTACTGCAAAGCTTCCGTCCTGCACAGTAATATCCCGATTGAGAAAATTGTCAAGAGTATCATAAGCTGCAACATCCACACTATCTAACGGCATTCCATTAGGTGTGGTCACAAATCCATAAACTAAACAAGTTTCTGCAGTTAGGTTAATATTTAATTCTGTTGTATCTGCTGTTGAGTGCAAAGCAGTTGTTTTAAGCTCAAGAGGAATTTGTCCGTTTAAGGATGTATCAATTGTTGCAAAGTATAAACTATCGGAAGTAGAGTTAATAAAATACCAGGTGTTTGTATTCATCAGTTCAATTGTATCCAACTGAGTTCCATAGATAAACCAACTCTTTGCAACTGCAATCTGCTCTCCTTCATCTCCAACTATCTGTGAAGGACCTGTATAGGAAAATTCCTCATACAAGACCTGATGAATTTGTGCAGGAAGAGAAACAGTTATTTCTGTATAATCAACTCTGTTAAAAATGTTAATATCAATAAACTTAACAAGATAATCTTCATTTATTGTACTGCCCTTATATGAAGAATAAAAACTACCTGAAATTGAAGTGCCGATTGCGTTTAAAGCTCCATTTATTTTAAGCAGTTTAATATGTTTTGCATCTTTACCATTATCAAATCTTGCAAAGTAAACACCTTGAGCAACTTCATTACCAAAGCTGTTTCTGCCGTTCCACTGAGCAACGTAAAATCCCTTTTGTCTGTAACCGCTAGTTAAAGTTGTAATCTTCTGTCCAATGCTGTTGTAAATAGTAATTGTTATTTCTTCAGGTTCATTAACTTCATAAATAATGTTTGTCGTTTTATCAAAAGGTGAAGGATAATTAGGATAAAGTTCAAATGATGATGGTACAGGATTGGAAATGTTATTCACTCCTGTGACAATAGAATCAATTTCAAAGTAACCAAGCGAATCAGTAATTGTGCTTGTTATCTGCTGGTTGTTCTGCCATACTTCTACTCTTATAAGATCAATACCTACAGAATCTGGAAATGTTACAGTGCCTGATAAATCGGGTTGTGCGTTGAGAATACTCAAAGGAAAGATAGTGAAGAATAGATATTTAATGCTTTTCTTCATAACAATACAAATATAGTATATTTTTTAGGAATATCACCGCTCGCATTAGTTGATATACTTTATTGAATATTATGAATAGCTCCGCCTTTCAAGGCGGAGATAAAAAACAATTGAAAACCATCTGGGCTTTAGCCCAAACTTATACAAACAATTAAAAACTTTTTCTATATTATTCCTATAATATTTTTAAAAATAAATCAAAAAATAAAAATGCCATACGTTAAAATTTGGATTCATCTTATATTTTCAACTAAAAACAGAGATAAACTTATCTCTAAACAACTAAAACTACAATTGTTGAAACACATTAAGGAAAACTCAATTAAAAAGAATATTTATATCGATTTTATGAATTGTGTCAGTGATCATATCCATTTATTAATTTCCCTTAACTCTGAGCAGTCAATTTCAAAAGTTACTCAGCTAATAAAAGGTGAATCATCACATTGGATAAATAAAAACAACCTTATACCTAATAAATTCGAATGGCAGGATGAATATATGGCTGTATCAATAGGTCATTCGCAAGTCGATAGAGTGAGAGAATATATCAAAAACCAAGAGGAACATCACAGGAAGAAAACTTTTAAGGAAGAGTATGATGAGTTTATTGATAAATACGGATTTGAGATAGTGCAAAAGTAGATCGATAAGTTGTGGTTAAAACCCCACACTACCGATCGCTGTTTTAATTCTCCGCCTTGAAAGGCGGAGCTATTCAAGAATATTTGTAGGCTGTTGTAGGTAAGATTCTTCACTACTGCCTGCCGAAAGGCAGGTCGTTCAAAATAACTCATCAGAACTTTTTATGGTAACTCTGAAATAAAAAATTTTAATTTAAACTGAACTCAGGATTATCGGGTCTGATTTCATCATACAATCTTTGCAGTTCGCGGTAAGCATATTGGCTTCCCCTTTGGGCAGCAATTCTATAATAATTTACAGTTTCCGATTTTGATTGCGCAGTTCCAATACCATTCTCATAACAATATGCAAGCGTAACCTGTGCTAATACAGAACCCTTATCAGATGCTTTCATTAATTCTTCAAATGCAAATTTATAATCTATTCCCGGGCTGTTACCATAAATATCAGCAGTAATTAATCTAACCATTGCTTCAGTGCTCCCCATTGATGCAGCTTTTTCCCAGTAATCAAGTCTTTCAGAAAAGTTATTAGATGTTATTCTTCCGGTGTAATATTTTAATCCTAATTCAATCATTGCCGGAATATAATCATCATCTGCAGATTTTTGGAGAAGATTTACAGCATCACTAACAACTAATTGTTTATCGTAATTAATTGAATTAAGCCCGTACCAAACAAACATTGCCTCCGCCTTATTATTTTTTGCTTCGTTTTGCAGCTTGGTAAGGAACCCGGTGTTTTTACTTAATTGCCATAAAAGATAACGTGACTTTTGTGAACCAATTCTGAGTGCACGGAAATAATATGCTGCTGCAGTTATATCATTCTTATGAAAGTAAATTCCCTGTTCATACAATTGCCCGATAATAGTTTGTGCTTCAGGGCTTCCGCTTTCCGCAAGATGCAATAACTGTGCAACGTTATCAGATGTTGCCAACTCGGTTAAGAACTTTAGGGAGTCCAGTTTCATTTTTCTCACTACACTGTCAGCAAAAGTCAAATGGAGATCAGCAATTAACATACTGTCAGTTAGTGATGTAATAGAATCTCCAAGAGATTCAAAATCAATAAATACTAATCCAACAGGTGAAGTTAGATTAGTGTTATCCTCGCGGGACAGATCTTTATTATAACTAATTTGTCCTTCTTCAATAGCTGCAATTGAATCAACTTTGGAATGGGATATTTTACGTTCAAGCTGATCGACTATTTTGGAAGCAGGTTCATAACCTTCGGATGAAGATCTATTTATCCAGTAGTAGGCATAATTAAGATCGCGCTTAACAATAAGATTATCGGTATTAAGAATTCCAATTACATATTGTGCCTGTATCATTCCTGATCGTGCAGCTTTCTTAAAATAATTGAATGCGCTAAACGGATCCCAATCTGTTCCCCAACCATTGATTAAAAGTATTGCGTAGTTGTACTGTGCAGATGCTAAATTTTGATTGGCAGCTTTCTTTATCCAGTAAACAGCTTCTATTGTATCCGGTGACATTCCTTCACCCAAAAGGTATCTGAGACCAAGTTCGTGTTGTGCGAGTACATCACCTGTATTTGCTTCCTGTGTAAGTTTAAACTGCTGCCAGATCTGATAACCCAAATCAGGTCTGTGAAAATATGGCGAGTGCCTGATAGGTTTATTATTCTTAAATGCTAAGCTTCTGGTTGTATCCTGGGCAAAAGCTGAACTTGCCAGAATTAAAACTAATATTAAGGATCTAACTGGTTTTATATAATTTTTCAAATGTGTTTTTACGGTAGAAATTATCAGTTACAATAATTTAAATGGTACGTCAATAGATTATTCATTAATCATATATTTATATAATAAAATGATCAACAAATTAACTATTTATTATTAAAAATAAACGGTGTAATTAAATATCCGTATAGTCTTAAGATTTGTGGTGAATGGATTCTGGCTATAAAAATAATGACCGGAAAGAGATTGGATTGATCAACTAGAAAGAAAAATAAGTGCTATGTTTGCGAAAAAAAGAACAAGCATCATTTTGGCTTTTTAAAATATTTCTTCATTGGTTTGAAGTAATGATTTTTCCAACCTTTCTCATAATCTTTAGCTTGCCCATCGGGAATGCTTGTATGAAGTATAGTCACTCTTGTTCCACTATTTGCTTTTTCAAAAAGAATTTCCAATTTAGAATTAATTGCACCATCTGGAAAATCAGTTGATCGCCATGATTGCACTATTCTTCCGTAGGGTTGTAAAGCTAAATTTGTTCCGCTTATGTATCCGTCCCCTGCCGTAAATTTTGAACCAACATTAGGTTTGATGTTAGCCTTTACACCGGTGAAATTGGAATGTTCAATACTGTTCAGCCAGGCGTCAAATAGTCGCTTGGCACTAACAGGAAATAATTCTGATATTTTTATGGATTCTTTCATTTTATCTATTTGAATCTAAGAATAAGTAAAAAGTTAACTAATGGCAATTGATTATTTGAAATAATTTATTTTTTTGGGAGAAAAGCTTCATTTAAACTTCCTGATTAATAGTATTGATCGTCAGCTCAATTTCATCATAAAATTGCTATTCAGCCAATCATAATCTATATTTGAGAACAAAAAAATTTATGGCTCGCAGAAAAAGAGTAAAGTATATATTCATAACAGGTGGTGTTGTTTCATCGTTGGGGAAAGGTATCACCGCTTCCTCACTTGGCTTACTTCTTAAACTCCGCGGGTATAAAGTAACAATTCAAAAGTTCGATCCTTATTTAAATGTAGATCCCGGAACAATGAGCCCTTTTCAGCATGGCGAAGTTTACGTTACGGATGACGGTGCTGAATCGGATTTGGATCTGGGACATTATGAGCGCTTTCTGGATGTTAATATGACCCGTTCAAATAACTCAACCACAGGTCAAATTTACTACGAAGTTATAAGCAGGGAAAGAAGGGGAGACTATTTAGGTGCAACTGTTCAAGTTATTCCTCACATAACAGATGAAATAAAAAGAAGACTTGTTAGATTAAGTGAACTTGGTGAGTACGATATAATTATAACAGAAATAGGCGGAACCATTGGTGATATTGAGGGTCTTCCTTTTATCGAGGCAATGCGCCAGCACATGCTGGATTTTGGAAGAGCCAATTCTATCAGTATTCATGTTACGCTTGTTCCCTACATTGCATCAGCGGGGGAATTAAAAACCAAACCCACACAGCATAGCGTTAAGAATCTGCTTGAATCAGGAATACAACCGGACGTTTTGATCTGCCGCTCGGAGAAAAAACTTTCGAAGGAAATAAGGAGTAAGATCGCTCTATTTTGTAATGTGGATACTAAAGCAGTTATCTCTGCTTACGATTGCGTTTCAATTTATGAGGTTCCTCTTATTTTATATAAAGAAAAATTAGATCAGTTTGTTCTTAAAAGGCTTCGTTTACCTGAGAAAAAAATCAAGCTTGATGAATGGATTAATTTTGTTGATGCAGTAATAAACCCTTCAAAGATTTTGGAAGTTGCAGTAGTTGGAAAATATATTCATCATTTTGATGCTTATAAAAGTATAATGGAATCTTTTGTTCATGCCGGTGCTGAGAATGATGTTAAGGTTGTTATGCGACCTGTGAGTGCTGAAGATTGTAACTCCGGTGAAACCGGAAAATTGTTCGACGGGGTTGCAGGTATTCTTGTGCCGGGTGGATTTGGAGAACGCGGTATTGAAGGAAAGATACAAGCAGTTAAGTATGCTCGTGAAAATAATATTCCGTTTTTTGGTATATGCCTTGGGTTGCAATGTGCTGTAATAGAATTTGCACGAAACGTTTGTGAAATAAAAAATGCAAACAGTGCCGAATTTAAGAAAAATAAATCCAGCGTTATTGATCTTATGCCGGATCAGAAAAATGTTAAAGAAATGGGTGCCACGATGAGATTGGGGGCTTATCCGTGTACCATTCAAAGTGGAACAAAGGCAATGAAAGCTTACAAACAAAGTTTTATATCGGAGCGACACAGACATAGGTATGAAGTAAATAATAAATTCAGAAAAAAACTTATTGAAAATGGATTAGTACTTAGCGGTCTTTCACCTGATAGAGAATTAGTTGAAATCATCGAAATACCTGATCATATTTGGTTTGTAGCTTGCCAGTTTCACCCCGAATTAAAATCCCGTGCAACTAATGCCCATCCTTTGTTCAGAGAGTTTATAAGGGCGGCATTACTTTTTAGCGAAGATAATAATTCACATCGCCCTCAATAATAGTTATATTTATAAGGATTAAAATTTTATTTTTATAAATTTTTATCTATGATGTCACTTTTATTTAAGATCCTGTTCAACGTATTTATATTTCTTGCATCAAGTAATATTTCATATTCCCAAAATCAATTGCATGATCCCCATCAAGAAAAAATAATTCTTAAGGGGCTGGAGGCGACATTCAATTTTAATTTTGATAAAAGTAGAAAGATTTTTAACAATTTAATCTTATCCAATCCGGAAGATCCAGCTGGTTATCATTTTAAATCAATAGAATTTTTATGGAAATTTCTGGATAATAAAAATGATTCCGACTTGGCAAAATTCCTTGGATTATCTGACACTGTTATTAGCAATACGAACAGTTTACCGGACTCAATATCCGGGACTGCGTTTATAAATTATATAATTGGTTCAACGTATTCATACCGTGCAATGGTGCATACACGTTTAGAAAATTATATGGATGTAATTCTTGCTACCCAGGAAGCTCTCTCTTATTTAAGTGCTGCAATTTTTGTGGATAGTACATTTTATGATGCTTATATGGGCTTAGGGCTATTCAATTTTATGATCGCCCAAACTCCTCCTGCGCTTAAATGGGCAATGCGTCTTACCGGCGTTAAAGGTGACAAAGTAAAAGGAATTAAATATTTAAAAATGGCTGCAGAGAATGGAAAGCTATCCAGGATTGAAGCACAATATTTTCTATCACAGATACTAACTGAATTTTACCAGGAGAATGAAGAAGCAGAAAAATTAATGTATGATTTAAACATCAGGTATAAAAACAACATGCTTTTTCAACATTCGTTTGCTATCTTTTACTTACGTATGGCGAACCTAAATAGAGCCGAAAGAAGATTAAATAAATTAATTTCTTCAACCGATTCCTCTTTTGTTCAGTTAATAAAATATTCAAACCTTTCATTAGGCGATGTATTTTTCTTTAGAAACGAGTTCGATAGTGCAAAATATTATTATAGTACATTTCTGCAGGATTTAAATGAAAATTACTATCACGGTATTGCAGCGCTTCGTTTGGGCTTATGTTTTTCATTTACAGGAGATAGTATATTCGCGGCAGAGAATTTCAATTTAGCCAATAAAGGAAATATTGATATTGACGATGATAGGTATGCAAGTGCAATGGCTGAAGAATATCTGGAAAACCCTCCGGATACAACAGAGCTAAAAATTATTTTTATTGATAATTTAATTAATGCCGGTAATTATGAAGAGGCAAAAGATTCTCTTTTAAGTCTGAGAAATATGGATTTTACTAATGATCTTTTGGCGGAAATTAATTTACAATTGAGTAATGTTTCATTCTATCTCGATAGTTTAATTCATTCATATAGTTATGCTCTTTCTGCAATTGCAAATGATGATGCCAAGCCAATGGTAAAGGTATTTGCATTTTATTATGCCGCTCGTGTAAGCTTAAAGCTTGGTTATCCTGCTGATGCAGAGATGTACATAGAAAAAATCGATAATTATTCAGATTATTTTTATGAGAATAAGCTGGCAAATCTAATTAATGCTTTAGAATACAAACTAAAAAAACATAAAAACTTTTAGTAATAAATTTGATTAGTTTTTCTGAATGGATAAATTTTCTGATGAATACGCGGACCATAAATGTTTTTGAAATTGAACATTACGATCAAATCAATTTCAATATGGATTATTGATTATTCAACCTTGATTAGGTAGATTTATATATTTAAAAAGTGCAATTGTGATAGGAGTTGCTGTTTTTGTTTCGGGTAGAGGTTCAAATCTTGAAGCGATTTTAAATTCTCCAAAACTTAAAAAACTTGTTATTGTAAAGGCAGTTATTAGTGATAATGCTGAATGTCCGGCTTTTGAATATGCAAAGAAAAATTCCATTGATACTTATAATGTTGGTAAACAGGAAAATTTCATTCACTATTCAGACCTGGCAGAGTTTTTAAAATCACTTGATATCGGCTTAATTGTATTAGCAGGATTCTTGAAAATGATTCCTGAAACTGTAATTAAAAATTTTAATAATCGAATCATTAATATTCATCCCGCATTGCTGCCTTCGTTTGGAGGAAAGGGAATGTATGGTATGAATGTTCACAAAGCAGTTTATAATTCCGGTGCTAAGGTATCAGGGGCTACAGTTCATTTTATTGATGAAGCTTACGATGAAGGAAAAATCATTGCCCAAAAAAAAGTTGATATATCGGATGTAAAATTTCCTGAACAAATAGCTGAACGGGTACTTAAAATCGAGCACGAATTACTGCCTTTTGTTATTGAGAAATTTGCCCGTAACCAAATTTCAGTTAAGAAGAATCGAATAATGTTGTTGAGATAACATATAAATAAATTTTTAAATTGCGGATTAATAATTTGAAAAAATTAGCATTAATAAGTGTTTCAGACAAAGCGAAAATCGCTGAACTTGCAAAGGGATTGAAATCTAATAATTACGATATTATTGCAACTGGTAACACTGCCAAAGTAATTAGAGATGCAGGAATAGATGTTACAGAAGTATCCGATATTACAGGATTCTCCGAAATTTATAATGGGAGGGTAAAAACTCTTCATCCAATAATCATTGGAGGAATATTACTCAGAAAAGATAACGCTTTGGATAAGCAAGAAGCCGGGGAGAATAATATTAATCCAATTGACGTGGTGTGTGTTAATCTTTATCCATTTGTAAATGTTACCAATAAATCGGATGTAGATCTTACTACTGCAATTGAAAATATAGATATCGGTGGTCCGTGTCTCATCAGGGCTGCAGCAAAAAATTACAAGTACGTTTCAATTCTCTCATCACCTAAGCAGTATGATTTATTTTTAGAGGAACTTAATAGAGGAGAAGTCTCGGAAAAAACTCGAAAAAAATTAGCAGTTGCAGCTTTTTCTCATACGGCAGATTACGATACGCACATTGCAAACTATTTTGAAAATAGATTTAATTTGGAGCCGACAGATCTTCGACTCAGTTTTCCCCTGAGTAATAAATTGAGGTATGGAGAAAACCCTCATCAATCAGCGAACATTTATGGCAGCTTTTTTGAATATTTTAAAGTGTTGCACGGTAAAGAATTATCTTACAACAATATTTTTGATTTAGTTTCAGCCCTGGAAGTAGTTGAAGAGTTGGGCAATAATTCTTGTTCCATAATTAAACATAGTAATCCGGCAGGTGCAGCGATTGGTAAAAATTTGCTCGATGCCTATGAAAAAGCTTTAAGGTGTGATCCGGTATCTGCTTTTGGCGGGATTGTTGCTTTTACCGAAACGGTTGATGAAGCATTAGCATATAGATTAAACGAAATTTTTCTTGAAGTTATATGTGCACCGGAGTTCACAGATGATGCACTGGCAATATTAAAGAAGAAAAAAAACAGACGTTTGCTCAAACAGCTTAAACCGATTAACGGAGAAAAACTCCTTGTAAAGAGTATCCCGGGTGGCATAATACTCCAGGACCCGGATAATGTTGATTTGATAGAGGAAAATTTTTTTGTGGCAACAAATATAAAACCGGGTGAGAAAGAGTTGAAAGATTTGTATTTTGCGTGGAAAGTTGCTAAACATACTAAATCTAATGCAATTGTTTTCGCAAAAGATAGTGCAACTTTAGGCATCGGTGCTGGTCAAATGTCACGGTTGGATTCAGCAAAGATTGCAATTATGAAAGCGAAAGAACATGGTTTGGATTTAAATAATTCTGCTGTGGCTTCGGATGCTTTTTTCCCTTTTGCAGATGGATTACTCGAATTAATTAAATGCGGCGCAACTTCCGTAATACAGCCCGGTGGATCGGTTAGGGATCAGGAAGTTATTGATGCTGCTAATAAAAATAATGTATCAATGGTATTTACCGGTATAAGACACTTCAAACATTAGAGGTATAATGGGTATTTTTGATTTATTTGCTACTGACATTGCAATTGATCTTGGCACAGCCAATACTTTAATCTATGTTAAAGGTAAGGGGATAGTTCTTAACGAACCTTCTATTGTGGCTTTTGATAAGAACACTAAAAGAATTATAGCTCTTGGCAATAAGGCTAAAGAAATGCTTGGCAGAGAGCATAAGGAAATTAGAGTTACAAGACCAATGCGTGATGGAGTGATAGCAGATTTTGAAATTGCAGAAGGAATGATAAGAGCTTTTATAAAGAAAGTAAGAGCTGGTTTTTTAAATAGCAGGAAGGTTGTTATGGCTGTGCCCAGCGGTGTTACTGAAGTTGAGAAAAGAGCAGTGAGGGATAGTGCCGAACATGCCGGGGCAAAAGAAGTTCATCTAATTGCCGAGCCAATGTCTGCCGCTATAGGAATTGGGATTGATGTTGATGAAGCGGTGGGAAATATGATTATTGATATTGGCGGTGGTACAACCGAGATAGCAGTAGTTGCTTTGTCTGGAATAGTGAATGAGGAATCTATCCGTGTTGCCGGTGATGATATGAATTATGCTATTATGCAATTTTTTAAAAGAAATCATAATATATTAATTGGTGAAAGAACTGCAGAAGCAATTAAATGCGAAGTTGGATCGGCTGTTCCATTAAAAGAAGAAATTACTATCCAGGTAAAAGGAAGAGACCTTGTAGGGGGAATTCCGAAAATTACAGAAGTTAGCTCTGTTGAAATAAGAGAAGCCTTGAACGAATCAATCGTGCAGATTATTGATGCAATTAGACAAACCCTTGAAAGAACGCCTCCTGAATTATCAGCCGATATTTTAGACCGTGGTGTTATGTTAACCGGCGGAGGAGCTTTGTTAAAAGGTTTAGACGATAGAATCAGAATGGAAACTAATTTACCTGTGCATGTTGCTGAAGACCCGCTAACAGCCGTTGTTCTGGGTGCAGGTAAAGTGATTGATGATCTTAATCAATATTCGAAAGTACTTATCAGAACCAGAAGGTATTAATGTTAAGGTTTTTATCTAAAGTTTGGGCTGACTTTAGAGAATACGTCGTCCTTATAATACTCGTCATCATAAGTCTATTACTCCTTTCACAAAATAAAAACCAGGATGTTCAAAAAGTTAGAGCAATTGCTTTTGGTAGTTTTGCAACAATTACTTCAATAATTTCCGATATCTTCAGTGTTACCGATTTAAAGAGAGAGAATAGAGAATTAAGGCATTCTAATGCTGCTTTAATGCTTAAGATTAGCAAATTAAGAAATTATGGCATTGTAAATGACAATATGAGACATTTAATAAATTTTAAGGACACTACAGATCTTCCGTTAATACCAGCCAGAATTGTATCCAGGTCTCTTTCTATGACACAAAATAGTATAACTCTTAATGTTGGAAAGCAGGATGGCGTATTACCGGGCATGCCTGTATTAAATGATCAGGGCTTCATCGGGATCGTTCACGTATTATCGGATAATTTTTCCATTGCGAGAACACTAAACAATGTTGATTTAAAATTAACCGTTATGGATGAGCGGAGTAGAATAAATGGAATAATGAAATGGACCGGTGAAGAATTAACTATTATAAATATTCCTATCACTTTCGATGTAAAAGTTGGAGATAGAATTGTTACTTCGGTAATCAGCTCAATTGTTCCGATTTCAATACCAATTGGTATTGTTGAGGAATTTAGAACCGAGGAAGCAGGAGTTTTCAGTTACATAAGGGTGAAACCTTTTGCTGATCTTACACCAATTGAACATGTATTCGTTCTGGCTAAGGTAAAAAGCAAACAAATAGGAGATCTGGAATTAAATTTCTACAGGCGAAAATGAAATGAAATGGGATTTTATTTTACCGTTACCGATCTTCCTGCTTGTTTTGCTGATTCAAATTACTATGGTCCCTCTTATTTCTATTGCCGGCGTGGTTCCCGATCTTATATTGATATTATTAGTTTACTATTCAATAATCAAAGGACAATTATACGGAACATTTTTAGGCGCATCTTTTGGATTATTTGTTGATTTGATTACGGGTGGTCTTTTAGGAAGTGCAATGTTATCTAAAACAGTAGTAGGATTTATAGCAGGATATTTTTCCAGTGAAACAAAAAGAGAAATAAATATCACTACATATTATTTTTCTTTGATAGTATTTATTTGTGCAATAGTAGATAGTGTGATATTTTCATTCTTTTCTACATTCGATTTACGAGCGAATATTTTCTCACTCTTTTTTGAACAAGCATTGCTACCGGCTTTATATACTGGAGTTCTAAGTATATTATTTATATTATCTCCTTTTAAAAGGAAATCATTTTGAAAAGCGAAAAATTTGCATCTGCTAGTCGGAAAACTTTTTTATCAGCAATAATTATTATTGGTGCTGTTATTCTGGGATTACGTTTGTTCCAGATGCAGATTCTAAACCAAACTTCTTACGATGATAAAACTGCTGATAATAGTATCAAAATGATCGAACTATCTCCACGCAGGGGTGTTTTTTTCGATCGCAATCTTAAGCTGCTTGTAAATAATATTCCCACTTATACCTTAAGAATAACTCCGGCTGATTACAATAAAAAATTGAATGAAATCCTTGAATCAGTTCTGAAAGTTAAACCGGGATATATTAATAATGTATTAGATCAAAATAAAGTGTATTCAAAATATTTACCCTTAAAAATTAAAAGAGGAATTAATTTTGATATTGTTGCCTGGCTGGAAGAAAATTCAGATAATCTTCCTGGGGTAGATTATATTGTGGATATGCATAGGGGATATCCTGCGGGAGTATATGGTTCGCATATATTTGGATATGCCAAAGAAATCTCTAGAAAGCAATTAAAGAAAGAAAAGGAATTTTATAAATTAGGAGATTTTGTTGGATACAACAGTATTGAAAAGTCTTACGAGAAAGTACTTCGGGGAACAAAGGGCAGCAAATTTGTACTGGTTAATTCCAGCAGAAAAAAAATAGGTGATTATAAAAATGGTGCGGATGATATACCGGCCGTAAAAGGTAAGGATATTGTTCTTACTATTGAAGCGAAGACACAAAGAACTGCCGAGAGAGAATTTATTGGAAAAAAAGGTGCTCTTGTTGCCATAGAACCGGTGTCTGGAGAAATACTTGCAATGGTGAGTTCCCCGCAGTTCGATCTTAAAGAGTTTTCATATATCACCTCAAAAGATTTTCTTAATATATTATATAATGATCCGGGCAAACCATTATTTAATAGGGCAACTATGTCCGTCAAACCTCCGGGTTCAACTTTTAAAATTATTGCTGCTGTTACAGCACTCGATTTGGGTATAATCACAACGTCAACCACATTCTTCTGTAATGGTGGATATACTTATGGTCGGCTTTTCAAATGCCATGGAGTCCACGGTAATGTTAATGTCATACAGGCTATTGAGAAATCTTGCAATGCATTTTTTTATCAGCTGATATTAAAGATTGGGATAAACAAATGGTCTGAATATAGCAGGCGATTTGGATTTGGAAGTAAAACTAAAATTGATATCGGGCAGGAGAGTGCAGGTTTAATACCATATTCAAAGTACTATGAAAAAATTTACGGCGTAAACTGGCCAAAAAGTATTTTGCTAAGTCTTGTGATAGGACAGGGAGAGGTTAGTGTAACTCCTCTTCAACTTGCACAATATACTGCGTTGATAGCAAATAACGGCTTTGCTGTTCAACCTCATCTTGTTAAAGGATATATTGAAAATAATACAAAAGAGTTTGTGAGTAAAAACTACAAATCATTTAATGTTGGAATTGATAAGAAAGTATTTGACATAGTAAGACATGGAATGTATTTGGTTGTACACGGGGCGGGAACTGCTACCCGGCTAAGGCATAGCAAATATGAAATATCGGGGAAAACAGGAACTGCCCAAAATCCTCACGGTGAGGATCATGCATGGTTTGTTGCATTTGCACCGTTTGATAATCCCAAAATTGCAGTTGCTGTAATAGTGGAAAATGTTGGATTTGGCAGTACATATGCTGCTCCAATTGCGCAAAAAGTTATTGAGGAATATTTGAATTCTCTTGAACCAGATGAATCAGAAGAAGTTAAAACTATTTCGTTGCTGAAAAAAACAAAAATGGGTGAAGCTATTGCAAATTGATTATCACATAAATGATAAGTTTGACTTTGGATTGTTGTTTCCCGTGATTATTCTTTTCTGCTTTGGATTAGCAGCAATATTCAGTGCTACATTTAATAATGCACTTGCGGATAGTAATTTCCAGAAGCAATTAATTTGGGGATTTGTTGCTTTAATTGTATTCTTTATTACATACTCATTACCTACAAAATCTTTTAAACAATTAGCAATTCCTACTTTTTTAATATCGATTCTGTTACTTATAGCGGTCATAATAATTGGTAAAAAAGTTTCAGGTGCACGAAGCTGGTTAGCATTCGGGGCGTTAGGTTTTCAGCCATCTGAATTTGCAAAGATCGGGACACTTCTTATGTTATCACGCTTCTTAAGTATGAATAATACAAATATTAATTCCTTCAGAGATCTTCTTATGGCATTAGGCATCGGGTTTTTACCTGTAGTACTTATACTTATGGAACCGGATATGGGTACTGCCATTGTTTTCCTGGCTATGATAATAACATTAATATTTTGGAAGGGTACAAGTGTCTTTGCACTGTTTGTTGTTCTGTCACCTGGGTTTGTTGCTTTTTCATCTTTGTTTGGAACATATTATTTTCTTGCAGCATTGTTTTTAATTTTGGTGATACTGTTTCTATTTAAGGAAAATATTTTCTTTAGTGGTTCTATTTTTGCTCTAAATCTAGCCAGCGGTTTTTTTGCGGATTATGTTTACGGTGCACTTAAACCTCATCAGCAGCAACGAATTCAAGCGTTTATTGATCCTATGTCCGACCCTCTTGGTTCAGGCTATAACACAATTCAGGCAAAAGCTGCAATTGGATCCGGTGGGTTTTTCGGCAAAGGCTTCCTCGAAGGTCATCAGACACAATTACAATTTATCCCTGAACAATGGACTGATTTTGTTTACTCTGTAATTGGAGAAGAATTCGGTTTTATTGGTACCATTATTATGCTTGGATTATTTACATTTTTATTTCTCAGGATATTGAAATTAGCATCACAATCCAAAAATGAGTTTTTAAGTTTAACTTCGATTGGTATTCTCTCTATTTTTTTTACTCACTTTATCATTAATATTGGAATGGTTCTAGGAATAATACCTATAATAGGTTTACCCCTACCTTTTGTTAGCTATGGCGGCAGTTCATTGCTCGTTAACATGATAATGCTCGGAATTCTTGCAAACATTTACAGGACCAGAAAAAATTATAGCTGATCTGTTTTAAATATGAAGGCTGTTGATAAATTACTCAATAAGAATTACCAGAAGAAATTTATTTGTGTAGGCTTAGATACCGATATTGAGAAAATCCCTTCATGCATGAAATCATCTGAAAATCCTGTAATTGATTTTAATAAAAAAATTATAGAATCTACTATTGAAGATACAGCCGCATATAAAATCAACTTTGCATTTTACGAAAAAGATGGTGTTGATGGAACAAAATCCCTTAGAAAAACACTCTCTTTTATCCCTTCAGATATTTTAATAATTGCGGATGCAAAACGTGGTGATATCGGGAATACATCAAAAATGTATGCGAGATCCGTATTTGAATATTTTAAGTTTGATGCTGTAACATTAAATCCGTTGATGGGTAAAGATTCAATAGAACCTTTTTTAGAATACGAAGATAAACTCAGTTTTATACTTGCACTTACATCTAATAAAAGTGCAGATGATTTTCAAAAATTAAAATTAGAAAGCGGAATATTTCTTTATCAGCATATTATTAAAAAAATAAATGAATGGAATTTACACGCTAATTGTGGTGTTGTTTTTGGTGCAACTAACATTACCGAGCTAAGGGAAAATATAATATCATTTTACTCTCTTCCTGTGCTGCTGCCCGGTGTAGGTGCACAAGGAGGAAGTTTGGAGGATGTTGTATCCCTCTTCAAAGCAGCAGGTAAAAAAATTTTTTTAATTAACGTTAGCAGGGCATTATTATATAAAAGTGGCAAAGAGGATTTTGCCGATAAGGCAAGTGAAGAACTGCAGAGCCTTAATAAGAAAATTCGAGCAATATTGAGTTAACACGTTTTAATTTATAAAGAGTAAAATTTCAAGTTTCTTTCCTAACAAATGTGATTTTATAACAATTCTGAATCATTATCAGAATTCTAACAAAATTACTTAATTATTATTGGGTTGAATTAGGTATATAATTTTCTAATTACTTAATTTGAAATACAGCTTGCTTTGTACACGGCAATAATTTCGGAAGAAATTTGTAGTAGATAAAATGATCAACTTAGTTTGAGATTTAATAATGTTTGCAGGAAATAAAATACGCGAAAAATTATTATATGAGATCTGGCTTAATAAAAATTTTAATGCAGATATTCTAACTGTTACAGATGAGAAGATTGAAATAATTGATGTTGGTAATAATAATAAAGATTTAGCCGGACCGGACTTTCTTAACGCAAGAATAAAAATTGGCAGCGTTACATTTAAAGGGGACGTTGAAATTGATATCCGGCACAGGGATTGGAAAGCGCATGGACATTATCTTCACAAAAATTACAATAAAGTTATTCTTCACATTGTATTATCCAAAGAAAATTTTCAACCTTATGTGTACACGCAGGATGGTAGAAAAGTTAATGCTATTTGCTTAATGGATTTTATAAATGATGACTATCAGTCAGCATTAAGAAAGGCAATCATATCCGAACGAAATAACAGGGGGTTTGCAATGCCTTGCAAAGAATACAGTAATAATGTTGCGCTTAAGAGTAAATTAAAATTTATTTCAACACTGGGAATTGAAAGATTCAAGAATAAAGAAAAAAGAATTCTGGATCGATTGAAAAAAATGATTTACTTGAAAGAAATGAATATAAGAGAACCAATTATAAGGTATGATTTCGGAGAGGAATTTCAAAACAAAAAATTTTCTACCGATGAGTTTAATGATCCATTATTGTGGCAGCAGTTAATTTACGAAATGATCTTTGAAGCGCTTGGATATTCAAAAAATAAGGAGATGATGTATAAACTTGCTAAAGCGGTAAATATCAATTTTTTGAATAATTTTTATGCTGAAGAAAAATTTGAAGAGATAATTGAATGTTCATTATTAAATGTTAGTGGAATAGTATCAAATAATAATACGACACCGGATGAAAAAGCAACTGAATATTTGAGGAAGCTGGTTGAAAAATGGTCTGAAATTAAAACAGGGTATGATGGACCATACTTTCATAAAGAAAAATGGCATTTCTTTAAACTGAGACCTCAAAATTTTCCAACGGTAAGAATCGCTGGCGGCAGCAGGATATTAAACAGATTATTAAAATACGATCTGTTTGGAAATATGATTGCAGCCTTTACAAATAAAGAAGAAAAGAAAAAAATTATTTCAATGCTAAGAGATTTATTAATTGTTAAAGCAAGTGGCTTCTGGAAAACACATTACGTATTTGAAAAGAACGCTAAAGAGGAAATAAAATATTTTGTAGGATTATCCAGAGCCGATGAAATAATTGTAAATGTTCTTCTGCCGATACTGACTGTTTATTTTGATATATTTAACAATAAGGATGCTTCCACGGAAGTAAAAAGTTTGTACCTGAATTTTATTCAGAAAAGTGCAAACAATGTTGTAAGCCAGGTTGTGGAAAGTTTACATTTGAATAATTCCGGAATTCAGAGTGTTTATACTCAGGGGATGATAGAATTATTCAGTAACTATTGCGTTAAAGAGAGATGTTTGGAATGCAATATTGGGAAAGAAATATTTGTGGTTAACAGCGATTAGTCTAATTATCGCTTGTCAAGCTGTTTATATCATCTCTAAGTTTTGCTGCTTGTTCATATTCTTCGCTGTCGATTGCCGCCTTTAACTTATCATGTAGTGCAGCTAGTTTTGCTTCTTTTGTTATAGGTGTTTTACTATAATCTGCATCCGGTTTTATACTTGAAACTTCCAGACCATCTTCATCGCCGGATGGGACGAAAGCCGCTGCGTCCATAACTGAAGCAGATACATAAATTGGTGCGTGCATTCTTACAGCTAATGCTATTGCATCGCTGGGTCTTGCATCAATTTCTTGCGATAGTCCGGATGCCTCAAGAATTATTTTTGCGTAGAATGTATTCTCTTTCAATTCATCTACAATTACTTCTAGAACCAAAGCACCAAGATTTTCGGTTATCTGTTTCAGTAAATCGTGCGTTAATGGTCGGGGTGGTTTTATTCCTTCAATCTCCAGAGCAATTGCCTGAGCTTCAAATGCACCAATAATTATAGGTAACCTCCTGCTACCACCCATCTCCTTCAAGAGTATGGCATATGCACCACCCGTTGCAGGACTTGATGATAATCCTAATATTTCACATTGTATTTTTTCCAATTGATTCCCGGTTATTCTTGTTTAACTTTTTTAATTTCCTCAGTTAGTGCAGGAAGAATTTCGAATACATCTCCTGCAATTCCATAATCGGCTATATTAAATATTGGTGCGTCTTTATCTTTATTTATTGCAACAATATATTTAGCTGAAGACATCCCTGCAAGATGCTGAATTGCACCGGATATTGCGCAGGCAACGTAAAGCGATGGTGAAACAGTTTTACCTGTCTGCCCAACTTGTTCTCCATGCGGTCTCCAGCCTGCATCAACAACAGCCCTTGATGCTCCCACTGCCGCGCCTAAAGAATTTGCTAATTCTTCTATTAGATGAAAGTTTTCAGGTCCCTTCAATCCTCTTCCGCCTGAAACTATAATGTCAGCCTCAGCAACATCAAGCTTCCCCTCGGATTTCTTAAAATCAACGACCTTACATTTCAGATTCGGTGAATTTATTTCGATTACTTTAACATCTGTATTGGAAGAGCTGCCTGTTTCTTTTGCTTTAAATACATTTGGTCTTATTGTAATAACTTTTTTAGTTGAATTACACTTAACATCAATCAAAGCTTTACCCGCATAAACAGGACGCGTAGCAATTAGTTCTCCCGAAGATGAATCTAGTTTTACGCAATCAATCAAACATCCCGCATTAAGAGCCACTGCCAATCTTGGGGCAAGATCTTTTCCAAGAGCTGTGTTTGCAAAAAGAAGATAATCAGCATCAGTTTCTTTAGCATAATCTGCAATTGCGTCTCTATACCCGCTTGACGAATAATTTTCAAGTTCGGTACTCTTTAGATGAATAACTTTATCAATTCCATAATTTCCAATGTCGTTAATATTTGAAACTTCGTTTCCAACTACAACCGCTTCTGCTCCAAGGTTTAATTCTGCTGCTAATTGTTTAGCCATGGTTACTGCTTCAAAAGCTGATCTTTTTAGTAAACCTTCTCTTTGTTCAAGTATTGCCAGAATTTTGTTCGCCATATTTTATCCTTTATAAAACCTTTGCTTCTTCTCTCAATAATCTTACCAATTCAGGAACCGCAGAACTGTCTGTTCCTAAAATTCTGCCGGGATTTTTTGGAGCTGGTAAATGCATTTTTATTAATTCGGTTAAATGTTCTGCTTCTGTTGCCGGTTTCTCTTCAATTGTTTTCTTTTTTGCTGCCATAATTCCTTTAAGAGAAGCATATCGCGGTTCATTTAAACCTTTTTGGGTTGTAATAACAGCAGGCAGTTTGCATTCAACAACCTCTCTTCCACCTTCAATTTCTCTTTCGGCAGTAATTTTGCTCCCATTAATTTTTAAATCAACAACAACAGTGATGCAGGAATACTCTAATAGCTCTGCTATCAATTGTCCAATAATATTGTTATCATAATCTACTGATTGTTTGCCACAGAAAACAATTTCACATCCCTGTAATTTAATCTCATCAGCAAGTGCTTTTGCAACTCCGAATGAATCTCGTTCCGTTTCATCCTTTAACAGTACAGCACTGTCGGCACCCATCGCCAGGGTTTTTCTTATTGATTCCTTAGAACTATCTGTTCCCAGAGAAATAATTATCACTTCAGAATCATTGCCAAATTTTTCTTTTGTTTTTAGTGCCTCCTCAATTGCATATTCATCATAGGGATTTATTACATAAGTAACACCATCGGGATCAATTGTTTTTCCGTCTTGTCCTAACTTTATTCTAGTAGCTGTGTCTGGTACATGACTCACACATACTGCAATTTTCATGTATACTCCGTATATTAAAAATAATTATAATATAAAATATAAAGACAGACCCTTATAAAATCAATTCAATCTAGATGCTGAATAAATTTTATTATTTTAAGGAGTATGATCTTTATTATTAAATAAAATAATACTATGGAATTACAAACAGAACAAACACCGGAAATAGAAATTATTGAAAAGGAAGACGTTAGCGTTGGTCTTCTGAGTAAAGTAATTTTATATAATGACGAGTGGCATTCATTTGATGAAGTAATTATGCAGATAATTAAAGCCATTGGATGTTCGTTTAAGGATGCACAGGATAAAGCATTTGAAACTCATGTTAAAGGATTATCAACAGTATATACAGGCGAATTTAAAGAATCTTTACGTGTATCTTCTGTTTTAGAAGAAATTGCACTTCACACACAAATTGTTACATAATAAACAATAGCTCACTTTTTAGAACATCATTTTTTGTTTAAAGAAAAGTGTATATCTATATTTCATAACTATTTTTTGGAATAAAAATCAATTTTATGCTGTAAATCATCAGGAGAAAAAAAATGGCAGATGCAGTTGTTGCTGAATTAGAACCGAAACATTTATGGAAACAATTTTATGAACTCACGCAAGTCCCTCGTCCTTCAAAAAAAGAAGAGAAAATAAGAACACATATCAGAGAGTTACTCAAAAGCCTCAATACAGATTTTAAAGAAGATGCTGTGGGCAATATTGTTGCATTTGTACCCGCCACTGCCGGATACGAAAATGCACCGACAGTTGTGCTGCAAGGTCATCTTGATATGGTTTGTGAAAAAAATAAAGATAAAGTTCACGATTTTGAAAATGACCCTTTGGATGTATCAATAAAAGATGGTTGGGTAATTGCAGACGGGACAACTCTTGGAAGCGATAATGGAATTGGTGTGGCAGCAGGTTTGGCTGTTATTACGGATCAGGATATAATACACGGACCAATAGAATTATTATTTACCGTTGACGAAGAAACAGGACTAACAGGTGCTAAGAATCTAGAACCGGGATTTATAACCGGGAAGATATTATTAAATATGGATTCGGAAGAGGACGGTGCCTTTTATGTTGGCTGTGCCGGCGGGGTTGATACTATTGCAACTATGAAATTGAAGACTGAAAAGAAAAAATCTTCTGCGTCAGCTTATGAGCTTAACATTACAGGCTTAAAAGGTGGGCATTCAGGATTGGATATTCTGGAGGGTAGAGGAAATGCAATAAAAATATTAGGCAGGGCTCTAAAAACATTGGATAAACTTGAATACAATATTGCCTCAATAGAGGGAGGCAGCTTACGTAATGCAATTCCGCGTGAAGCGGAAGTTATCCTATTTATGAATGAATCTGATTTTTCAACTGCTGAAAATTTAATAAATAAATTTCAAAAAAGTATTCAAAATGAATTTCACGCAGTTGATAAGGGTGTAAAAATCCTGATTAAAAAAGCTGATTCAGATTTAAAGGATGATTTTACAAAAGAGTTTACTGCAAAAGTTATTAACATTATTCTTGCCTTACCTCACGGAGTTATTTCTATGAGCCAGGATATTCCCGGTTTGGTTGAAACTTCTACAAATCTTGCTACGATTAAAATAGTGGACGGTAAGTTAAGAATTGGAACAAGCCAGAGAAGTTCTGTTGATAGTGCAAAGGATTATATTTCAGATAGTGTAGTTGCTGTTTTCAATCTTGCTGATGCAGAAGTAGAATTGAGTGATGGCTATCCGGGGTGGATGCCCAACATGGATTCTAAACTATTAAAAGTTTCAAAGCAAACATTTAAAAAGTTGTTCAATAAAGAACCTGAAATTAAAGCAATTCATGCCGGGTTGGAATGCGGGATTCTTGAAGGAAAGAATCCGGGTATAGATATAATTTCATTTGGTCCAACTATTGAAAATGCACATTCACCGGATGAGAGAGTAAATATTGAAACTGTTGCAAAATATTATGATTTACTTAAAGGAATTCTTCGGAGTTTAGCTAATACCAATTAATCATGTTAGCACATTAAATTTAATATCTCAAACAATCAATTATTGAATGCCAGATAGCAAGTAATAAAAATCATAAAAAAATATTTGTAAACCCGTTTCTCTATAGGAAAAAAAACTTGAGAATGAGTAGGAACATAGCGTGCTATAGCCCTATGTTGTTAGTAATTATTTATTTAATGTTTACCTCCACAATTTTAACCTGCCTGCCGGCAAGAATAGTTTACCCCGCCAACGGCGGACTGTCGCCTTTAGAACTTGTTATGTTTGATTAGTTTGTGCAGATGATTCAATACGATATTTTAGAATATTAGGATTCTTTCTAAGAAGTTCTAATAGTACTTTTGTTGAACCGGATGGTGTTCGTTTCCCTTGCTCCCATTGCTTTATTGAAGATGAGCTTACATTTAATACTTTTGCAAATACACTCTGGCTCAACTTAATTTTTTCTCTAATCTCTTGAATATCCTTTGCATTTATTTCAACTTCAGGAATTATTATTCCAAGTTCTTTCAATTCTTTTTCTGAGAACGAAGTTTTTACACCTCTTCTAATTAGATCCTGGACTGTATCCCCAATTGCTTTTTTAATTGTTCCTCTCATAATTATTCCTTTAAGCTGATAAAATCACCTAGTTTCTCCAATTTTATATATTCATTTTTATTAATTTCTAATAAATCTTTTGCCAATTTCTTAAAGTATTTCAATTCTTGCTTATCCAAATTATCTTTGTTAGTCTTAGCAAATCCATAAACAAATATTGCAATATCCGCTTCCTTAAATACAACAACAGTTCTAAATCCTCCACTTTTCCCTTGTCCATATCTCGGTGTTCGAACTTTGTAAAGTCCTCCTCCTAAATCAACCGTTCCAAGATTATTTGATATATTTTCAAGTGTTTTTAGAAGTTTATTATCTGTGATAAAATTCTTTTTAGCCCACTTGTTGAACCATTTAGTTTTCAGTTTTAGCATATGGAATATATCACTTCGTGATATACTAAGTCAAATTAATTTTTGGAATTTTTCATTTGGTTTTTCGATCTATTATCGAGCCTAACTAATACTTAACAGGATTATAGGACCCTCCTCTAATCCTGATAAAAATCTGTCTCGTTGTATAAAAATTTATTTTTATTAAAATTCTCTTGTTCTAATTCCAGATATTATTCGTGAAAAGAAATTATTGGGATTTACGCCTTCTAAGCATATCAGGGTCACACATCTTATTTTCAGTGACATACTTGCAGATAAAATTGCCCTCATAAATTTATATTATAAAATTAAATTTAACAGCACAAACAATCAAATATTGATCGCCAAATAGCAAGTAATAAAAATTATAAAAAATATTAGAAACTGTTTTCTATAGAATCATTGGGGTTGTAGGGACATAGCATTCTATGTTTCTACTAATTTATTTAAGGCTTATAATACTCCTCAACTCTTAACTTAATTGCTTTTATTTTATACATATTCTGATATGTTCAAAATTCTCGGAGATGATTTTGTGTAATTCTAAAATAATCCAGATTACTTTCTCTCCGTATAATTGATGGAGGAATTTTTTCTTTTCAATCACTCCAACAGATTAGTTAGAAATCCCTATCATCCTGTTACATAATAAGTGAGATGCAGAGCGATTTGTATTGTTGAATTTTATCTAACTGCTCAGGTCATTGCAGAAACTATTTTTCTGTATTCGCTTTCTGAAAAAGATCGAAACGTTTCGGTTTTAACATTACCCATGGCACCAACCATAAGAGCCACTTTTGCAGTTGTTTCATCATCCGGTGCTTCCGAAATCACAATTGCGTCATACTGACCCATTAGAAGATAGAAGTCTTTAATCTCAGCACCGGCAGCTTTAAAAACTTTTTTAGCAGCGTCCAGCCGATCGGGCCCCTGTTTAATATTCTTTATACCTTGATCTGTGAATTTGAGCAAAGTAATGTAAGTAGCCATATCATCACCTCCTTTATACTTATTTCCTGCACCTCACTTAGATGTAATTAAATTTTTATCTGCTCGAACTATCTGCTGTAACCGGTTGTAAAAAGTTTTTAATGATGGGTTTGCTTTTCTCCAAATTGCAAAAATTCTGTTTTTATTTTTTGCCGGTTACAGATGAAAAGTTCACTGATAAAATGTGCATAATTATATTTTAATGCAAGAGCCAGAAAGATAATAAACGGGTGATTAAATCAGACGAATAATATTTTTTAATTGCATCTCATATTCAAAATGCGGCTGAAAAATATTAATCTTGTTTATATTTAAAAGCATGGTTCAGAACACTATCCTGAGCTACGTGTTTACCTCAACAATTCAGCAATTAATCCAGTATGTAGTTTCATTTTCACCTAAATAATTTCAAATTACTTTTTCCCTCCTGTTTTCAATATAGACTTGAAAAAAGCCGCTTATAAATTTAGATTTCTAACTCACAATACAATTTCCTTGTTTGAAACCGGCTTATAAATTTATTTTAA
>JADFPP010000138.1 GCA_022562275.1 Bacteroidota bacterium
TGCGGTTTGTTGGGTCTCTTTTTCCTTTGGGGCCTTCGCAGCCTCTTTCGGCTTATCGGTCGGTAAGGGCGCATCGACGACTTGGGCCATTTCCAAAATCTTCTCCACTGCCTTTTGGTGAAGAGATGGGATTGTCTTTATCATCACTTGAACATCACCAAAAAAATAATGCGATTAACAAAAATGTTAAAATAAATTTTTTCATATCAGGCCCCTTCTGCTAAATTAAAAAAAATACAGTGAAGTGTATAAAAAATAATTCAGAAAAGCAACCATATTCCCAAGCAATTTTGAGTTTTATAGAACACAGTTGTATCTATTTTATACATTTGAAAGTTTATTGTATTTTAATTCAAAAAACAAAGTGTTGAAAGTTTTGGCTATCAAGCTATAATCTTTTTCAATTAAATAATTGTAAACTTTTGATTTTTCCATACTATGCAAATTAAATTTGCCGTCCTCTATTAATATAATAGAGGGTATATATTTTCCCCAATCATTAGATAGAAGCACATCATAATCTAATCCTTCAACATCAATTGTCATAAAGTCGATGTGTTGATTCTTATTCATATGTATATCTAAAATTCTTTTTAAGGTTTTTGTATGCAAATCAATTACCTTTATTATTTTATAATCCCTTAATCCATTTCTACTATTCACAATTTCTTCCGAAAAGCCATTTAATGCTGGTTCATTAAACATATAATACTTTAGGATTTTAGCTTCGGAGCTTATTGGTACTTCCACATTAATATCACGAGAACGAATTTTATCAAATAATTTTTTACTTCCTGGTCTAGCTTCAATATTTATTCCCCGCCACCCTCGTTTATAGAAAAAAAAGGTATTTGAAAATCTCATAGGGTGATGAGCACCAACATCGATATAAAATCCTCCTTTTTTTTCACTTAATATTCTATTGAGTATTAAATCTTCACCTTCTTTTGAATAAGATTTAACATAGCATGGATTTATTCTATCATCATATAATCTTTTAATTGGCCAATAAAGACTTTCGGGTAAAATATTTTTAAGTTTTATCATTTCTTTTTAAACGAATTTTTAATGCTTGATTAATTAGGTTAACAAACAATAATGATTTCATCATCATAAAAAATTGTTTTCTGGTTTTAGGGAATAAAATAATTGAAAACACCGCAGCGCTATAAGAGATCAAAGTTGCATATGCTGCACCAATTATACCATATTTTGGAATTAGAACAAGATTAAGAATTACATTAAAAATCATTCCTATAAAGGTTCTGAAAAAGGACAGCTTTGTAAAATTTTCTGTGATTAAATACTGGCTGCTTGCAACTCCAAGGAACACTGCAACTCCCGCCCAAATATAAATAGTTAAAACCGGTGCAGCTGATTGGAACTCATTACCAAAAATAATATTTATAATATCCCTTGAAAAAATACTTACAGGTACAGCAATTGCAATAGCCATCCAGGCAAGTATATCGTAAAGCTTCTGCATACGATTGAAATAGAATTTATTACTTACTTTTTTAGCATTAACTATTGCCGGAAATATCGAATTTGTTAATGCAACAGGAATGAAATACCATGCTTCGCTTAATCTTACTGCCGCTGCGTAATAACCTAATTCTTTACTATCGAGCATATTTTTTATCATTACCTGGTCAATCTTTGTATAAATTGCTATAACCAAACCGGAAAGGATCAACGGCCAAGAATCTTTTAAAAGATTCATTGCTGTCTCTTTACGAAATTTCCAATTAATTATTTTGAGCTTATTGTGTTTATAAACTAACAGGAAACCAGCCGCTGCCGCAACAATTTCAACGGAGAAAACAATTGCAAAATATATTAATGGTGCTTCTAAAATTATTAAAAGAATTTTAAGCGATGATGTGAACAACACAGAAGCCGTCATTACATAAACAGAATATTTTGCTTTTACTTCTGCACGAAAATAATAATCGATAACACTGAAAGATTGGAAAATTGCTGACGTTGAAATAATGAGTATAAGAATTGAAATATCAGTAGGTTCGCCGGAAAGAAACAGGGTTAAAGCAATAAAAATTATAGTAACTATTCCCCCAACCAAACGAAGAAGAAAAACAGAACCTAATATGTTGTCTCTTCTTTCAGGGTATTTTACAAGCTCTCTTATGGAAATGCTTTCGAGACCAAGTATAGAAATGGCTGAGAACAATCCGTAAAAACTAATTGCATAACTTAGCAAACCGAATTGCTTTGGACCAAGATAACGAACTACTAATACGGTAACTACAAAAGAGATAAGTAAGCGTAGAATTTTTTCGGCAAAAAGCCAGGAAGTGTTTTTAAAATACTTCTTAAATGTATCAGATTTGAAATTGATTTTGGTTTCTATGTTATCATTATTATCCAAGCAATAAATACCTACACAGTTATTGGTAAATTCTTTTGTTTTTTAGTGAAGATAAACCCGACTATTAAACCAATAATAGTTAACGAGCTAAGGATTAATGCAAGATACTTCGAAATAACAAACGATGCCGGTAAATAAACAAATTCAACTTTATGTTTACCTTCGGGGACTACAATTCCCCTGAAATTGTGGTTGGATCTGTATATTTTTGTTTCGCTGCCGTCAATGTAAGCCTTCCAGCCGTTAGGATAATATGTATCACCAAGGAATAGAAAGTTATTCCCACTTGCATATACGTTTAAGCTTATTGTTTCATCTTTGTAGCTTTCCATTTCAACAAATGCAGTGCTGTCGGGTTCTTCCACTGTAATTGATTCATCTTCTACATAAACAATTTCTTTGGGATCGAATAGATTATTTTTTACAGCATTTAATAATTCTATAGCGGTTTTTGTTTCAACTGAGTTAACAAAGTATGCTCTTGGTAATGCATTTGTGTTTTTATATACAAAAGTTTTATTGCCCGAATAAATTAATTGCAATTCCGAATAATTCACCTGGTTATCGAAGACAATGTATTTTACATTTGCCATTCGCCAAAGAGTTTGATTTGCCGGACTGCCTAAAACATCCATGTAATCCTGAAATGCTCTTGGTTTAATACCGGAATAACCGTAAAGATCTTGTTGCAAGAAGTATGCGTTGAAATTTGAATTCCGACCAACTGAACCATATGAGTTATCCTGTTTTAGGTTTAATATCCTGTAAGTTGAATTATCTTTTGTTGATTCAATTGCCTGAATATATTCCGGTTTATTAAACAACTGTTCTATTTGTGAATACTCAACATAAGTCTCTCCTCTTAAATCAATTCTTACAACATCAATAATAACAAGCAGTGCTATTGCAATTACCATTAAATCGGCACTTAGTTTAGATTTGAAATAAGCGTAGATCATCCCAAATACTGCAGCACTGAAAATGAATGCAAGCCGTGCATCTGCAATAAACATATTTGCCATGTAATCGCGTAATGCTTGCATCTGTTGATTTTCTCTTCCAGAAGCTGCTACTCTTCCAATAAACCATTCTTTAATTGGTGAAGCCAATACAATTGTAAGTGCCAATAAACCAGTAAAAATTAGAGCTGTATTCCGTACAAGAATTTCCGTCTTTTTATCCGATTCATTCTTCAGGGAAATTACTTTGGCAATTCCCAATCCAGCTAATATCGGAAAACTTAAATGAATAAGTACGAGTATCATTGATGGAGCTCTGAACTTATCAAAGAAAGGAAAATAGCTGAACATCAGATCGTAAAATATCGGAAACGTCCTGCCGAAAGAAATCAGCAGCGCAATAAGCGAGAGAATAGTTAAATAGCGTACGAAAGGATCTTTCCAATTAATTATCATAGAAAAAATTGCAAGGAAGAAAATAATTACTCCCATG
>JADFPP010000015.1 GCA_022562275.1 Bacteroidota bacterium
AAAACATTGTGTAACATTTGTTATTCTATATTTTAATCTGTTCGCTTTTCTTCTTGTTGGTTGAATATCTTTGGTCCTCGGTAGGTGCAATTTGAAATGAGACATTTAACCTGTTTAGTCTTAAATTTACCTAATATTATCTCTACTCGAGGAAGAGTTGAAAGGGCTAGTAAATAGTTATCCTGGTTTTGTCTATGTGATCCGCTAATTGGTGCAGTAAAGTACTTGATTTGTTGAATATCATCATCTTGCCTGAGTAGAGTAAAATATTTTTCCAAATCTAACCATTTCCATGGAGTACCTTTAACAGCCCCATAGTACAGATTAAACCCATCAATATATATTATACTCTTCTTCATTCAGTGTATAAATAAAAAGAGCAGCCATATAGGCTGCCCAACCGACCATTTAAAAGCCGGGGAGTCGTAAAGACAGTACAAAAATATAATATCACCACGTGAAAATCAACATAATTATTTGTACAATAACTATTCCACAACTATTTTTTTGCTTTTCTCAAACCCCAGTTTTCCATTATTCCCAACAGTAACTTTTATTGTATCTTAACGCCAAAGCGGATTTAGTTATTAAGCAGCAAGAACATCCCCTTTGCTAATTAAATCTATGATCGAATGTTCCCTGTTTATTTTTTTTGATTTTTCTTTTCTCTTTTAGCAGCCTTTTTTTCCTTCATAGTTTTTTTCGGTTCTTTCTTTGATCCTTTTTTAGCGTTCAGACCTTTACTCATTTTATTTTCTCCTTTTGATTAGAATTGATTTCCCCGGTTAAAGTTTTAATTATTTTCATTTTTTCGAATTTTGTTACGATATAACATAAAATTCGCAAAGTGAAAATCAACATAATTATTTATACAATAACTATTCCACAACCAGTTTTTCATTTTTTTCAAACACTAACTTACCTTTATCACCAACTGAAATGTATATTGTATCACCGGATTCAAAATTATCCATGAGCAATTCCTGCGATAACGGATTTATAAGATATTTTTGTATAGTCCTCTTCAACGGTCTTGCACCAAAAGTAACATCGTAACCAAGATTTGTAAGCCAATCTTTTGCTTCATCACTTACAACAAGCTCTAACTCTTTTGCTTTAAGCATATCAACAAGTTTATTCAGTTGAATATCAACTATTTTCCTAATCTCTTTATGTGTTAGTGGTTTGAAGAGCACTATCTCATCTATTCTGTTTAAGAATTCCGGTCTGATTGTTTTTCTTAACAGATCAACCAAGTTCTCTCTCAACTCACCCATAACGTCGTCGATCTGTTCTTCATTGATATCAATCAATTTATCCTGTATCAAATGTGATCCAAGGTTTGATGTCATTATAATTATTGTATTCTTAAAGTTTACTGTTCTGCCCTGGTTGTCTGTTAATCTTCCATCATCTAATACCTGAAGAAGAACATTAAATACATCAGGATGAGCTTTTTCAATTTCATCCAAAAGAACAACTGAATAAGGTTTTCTTCTAACTGCTTCTGTTAATTGCCCGCCCTCTTCGTAACCCACATAACCGGGTGGTGCACCGATCAATCTCGAAACAGAAAACTTTTCCATGTATTCACTCATATCAATTCGTATCATAGCATGTTCATCATCAAACAAATAATCTGCAAGCGCGCGCGCAAGCTCTGTTTTGCCAACACCTGTTGTTCCGAGAAAAATAAACGAACCAATCGGGCGATTTACATCCTGTAAACCTGTGCGCGATCTTCGGATAGCGTTTGCGACTGCTGAGACAGCTTCGTCCTGCCCGATAATTCTTTTGTGAAGTTCTTCTTCTAAATGTAAAAGTTTGCTCCTTTCGCTCTCAAGCATTTTACTTACCGGTATCCCGGTCCATTTCGCTACAACCTCAGCAATATCTTCTGCATCAACTTCTTCTTTAAGCATCTTTGTATCTTTTTGGATTTCGCCAAGCTGTTTCGTTTCTTCTTCAAATTGCTGCTGAAGTTCGATTATCTTCCCATATCTTAACTCAGCAACTTTTCCAAGGTCACCTTCGCGTTCGTATTGTTCGGCAAGGTTTTTAGCATTCTCTATTTCAGTTTTTAATGAACGTATTTTTTGGATTTTTTCTTTTTCAAGATTCCAATGCATTCTAAGTTTATCTCTATCCTCTTCAAGGTCACTCAATTCTTTTTCAATCTCTACCAATCTTTTAGCGGAGGCATCATCTTTTTCGCGTTTTAATGCTTCGCGTTCAATTTCAAGTTGTTTTACCTTTCTCTCAATAGTATCAAGCTCTTCCGGCATTGAATCTATTTCTATTCTGAGCTTGGATGCAGCTTCATCAACAAGATCAATTGCTTTATCAGGCAGGAATCTATCGGTTATATATCTTTCCGAAAGTTGTGTTGCTGCAACTATGGCACCATCAGTTATTCTAACACCATGATGAACTTCGTATCGTTCCTTCAATCCTCTCAATATTGAGATAGTATCTTCTTCTGATGGTTCACCCACAAGTATTGGTTGGAATCTTCTTTCCAGAGCAGCATCTTTTTCAATATACTTTTTGTATTCGTTAAAAGTAGTGGCACCAATTGCATGCAGTTCGCCCCTTGCCAGCGCGGGCTTAAGAATGTTTGCCGCATCCATCGCTCCCTGTGTTGCCCCGGCACCAACAAGGAGATGAAGTTCATCTATAAAAAGAATAATTTCTCCATTGGAACTTTCAACTTCTTTTATAACAGCTTTCATTCTCTCTTCAAACTGTCCGCGGAATTGAGCCCCGGCAACAAGCGCTCCCATATCAAGTGACACAATTCTTGTTGTTTTCAGGTTTTCCGGCATATCGCCTGAAACAATTCTATGCGCAATTCCTTCTACTATAGCCGTTTTACCCACACCGGGTTCACCAATAAGTACCGGGTTGTTTTTTGTCCGTCGGGAAAGAACCTGCAGCACTCTGCGTATCTCTTCGTCTCTTCCTATTACCGGATCGAGTTTACCGGCTTTAACAAGTTCATTCAAATCCCTTCCGTATTTTTTTAAAGACTGATAAGTATCCTCGGGATTCTGCGAGGTGACTCTCTGGTTTCCTCTTACATCTTTAAGCGCAGTCAAAATAAGATCATGTGAAATACCGTTATCTCTAAGCAACTGACCAACCTTCCCTTTATCTTGCGAAATTGCTAAAAGAAGATGTTCCGTAGAAACATATTCGTCCTTAAGGTTTTTTGCTTTGTCTGCAGCAAAATCGAATAGTTTAGCAAGATTTTGCGACATCTGCTGATTACCGACACCCGCACCGGTTACTTTTGGAAGAGATTCCAGAAGTCCGTTTGCCTTTATTTTTATTGCATCCACATTACCCCCTGCTTTGCGAAGAATGGTATCGGCAATGTTTCCGCTTTCCTGAATTAATGCGGCAATCAGATGTTCAGGTTCTAAAATTTGATTGTTATAATTCTGCGCAATTTCAATTGCATTTTGTACAACTTCCTGCGCTTTTACTGTGAGTTTATTTAAATTAAAATTCATTTTATTGCTTCCTTTAAAAACCACCCCAGCCACCTTCAAAGTTTCCCCTCCTTTATAAGGAGGGGATTAAGGGGAGGTTAATATTTTTTTACTTCAACATACCACTCACTCGATTCTTCCAACATTTTATTCAATCTGTTAACAAGTTTATGCGGATCATCAAGGGTTCCTTCGAGTAATAGTGCTGATTCAAATAACTGTTCTGTTACGTTTTTAATGTATTCATTGTCTGTCGATTTTTTAAAAACCGACAATAAATTTCTTATAAGTTTATGATCTTTATTAACTTCAAAAATCTTTTTCTGTTCATCAATATTTTGATTAGCAAGTTTTAACATTTTCTGCATTGTGGCTGACATTCCCTCTTCCTTTGCAACAATACACGAAGGGCTGTCTGTCAACCGGTTTGATTCTTTAACATCTTCAACCTTGTTACCAAGTATCTCTTTCATTTTTGCAAGCAGACTATCAAAATGAAGCTGATCATCACTACTTAATTTTTCGGTCTTTTCTTTTTTCTCTTCAACCGATTCCATTTTTTCAAGCTTATTTGGATCAGCATTTTCAACAGATTTGAAGTCAAAATCTTTATACTTACCAAGTGCGTTTATTACAAATTCATCGACAGGATCATATAGATAAAGCACCTCAATTCCTTTGCTCTTAAATATTTCAAGATGAGGATCGAGAGCAAGCGCATCTCTGCTTGGACCCAGCGCATAATAAATTTCTTTCTGATCCTTTTTCATTCTTTCAACATATTCTTCAAGAGAAATAAGTTCATATGCATTTTTAGAAATAGATGAGTTGAAACGTAATAAACTTTTATACTTGTCGGCATTTGTAAAATCCATATATCCAAGTTTGAATATTTGTCCATGCTCTTTCCAGAATTTTACATATTGTTCCTTATCATCTTTAGCAATTTTTTGCAGATTTGAAAGCACCTGGCTTGTAATGCTTGATGAAATTTTATTGAAGATTATATCTTCCTGTAAAGTTTCTCTTGATATGTTTAAAGGGAGGTCCTCCGAATCAACAACACCAACAATAAAACTCAAATACTCCGGTAAGAGGTCTTTATTCTTATGCTGAATTAATACTCTTTTTACATAAAGATCCAAACCATAATCCTCTCTGTTGTATTTGAACCACTCATTACTTTTTTGCGGAATGAAAAGTAGCGCTCCAAACTGTATTGGCGCATCAACAGATGTGTGAATTATCTCGAGCGGCTCTTCGCTATCGAAACTTAAATACTTATAAAATTCAGTGTACTGCTCCTTGGTTACAGAACTCTTAGGTTCACGCCAAATTGCAGAAACTGTATTTACTTTTTCTTTCTCCAATAAGATTGGGAATTGAATAAAGTTGGAATATTTTTTAATTGTTGATTCCAGCCGATACTTTTCAATGAATTCTTTTGCGTCATCTTTAAGATGAATTTCAA
This sequence comes from Bacteroidota bacterium, assembly GCA_022562275.1. Classification (GTDB taxonomy): domain Bacteria; phylum Bacteroidota; class Ignavibacteria; order Ignavibacteriales; family Ignavibacteriaceae; genus BMS3ABIN03. The sequence continues at coordinate 4,966 of JADFPP010000015.1, forward strand.
TTGTAGTTCCTCTTTTAAGGTCTTCGTCAGGTTCTGAAATATCATAATCACCCAGTCCATCCGAATGCCATTTGCTTGCGGGCTCATCTTGTTTGAAGGACTTTGTTTTAATTATAACTTCCTTTGCAACCATAAAAACCGAGTAGAAACCAACACCAAATTTTCCGATAATATTATCCACACCCTGCTTACTTTCTGCAAGTTGCTTTAAAAATTCTTCTGATCCTGATTTAGCAATTGTTCCGATATTAGTTATTAATTCATCCTTTGTCATACCGATACCGGTATCTTCAATAGTTAAAATATTTTTCTTCTCATCAAAATTAATTCTTATTTCCAATGGCAAATCATTATCAATTAATTCTGTACCCTTATTGGATTCAAACCGTAACTTATCTAAAGCATCCGATGAGTTAGATATTAACTCTCTTAAAAATATTTCTTTACTTGTATACAGAGAATGAACAAGGATATCGAGCAATTGTTTTACTTCTGCTTTAAAATGATATTTTTTTGCTTTAACCTTTGTTGTTGCCATTAATGTAAATACTCCTTATTTAATATTAAAAATTTGTCTCGCTTCTTATTGAAGCTAACTTTCTAAAAAGTTCTTTTTCTTTATTTGATAAATTCTTCGGAAGTTCAACTTTAATTCTAACCAGCAGGTCTCCGTAAGTTTTGCTTTTTTCCGAAGTTGGAAATCCCAATCCTTTTAGTCTTAAAATCTTTCCTGATTCTGTTCCATTTGGAATAGTAAGGTTTATAGTTTTTCCTCCTAATGCTATAATCTCTTTTCCGCCGCCAAGAACGGCTGTGTATAAATCTATGTAAAGATCATAATAAAGATTTTTCCCATCAATTTCGAAGTAGGGATCCTTTTCAAATTTTATAGTGAGGTATAAATCTCCTTTTTCACCGCCATTGAAACCCTCGTTTCCTAATCCTTTCAACCTTAACCTTTTGCCATCCTTCGTTCCGGGATCAATTTTGATTCTCACCTTTTTATTATTAATCAGAATTTCTTTTTTTGTTCCGTTGTATGCTTCTATAAGCGGAATATATAAAGTTGCTTCAAAGTCCTGCCCCTTTCTGTTTCTTTGGCGACGTGTTCCACCAGAAGCAGCACCACTTCTTCCAAAAAAACTTTCAAAGAAATCGGAAAAACCACTAACATTTCCAAATATATCACCCAGGTCGCCAGAAAAGTTATATTGAGCACCGGTACCGCCCCGGCTTCTAAAGTGCGAAGAAAAATCATCAAAACCTTGTCCGCGGGATTGATATTGTCTCCAGTTGATTCCAAGCATATCATACTTTTTTCTTTTCTCCGAATCACTTAATACTTCATTCGCCTCAGTAATTTGTTTAAACATTTCCTCGGCTTTTTTATTACCCTGATTACGATCCGGATGATATTTCATTGCAAGTTTACGGTAAGCCTTTTTTATATCATCCTGGGTTGCGGATTTATCTACGCCTAATATTTTATAATAGTCTTTAAATTCCATTTGCAAATTTACCTTATTATTCTCCTCAAATTAAATATGAAGGAATTTATAACTAAAAAAGAGCAGCTGAAATCAGCCGCCCTTTTCATTATAGAGAAAGTATCATTAATTTAGCTAACCTTTATATCGATCTCTTTAGGCTTTACTTCTTCAGCTTTTGGAATGGTAATTGTCAATTGTCCATTTTTAAAATCAGCATAAATTTTATCTTCCTTTATTTCTGTAGGAATATTAAATGATCTGTAATACTTTCCATAAGATCTTTCTATGCGATGAAATTTCTTATCTTTGGTTTCCTTCTCCTGGTTTCTCTCACCACTGATGCTAATAGCACCATCGGTATAAGAGATTTTAACATCTTCCTTTTTTATTCCAGGAAGGTCAGCTTTTAAATAGAAATTATCTTTATCCTCAGAAATATCAGTTAAAGGCATCCAAACAGCGTTATCATACTCTTCATCAATAGCATCTTTATGTGCTATTCCGAATCTGCTGCCCAAAGTATTGAACATTTTGTTGAATTCCCTTTCAACGTCTAACAAATCTCTAACCGGATTAAATCTTACCAGTGTCATAATAACACCTCCTTTGTTTATTTTTTGAATTTCCTTAGATAAATTACAATTGGTGTGCCAAGTGACAATATTTTCGTAAAGCACTATAAAACAATAGGTTAATGGGAATCGTGATGATATTTGTGCTTATGACATAATGTCTCATACTGTGATAAATGTTGTGCTATCCAGACAAAATGGTTGTTTTTGTATGTCATATATTCATAACTAACAAAAGGAAGGATTCTAATTATTAGAGACTCTAACTCTAAGCTATCTTTTATATAAGTCACTGAATATTGAAGAGAAAATATATTGCAAATAGAGGAGTTTATCTTTATTTTTGCATCCTTTTAATTATTATTGTTTACATGAAAAAGTTATTCGCTGAAGATACCATAGCTGCCCTGGCTACCCCTCCTGGGAAGGGTGCTATTTCAGTTGTGAGAGTAAGTGGACCCGATGCAATTTATTCTGTTGACAAGATTTTCAGAGGAAAAAAAAAGTTAATTGAGGTTGATTCACATACTATTCATTACGGGAATATTGAAAGTAAAGATCAAAACCTGATTGATGATGTGCTTATATCTGTCTTCAGAGAGCCGAATTCCTTTACCGGCGAAAATGCGGTAGAGATTAGTACGCATGGAAATCCGTTAATTACACAGAAAATTATAGAACTACTGCTATCAGAAAATGTGCGTTTAGCAGAACCGGGCGAATTCACTAAGCGAGCGTTTTTAAATAACCGAATCGATCTATTGCAGGCAGAAGCAGTTGCAGATGTTATAAGTGCAAGGACGGAAGTAGCATTGCGCGGGTCTCGTAACCAGCTTGATGGGTTGCTTTCGCAAAAAGTAAATGAGCTTAGGGAACTACTTATTAATACTTCTTCATTTGTGGAACTGGAATTGGATTTCGCAGAAGAGGATCTGGTATTTATTGATAAAAGTGAGCTAACTAAAAGAATTAATAATGTAATTGAAGAGATAGATGCACTCCTTTCAACGTATTCATTTGGCAGAGTTATAAGGGATGGTGTAAATGTAGCTATAGTTGGTCAAACAAATGTTGGAAAATCATCTTTACTGAACTATATTTTGAAAGAATCCCGTGCGATTGTAAGCAGCATACCCGGAACTACAAGGGATGTGATAAGAGAAGAAGTATCAATTGACGGAGTTCTTTTCAGAATGTTCGATACTGCAGGTATAAGGGCTCCTGAAGATGTGATTGAAAAAGAAGGCGTCTCCAGATCAAGAGAAGTTGTTAAAACTTCGGATTTGATACTTTTCCTTGGAGATGTCGAACAATTATTTTCAGATGAATTATTTCAGGATATAAAAGACTTGAACAAACAAGGGAATATTTTAAAGATCTTAAACAAGATTGATTTAGTGAATGAAGTGGATGTCGAATTTGATGTGAAAGTTTCTGCAAAAACCGGCGAAGGAATAGATATACTTCTTAATAAATTAAAAGAAAAAGCGCTTAATAATTCAAACTATAGTGAAAAATCAGCAATAGTTTCAAATTTGCGTCATTATAATTGTTTGAAGAGAGCTAAGGATAATTTGCTAATTGCAAGAAAATCTGCTGAAAATAAAATGAGTGGCGAATTCATCTCAGTTGATTTAAGAAGTGCCGAGAAAGATCTGGCAGAAATAATTGGTGAAGTGACAAATGAAGATATATTAAATAACATTTTCTCTAAATTTTGTATAGGCAAGTGAAAGTTTCACGTGAAACTGACATTTGACCCCGAACACTTGAATGAGTAAAAAAATTAAGTTTCACGTGAAACAGAAAGATTATTCAAAATGAATTTTGACATCATTGTTATAGGTGGGGGACATGCAGGAATTGAAGCTGCTTCGGCAAGTGCCAGAATGGGATGCTCGGTTGCACTTATTTCGATGGATAAGTATGCGCTTGGGCGTATGTCTTGCAACCCGGCAATTGGGGGAACTGCAAAGGGACATTTGGTTCGCGAAATAGATGCACTTGGTGGATTAATGGGGAAAATTGCTGATCATACCGGAATACAATTCCGGATGTTAAATAAATCTAAGGGTCCGGCAGTTTGGTCACCTCGTTGTCAATCAGATAGGAAGCTGTATTCCGAAAAAGTATACCATTTCATCTCTAACACCTGCAACCTGGAAATAGTGGAAGAATCAGTCATCGACATTATAATTGAAAACGGAGTGATTCGGGGTATTAAGACTCAATCGGGAAGAGAAATCCTTAGCAAGGCTGTGATCTTATCTTCTGGTACTTTTCTTAATGCATTAATGCATACGGGGCTGAATTCAACCAATGGCGGAAGATATGGGGAGGCACCATCCACCGGTATAACCGAATTGTTGGTAAAGCAAGGTTTTGAAAAGGGAAGACTAAAAACCGGAACTCCACCAAGATTAGCAAAGGATTCCATCAATTGGGATGTATTAGAGGTACAGCCGGGCGATGATAATCCACAGCCATTTTCTTATCAAACAGATCTAAGTGAGTTCCCTTTTTTACCCCAATTAGTTTGTCATATTACTTATACAGATCCAATTGTTCATAGAACACTCGAAAAGGGATTTAAAGAATCTCCGATGTTTACAGGATTAATAAATGGTGTTGGGCCTCGTTATTGTCCTTCTATCGAGGATAAAATTGTTAGATTTTCAGATAAAGATAAACATCAACTATTTTTAGAACCGGAAGGACTAGACTCAGATACAATATATGTAAACGGTTTCTCAACATCTTTACCTGCTGAAGTGCAACTTGAAGCAATTCACAAAATTAAAGGACTTGAAGATGCGGAGATGACAAGACCAGGTTATGCTGTTGAGTATGATTTTTTTCCTCCACATCAAATTGATAACACTCTGGAGACAAAATTGGTATCCGGACTTTATTTTGCAGGACAGATAAATGGAACCTCTGGATATGAAGAAGCTGCCGCACAGGGATTGATGGCGGGAATAAATGCCGCATCAAAGATTCTGGGAAGAAAGGACCTCGTGCTTAAGAGAAGCGAGGCATATATTGGTGTTTTAATAGATGATTTAGTAACGAAATCAACTGAAGAACCTTACCGAATGTTTACTTCGCGTGCAGAGTACAGACTGCTGTTAAGACAGGATAATGCCGATAGACGACTTATACCATATGCTGCAGATTTAGGATTGATTGAAAAAGATTTTAGCGAATGTGTAAAAGCAAGAGAAATATTGATAAGCACCGGGATTGATATTTGTTCTAAAACAAAACTGCATGCAAGGGTAGTAAATGAATTTCTAAGATCAGTAAACTCCTCGCCGATTGATTCATCGGAGACAATATCAAAGTTATGCAAACGACCGGAACTTGGATTGAAAGACATCCTTATTTTGGATGGGTTAAGTGAAGATATACATTTCAATAAGTTGTTAAACGATGTAACTGCTTTGAGACAGGTTGAGATAGAATTAAAATACGAAGGATATATCAAACGCCAGGAAAAAACAATTGAAAGGTTTGAGAGATACGAAGATCTAAAAATACCTTTAACATTAAACTATTTAATATTAAATGCTCTTTCTGCCGAGGCAAAAGAGAAGTTAGACCGAATAAAACCAAGGTCTATTGGGCAGGCATCGCGTATATCGGGAGTAACACCTTCTGATATTTCTATATTATTGGTATATTTGAAAAAGTAATTTTCTGGAATAATTTATGGCAAACTTGCAGGATAATTATCTTAAAGAACTTAAAATATATTGCTGGGAAAATGGATTCACACCTGAACCGGCAAGGGCGGAAAGATTAGCGTATTTTGCAGAGCTGGTAACTAAAAAGAACGAAAAAATGAATCTCATCTCTAAGAGAGATGTTAATTCAATAATCGAAAAGCACGTTTTTCTTTCAGCATATATAACAAAATATATTCCTGAAAAATCAACAAGATTTTTAGATATCGGTACCGGCGGAGGTTTCCCAGGCATACCGCTGGCAATTATGCGTCCTGATTTGAGAGGCGTTTTGGTGGATTCTACTTCTAAAAAAATAAGTGCAGTACAGGAATTTATAGATAAACTTAAACTAAGTAATGTTATTGCGGAAAATGATCGTGTTGAAAGCGAACGTTTTAAAGAGAATTATTCAGACACGTTTGATCTTATAGTTAGCAGATCTTCTGTTCCTCTTATCATATTATTTCGATATGCACTGCCCTTGATAAAAGAAAAAGCATATCTTCTGGCCATGAAAGGTGGAGATCTGACTCTTGAGTTCAAAAAGGCGGAAACCAAATATAAAGCTCATATTAAAAAATCTACAATCTATGAGTTAGCATATAAACCAACAAATATTCGTAATCAAAAAGGTAAAAAACTTGTTTTGTTAGAACTTCAAAAATAATAACACTTTTGATTGACAGTCATTTTAGATCTTATATTTTAAGGGTTCACATTGATGAGCCCTTTGTTATTTTTTGTTGATAATTTCAAGCAATTTTTCAATAAATGAGCTTACATGAATTCTTAACATATCTTTTATCGTTTAACTTTTTTGGTGATTTAAAAAATCTAATTGTCTCGGGAAAAAGTAACAAGCATAATATTTTTATATCACCCCTTTATGGAGCAGCTAAAAGTTTTCTTATAAGTGAGCTTACAGCAATTGAAAATCAATTGCTGGTATTAACTTCCGATGATAAACTAGCCACGGAATTAAGTGTTGAGCTGGATTTTTTGAATTTAAATAGCAAAATAATTTTATTAAATAACTTCACTCCGGAGTTAATTCAAGAAAAGCTTACTGAAATATCTAACCGCGAAAAATTTATTCTAATCTCAACCTACCAGCTGCTTCATATGCAGTTTCCCAACCGGAAAGAAGTGGAAAAGAAAACAACTAAATTGCATGTGGGGGGTGATATTACACATGAAGACCTGACTGAGTATTTAAATTTATTGGAATATCAACAGGATAAATTTGTTGAAGCTCCGGGAGAATTTTCATTACGCGGTTCTATAATTGATTTTTGGTCTTACAGTGAGCAGAATCCGGTTAGATTAGAATTTGATGGTGACTTCTTGGAATCAATTCGTCATTTTGATCCTGAAAGCCAGCGCTCAATTGAAAAAGTTGATACAGTAACTTTAGCCGGCAAACTGGAGAGCAAAAGTGAGTCCGATGAAGAACAAATCTATTCGAATATTTTTGATTATCTGAATAACCCAATAGTGCTTGCTTCTAGCTATGAAATAAATAATTTCAAATCATTTATACAAGGTCCAATCTCAAAGATTGATAATGTCATTGAAAATATATTAGAAAAATATGATAACAACCCCATAGAACTAATTGTTGAAGAAGAGAATGGGGCATGGGGGGAGATCGCATCTGGTAATTTTGGCAACATACCTGCACGTTGGATAATTGAAGAAGAAATTGGATCCTCTACAGAAAAATTTGAATTAGGTTTTGCAGATACACCAACTATTAATGCGAATTATGAAATTCTGTTTTCTGTACTGAAAATTTATACTGATAAATCGTTTGAAGTAGTGATCACAGCCGAGAATGATCTTCAATCAATTAGATTAAAAGAATTGCTGAGCGAGTTTAAATCTGAACTTGCAGAATTAATAGAAAGTGGAAAGATTAAAATTGAAACATTAGCGATTAAAGAGGGATTTCTTCATAAAGAAAAAAAACTTCTTGTTTTAACAGACTATCAAATATTTAACAAACCGTATCGCACAAAAAGCCCTTCAAAAATAAAGTATAAAAAATCCAAATCGCGTGCTTTTGCTTCAATTAAGAGAGGGGATTATGTTGTTCATGAAGAATATGGAATTGGCAAATACTCAGGTTTGGAAACAATTCATATAGGTAACACAAAGCAGGAATCGATGAAACTGCTGTATAAAAATGACGATGTAGTTTACGTAAATCTGAATTACCTTACTTTGGTAAAGAGGTACTCTTCAAATGAGAACCTTGTACCATCGCTTTCAACTCTTGGCACAAACGATTGGACAAACACAAAACGAAAAACAAGGAAAAAGATAAAAGAAGCCGCAAGGGAATTGATTGAACTCTATGCAAAACGAAAATCAACAAAAGGTTTTCAGTTTGGTGCGGATACTGTGTGGCAAAAAGAGCTTGAAGCTTCATTTATGTACGAGGATACGCCTGACCAGGAAACAGTAACGGCTAGTGTTAAGAATGATATGGAGGCTGAGAACCCTATGGATAGGTTGGTTTGCGGTGATGTTGGTTTTGGTAAAACAGAGATTGCAGTTAGAGCAGCATTTAAAGCAGTGCAAGACGATAAACAAACGGCTCTTCTTGTGCCGACAACAATTTTAGCCGAACAACATTTTAATACATTTAAGGATCGCTTAAATCAGTTTCCTGTAAGGATTGGAATGCTTTCGCGTTTTCAAACTAAGAAAGAACAAACAATTACACTTAAAGAATTAAAAGAAGGAAAGGTTGATGTTGTAATTGGAACACACAGGTTGCTTTCTAAAGACATTCAGTTTAAAGACCTGGGTTTGTTGATAATTGATGAGGAACATCGCTTTGGAGTTACAGCCAAAGAAAAACTCCGGTCTATAAAAATCAATGTCGATACACTAACGCTTACAGCAACTCCAATACCCCGAACATTAAATCTTTCATTACTTGGTGCGAGGGATCTTTCTATAATTGCAACATCACCCCCCAACAGACAGTCAATAATAACAACGGTTTCCACATTTGAAATACATAAAATTAGGGAGTGGATACTTAAGGAGATTAAACGCAGTGGGCAGGTTTACTTTGTTCACGATAGGGTTCAATCCATTGATAAATTGGCAGATTATCTTAATAAACATATTCCCGATATAAAAATTTGTATTGCTCACGGTCAAATGCGTCCCACACAACTTGAGAATGCTATTCACGGTTTCTTGAATAGAAAATACGACGTTCTCCTCTCTACAAAAATAATTGAATCCGGAATAGATATACCAAATGTTAACACTATAATTGTTAATCGTGCAGATAGGTTTGGATTGGCTGAGCTGCATCAGTTAAGAGGAAGAGTTGGAAGATCCTCAAGACAGGCATATGCTTACCTTCTTGTTCCTTCGCTAAGCGGAATAACAAAAAAAGCTTTAAGAAGATTGCAGGCAATTGAGGAATTTACGGAAGTAGGTTCCGGGTTTAATATTTCTATGCGCGATCTTGAAATACGTGGTGCCGGAAATCTGCTTGGTAAAGAGCAAACCGGGTTCATAAATGAAATTGGCTTTGATCTTTACTTAAAAATGATTGATCGGGCTGTGGAAGAATTAAAGTATGAAGAGTTTAAGGAAGTGTTTAAGACTTTGCCGCAGAAGGAAGATAGAACAGAGCCAACACTAGATACTTATTTTGATATTGGTATCCCGGATACCTACATGCCTGAACAAACAGACAGGTTAAACTTTTATACTTCACTTTATTCAGTTAAAAATATGGATGAACTGAACGATCTTAAAGATGAAATGACAGACCGCTTCGGAAACATTCCAGCAATTGTAAACAGACTATTATTAGCAGCCACACTTCGTTATTATGCTTCCTACGCTTTGTTTGAAAGAATAATAATGCAGAAAAAAAATGCTATTATTATTTTACCCAAAGGGGAAAAGGAAGACTACTACAAAAATCAATTTGTTAAGTTAATGAAATTTATTTTGGATGAGCATAAAAACCAAATAACATTCGAGCAGAGAAAAGAAATTATGAAATTGATAGTTAAAAATAACTTTGCAAATCCCGAAGAACTTTTACTGTTTTTAATTGAATTTTGCCAAAACACTTCTACGCTATTTATAACTAAAAATGATAATTAGCAGGGTGTTAAGTACGAACTTTCATAACAAAAGATATGCTCGCTGATTATATTACCACAAAAGAAATTTTTAATACATTCAACTATTAGAAGATTATAGAAATACTCCGGATTTTGAATTCTTTGCATTAAATGCCCAACCTTATTGACACATCACACATTTTTGGTTATATTCTATTATAAATAGGCAGCAGCGTATTTGCTTAACCCTGTAATTTGCATGATAGAAAGCCTCTATTCTTTTCAACCATTGAAGCAAGGACAATTATGAAACAATTATTTTTTCTTTTCTTAATCATCTCAATATTTTCCTGCTCAAATGATGTGTCTAATGATAAAAAAAATGATAATTCCAAAGTGCCAATTAGTAACAAAGGGCCGGGACCAACGATAATTCAGAATAAATCCGTTGTTGTTGCAAAGCTAATTAGTATAGAAATAATAGATGAGCACAATTTTAGTTTAAAAGTAAAGGTTTTAAAGGTGGAAGATAACTTAAATTACGCAAGTATTGTTGTGGCAGGTGATGAATATACCCTAAAACCAGGATTTTATTATGATGAAAATAAAGAGTTATCTGATAATGATCGTAACAGAAGATTGAAAGAGCTTACTGCATTAAATCCGGGAGATGAATTTAAAGCAGAAATTTCGTTAGAACATTTAAAGGGTTGGATTATAAGTAAAGTTATAAATCAATAGGAGGTTAAAAATGAAAAGGAGAAGTTATATTAGGATTTCCATTTTTCTAATTGTAGGGATAGTCTCATTCTTTCTGCTTTATGAAAGAGAACCACAAACTTTTACAAAAGATGACTTTCTTCAATGGAAAATAGAACCGAAAGAAAGTCAAAATCCTTTTGCGGGATTTCCTGACAAAGCAATGAAGCAGTATTACGAGCAGAGAGCGTTTCCGCTTGGATACATTCCCGAGGGCTGGAGGCAAGACGCAATGGAGCATATGAGTCTTTATAATAAACCGGAAAGAGAGAATATCTTTGCGTTAAATTGGTCTGAACTTGGTCCCGGTAACATTCCCGGAAGAACAAGATCTATAGTTATTCATCCAAGCAATTCAAATATAATTTATTCGGGTTCTGTAAGCGGGGGGGTGTGGAAAACAACCAATGGAGGATCGTCCTGGTTTCCTTTAAAAGACACAATGGAAAACCTTGCCGTTTGTTCAATGGTAATGGATCCTGCTAACCCTGATATTATTTATGCGGGAACAGGTGAGGGATTTTTTCCAGCTGATGCTATAAGGGGAGAAGGAATTTTTAAAACAACTAACGGCGGAACTACGTGGACACAACTATCTTCAACAACCAATTCAGATTTTTATTATGTAAACAAATTAGTGTTTGATAATACTACAAACACCCTTTGGGCTGGAACCCTGCGGGGTTTATTCAAATCTACCAATGGAGGGGACAGTTTTAGTGAAATTATTGGCGGAGGTAATGTATTCTGTATGGATATTGAAATCGCCAATACATCTCCAACCACAATTTATGCTACATTTGGTCTCATCAATAGTTCAGAGATTTGGAGAAGTATAGATGCCGGCATCAATTGGAGCCAAAATTTTTCAGTAGTGAATACCGGAAGAATAGAATTAGCTGTTTCCCCTTCAAACTCTAGTGTAGTTTACGCTTCATTCCTGGATCTTGATATTTCTTCCCCAACATATTTTGGTGTTGGATTTATGGCTATAACAACTAATGCTGGGGGTAATTGGAACAGCATAACGGTGCCCGGCCCAACATTTGCCGGGGATAATAACTATGCAAGAAATCAAGCCTGGTACGATAACATCTTAGCTGTGGATCCGAACAATCCCAATATTCTGTATGCCGGAGGTGTTGATTATTGGAAATCAACTGACAGTGGAACCAGCTGGACCCAGAAAACAAATTGGTATGTGACAGCAGGAGCTCCTCCCTTTGCACACGCAGATCACCACGTAGTTGTTTTTGATCCTTCAAATCCAAATACTATTTATCTGGGAACGGATGGGGGAATATTTAAATCGACAGACGCTGCAGATACATGGACAGATTTAAATAATGATTTATTCACTACTCAATTTTATTATGGTGCAGTTGATCCTGTTGCTAACACTTATTACGGGGGCACACAGGATAATGGCACATTAAAATCAACAGGCAGTACAAATTGGTTTAGTATATTGGGAGGAGACGGCGGTGCTACAGAGGTTGATTTTAATAACCCTAATACAATTTATATGGAATTTCAACTTCTGGCATTCTTTAAATCAACAGACGGCGGCTCTTCATCCTTCAAAGCAATGAATGGCATTCCCACAGGTCCCAATCCAAATGACGGTACTACAGACAGAACAGAATTTATTTCACCTTTTTCTATGGATCCAAATAATGCCAGCACGTTAGTTGTCGGAACATACAGAGTATTTAGAACTACAAATGGCGCATCGAACTGGACGGATATTAGCGGCGACTTAACAGGCGATGGAACTGGTTCTACCGGGGCTAAAATTTCTACTGTAATTATTGCAAAAGGAAACTCTGATGTGATATATGCCGGATGTACAAACGGCAAGGTGCAGGTCACTGCAAATGCAGGAGCTTTATGGAATGACGTTAGCTCAGGTCTGCCCACTCTTTATTGTACAAGAATTGCGACCGATCCAAATGATCCTGCTACGGCATTTGCAACTTTCTCAGGTTTTAGTTCCGGGGAGAAAGTTTACAAGACTACTAATACCGGCTCAAGCTGGTCTAACATTAGCGGAGATTTGCCCAACTTACCTGTAAACTGCATAATTGTTGATCCGTCCAATGTAAATAAATTGGTGGTAGGAACGGACCTGGGAGTTTTTACTACCGTTAACGGAGGCAGTTCATGGTTTCAAAAGAATAATGGTATGGCAAATGTTTCAGTTGCTGATTTAGATTATAGAAGCTCGGACGGGAAAGTATTTGCCGCTACTCATGGAAGAGGTATGTTTTCCGCACCTCTCTCTGATGTAACTTCGGCAGAAGACGATTTAGAAGTTCCTGTTGATTTTGTGCTGGAGCAAAACTACCCAAACCCGTTTAATCCCAGTACAATAATTAAATTTTCACTACCACAAACTGAATCAGTATCTATTATTATTTATAATACTATTGGTGAGGAAGTTTCAGAATTATTAAACAGCCAGTTAAGTGCAGGAACACATACTATTAGGTTTAATTCCGGTTCGCTGGCAAGCGGAGTTTATTTTTATAGTATTAAAGCAGGAAATTATAGTGATGTAAAGAAAATGATGTTGATAAAGTAAGAACAAAGATTAAGGTTATGAAATTTGAACGGCATCATAGATCATAGTATATCCGTGAGCTTAATATTTAATGCGACGGAAATTCTAAGGCTTTGGACATGGTCGGAATCTAACTTTTGTAGGTTTAACATTTTAACTGTCGATTCTAATTATATCACAATCTTAATATTCAAAAGGGCCAATACTCCACATATTTGCCGGGCGGCATTTGTTATTAAAATCAAAGTCGAAAAAAGATATTACCTCACCGCTGCCTGTAATAAATTCAGCTGACGGAACAAGTTTATTACCCTTGAGCTTTGGATCTTTATTAAACCCGTGCTGATCGAAACCGAAAGCCTGCCAATCATTCCATGATAGATCGTTCCCGTTAAAATTAATTACCTTTGAGCCTTCCGGACTATAAAACACATTATGATCAATGTTAGCAGCATTACCATCCCAGCCTTTTATTTCGGCTATAGTTCCGGAATAATTTGACACAAAGATGTTATTTTTCACTATAGGATCATCAGTTTCTGAAATGTATAATGCATGATATAATCTTTTACCGAAAACAATATTATTATACATCTCTACAGTTCCGGTACCATCAATCCGTCTGAAAGTTAAGGCATTCGATTGTGTGTTATACATTATGATAACATTATTATAATACCTATGAACACCGGTTCCGTTTGTACTGTAGATACCCTGACTGTTATGTGTTTTTTCTGTCTGCTGAATAATGTAATTATTATAAACAATAGTAGAATGATCTTTGTACATTTGTAAACAATCGTTATGCCCGTAATCATAAGTATTATAAACAGCCAGGGAGTTATGATGATAAATTGTATTAATATTTTCTTGTGAGTAAATACAATCTGATTGTTCTGCAACATATTCGGGTGTTTGAATATCACAGTAGGCAATCTCACAGTTAGAATTGTATTTAAGAGAAATACCATCAGCATATGGCTTGGGAATGTCAACATTAATTACCCGGCAGTATTCATTGTATCTAAATCTGTATGCATAGTGTCCGCCCCCATTTAGTACGAGATCCTTTACGGTTACGTAACTGCAATATTCTTGAAATACTGCATACTTTCTATATTGTCCTTCAGCATCAATTATAACCTGTCCGGTACCTTTTATTATTATAGGGGATGACTTCGAGCCGTTAATGTTTTTAATAGTAAGCTCTTCATAGTACCTTCCAGCCAAAATACTAATTACATCACCGGGCATAATAGAAGACCAATCAATAGAAGAAAAATTTACCCAGGCATTCTCCGGCGAAGTACCGTCATTCTTTCCCGATGCGTTTTTGCTAACATACCAATCGGTTGCATTCAGGGTAAAGGTGAATAATAGCGCTATTTTTATTATGTTATGTAGTAATTTAATCACTAAAGTATCACTGTTATTTTTTATTAATTTGTACTTTAAGCTAAGTTAATTGTTTCAAATACTCAATTATTTCTCAAATTGCAGGGTGTAATTTTAGTTATAGAAATTCTAACATTGTGTGATTATTATGTGATAATTCTAATTTATATTTGTTGTGTGTAAATTATTAATTAATACATTGTTGAAACTCACATTTTAAAACGAGGATTTATTATGAAATTGATGTTAAATATTTTGCCTGTGTTGTTTTTACTTACAACGGCATGTTCAAAAACAATTCCGAAAGAAAGCAAGGACAGTATGAACAGCACAGTTATTAGTAATACAGATGATGAAATTGCAACGATAGCAGGTGGATGCTTCTGGTGCATAGAAGCACCGTTTGAAAAAATTGAAGGGGTAACAAAAGTTATTTCCGGTTATGGCGGAGGAACAGAGCATAATCCAACTTACAAGCAAGTATCCAGCGGGAAAACCGGATATGTTGAAGCCGTACAAGTATATTTTGATCCTGATATTATAAGCTATGCAGAAATCCTCGATATTTACTGGAAACAATTTGATCCGTCGGATGAAGGCGGTTCGTTTTACGACAGAGGACATCAATATACTTCAGCAATATTTTATCACGATAAAGTACAACAACAAGTTGCTGCTGATTCAAAGCAAAGGCTTAATGAATCGGGAATTTTTAATAAACCAATAGTAACACCAATTAAAAAATTTACAACATTTTATCCTGCTGAAGATTATCATCAGGATTATTATAAAAAGGATCCCGAAAGATATTACAGCTATCGAAAAGGATCCGGGAGGAATGCATTTATTATGAAAATCTGGAAAGATAAATCCGATTACAAAAATCCATCGGATGACGAAATAAAGGAAAAGTTATCCGATCTTCAATATAGAGTAACACGCGAAGATGCAACCGAGAGAGCTTTTAATAACGAATATTGGGATAATAAAAAGCCGGGAATTTATGTTGATATTGTTTCCGGCGAACCTCTTTTCAGTTCCAGGGACAAGTTTAAATCCGGTACCGGCTGGCCAAGCTTTACAAAACCAATTGATACAAAATTCATAGCTAAAAAAACCGATGAATCTTACGGAATGAAAAGAGTTGAAGTCAGAAGTAAAAACGGCGATTCTCATTTAGGTCATATTTTTAACGATGGTCCCGAACCTACAAACTTACGCTATTGCATTAACTCTGCCTCACTCAGATTCATCCCGAAGGAAAAAATGGAAGAAGAAGGATATAGGGAATATCTTTGGTTAGTCGAATAATTTTTTGTTCGTATAATTGATGATAATTATTGACTAATCATTCTCTATTATATTGAAGCCGCTTTCAACCTTTCAGCTATCCAGATCTTTATAATTGACTGCCTGGTTACTCCTAATCTCTTTGCCTCTTTGTCCAGTGAAGTTATCATCCAGACAGGGAAATCCACGTTTACCCTCCTCTGCTCTCTTCCGGGCCGCTCTGCCTTGGATAAGTCCAGTGAGGTTACAATATTTTCACCCTCGTCGAATTTTTTATCGAACTCCTCAGCCTTCATAGATTTCTTTTTCATTTTTTCTTGACCTTCTTACTGAGATTAATCTAATTTCGGTTTTTCGTATAGTGAATATTGCTGACCAGTATTGATTGTCTATTTTTCCAATCAATAAAAATCTGGGTTCATCTAAATTCCTCGCTGGAATTATAAGTCTTTCAGGATCTTCCCATAATTTGTGTGCCTCTTTGAAATCAATTCCGTGCTTCTCTTTATTCAACCGGCTCTTTTTGGGATCAAATGCAAATTCCATTATAGTATAATTATTATACCATTATTAAGTAAAAATTAAATATTTATTCTACCAAAAGCAAATTTCGAAGTATATTTGTGGTTGGTTGAGTGAATAATACCAGTTGCCATTTTTTAGAATAGCTTGTGGGTAACTATAACTGCTTATGTTGGTTTTTAAAAGGGGACTTTATTAAAGCCAATAAATTAAAACGATTTGGGTACAATCTATTATGCGGTTAGTACTTGCTGTTCGGTAGAGTTTAAATATGCATGGTGATCATGATATATTGCTCCTTCCGGGAGCCATTCCCAAAGTGGACCCAAGTCTTCTTTTATCTTGTTCACATAAAACTGTGGTATCACATCAGTCTCCTGCTCAAAAAACATACGGAACTGGCGGTCGGTTTCAAGGAGTTGAATAAGGGTAGCGATGTATTTTATTCTGCCAAAACCTTCGGAAGAAACTGCACGCATCAGGTTCATCCATCCGGCTATCGAGAACTTATTGGCTTGAAATCTGCGGGCAATTGCCTTCTTTGAAAACGAGTATTTTTTTAAATCCAGTACTCGTTTATAAAATTCCGGAAAAGTATAATTCCTGGGTATTACATTCATTGCTGAAGTATTATCTAAAAAGTGAAATGGAAAACCAAGCACACGGTTATTTTGCTGATATTCTAAATTTAGAGGGGCTGCTTCTCCAAATGCTGAAAGCTGAGAATATCCAGGGAATGCGCCGGGTGCGAGATCAATAAATTTTTTGGTCAGCTCGAATGGTTCATCGCCTTCATCCGAATCGAGCCCCATTACAAAGTTTGCCTGCATGTAGGGAGCGTAACTCATAATCATATTTACATGTTCCGAAACCTGCAGTACTTTATCCATCCCTTTGTTACTGCCGGTTTTGGATTTATTACCCAAATCGTACCACGACTCTATTCCGGGTAGAAAAGCTTTAAATCCGTTTCTTTTAAACCGTTTCATATGTGCTTCGCTGAGAATTGAAAGACTGCTTTCTGCAACAAAATCAATGCTGTCTGCAGGGACCACTTCTTCAATTGCATCCATGCATTCGTTAAATTTAATTCCAAAGTTTGGATCGTGCCAGCCAACAAGGGGGCGTTTAAATTTTTTCAGAAGGAACTGAAGATCTTCTTTCATCACATCGAATTCCAGCTGCTGATACGGCACTACAGAATCAATACAGAAACTGCAGGTGTAAGGACAACCCAAGCTGCCGATCATAGGTACCATTTTAATCCAGGGTGCTTTTTTCAAAGTTGGTTCAATAAATTTCCATCGTTCTTTAACACCCGGTAAACTCTTTGGTTGAATTTGAGCAGATAGATACATTCCCATTGGACGGTGCGCAGATAAATCATTTAAAACCTGCTGAATAATTTCTTTATCTGTAAAACCAAGTACGTAATCGAAATATTTCTGTGCATCCTGTGGATAACACCTTGCGTGCGGGCCGCCAATAGCGGTTAATATACCTTTACTTCTTAATAAATTGCTTAAAGCATATGCAGTTTGTGCAGATTGTGTAAATGTACCAATGAAAACCAAGTCAGTATCTTTCGGCAGCTCTTCAATTAAATCCTCAAAACCTGTGTAACAAACGAATGCTACATTATGTCCTTCTTCTTCACACCATACACCTAAGACCTGCGGCATAATACTGGCAAGATTCGGATACATTACGCGTGCCCATAATGCTTTAGTCGGACCTCTACTTACAAGATCTATTATTCCTATTCTCAGATTTTTTTTCAAAATTTCTCCAATTTAAATCATTGTTTACAGCCAAGTGCCTAATGCAAGATAACATTATTTCTTATCCATTAGCAAATATAAATTCTATTGAATTACATAATTATTTAACGCTGTTAAGCAAAATATTAAATAGCGATCATAGTTGTATGAAGACCTGGTAGATAACTTTTACTGCAATGTTTGGTTGTGATGTACAATTATAAAAGATATAAGCTATGTAAATAGTAAAGCTCAATCGAATTTTTTTTCTCTGCAAAGATTAGGATGGTTGTTATCTATAGAATGCTAATTGTTTTTATCCGGCACAAGAACTATAGCAAAACCCACTAAATTATTCCCTGGTAAAAATAACCTCTAATATTAATTCATACTTTTCTTCAGACGAAGGATGTTCCATTCTTAAAACAATTCTATTTGGATCAACTTTTGAGAATGTCTGAATTAATAAACTATCATGCCAGCTTAAGTGCAGAATATCTTCATTGATAAAATTGCAGGTTGCTGTCATAAAACTACCGGAATCCTCAAACCACCAAAACTTATACATTTTTACTTTTTCGTCCCACGCGAAAATGGCGTGTGCAGAACCCCTGCCAGAACTTAACTCTGCCGAGTAATCGAACATAACATATTTATCATTCAATGCTTTTATAAATTCTCCGGCTCCTATGCCTTTATACTTCTTTACTGAATGAACTTTTCGGTACTCTATATTCCATATTCCACTTACCGAGCAGAAAATCAAATTTATCCATTTTATTTGATTGGTCGGACAATAGTACACCCTAATAATTATATGATTTAAAAATTGTGTATCTCTTATGAAACTTAAGTTGTAGCAGCAAAATAGTAAAGATTTAATTCAATCATTTTCTAGTTTACGGGGCAGTAACAATTCTTTGGTTCTGCTGCCGCTCCCGGTTACTGTTCTCAAATTGGGTGGTATATGTCCCATATCATTAAAGGATACAAGTTTCATGGAACCATCAGGTTTTATCTGAACTACTGTTAACCCGCAGTTACCCGTAGTCATCTGCAGCCACGACATGGTATCAACTTTTAATACTTTTGTTACGAAGTAACGGATTACATTACCATGACAAATGATGATATCATTCCGATCTTGATTATCGGGCGAAGGAATGAAATATTCTAAAAAAGCCGTTTCAAGTTGATCTGTACATTCTTCTAAGTTCTCCGGATCTTCACGATCCATTATATCTTCACGCCAGGTTGGAGGAGTGCATTCACGTATTATACGTGATTGCTGTAATTCAAGGCCGGGAAATTCCTTATTTATAATCATAGCAGTCTGTCGTGCCCTCGTCATCGTGCTGCTAATGAGTGAATTCATTGTTACGGGTAGTGTTTTGAGACGATTTGCTATTAGTCTTGCCTGTGCAATGCCTAATGGTATTAATGCTTTACCGATATCAGGATCCCGTTTTTCTTCGTGATCGTATTGACCGTGACGGATTAGGTATATAGTGCGTGTGCCTTTCTTATTTATAAAGGGATTCTGACCACATGCCAATGGCGCATTAATCAAAATTACTAAAGTTGTAATTGTGAGAATAAGCCGGGTAATGATTGTCAAAGATAGATTTAAATTAATTGGGTTCTTTCTCATATTAATTCCTTTCACAAGAGTAATTAATTTTGGGGATAGTTATTAACTTGTTTAATTATATAAGTTGTCATGTACTGGATTTATTTTGTTCAGACTTCTAAAAAATTCAATCATCTTGGTCATGCTGAATTCATTTCAGCATCTTTTGTAGGATTTTGAAATAAACCTGTCTGCCGATAGGTAGATTCAAAATGACAGGTTTATCAAATATTATTTTTCAGAAGTCTCTTTGTTATAAAAAAGAATTCTCTACATTCTCTTTCAATTCAATGTTTACACAAATTACTTTTTGTTAGAATATAAAGTTTCTGCCTTTTGTGCTGAGGTTACTATTCCTTTAATAAGCGATGAACTAAAACCGGAATGTTCCATTTGGTTAAGACCGGATATCGTACAACCCTGTGGTGTAGTAACTTTATCAACCTCTCTCTCGGGATGATTATTTTTATCAACCAACATTGATGCTGCACCCTTTGCTGTTTGTGCAGCCATAAACAAAGCCTCTTCAGCATGAAAACCAATCTCAATCCCGCCCTGTGATGCAGCACGAATTGCTCTTAAAAAGAAAGCAATTCCACAAGCACATAGCGCAGTAGCAGGTATCATCAGTTCTTCTTGAATTATTACACATTTGCCAAGTTCGCCGAACATCTGGTTTGCCTTTTCGATAGC
This sequence comes from Bacteroidota bacterium, assembly GCA_022562275.1. Taxonomy (GTDB): domain Bacteria; phylum Bacteroidota; class Ignavibacteria; order Ignavibacteriales; family Ignavibacteriaceae; genus BMS3ABIN03. The sequence continues at coordinate 25,471 of JADFPP010000015.1, forward strand.
AGCTTTATCCGAAGCGTCTCCGCTAATACAGGTCATTGATTCTCTGATTGCGATTGCCGTATTGGGCATTACCCTCACAACAGGTATATCGTTGGGAAAAAGATTTTTAATCTGTTTTATTGTTGCACCGGATACAACAGAAAAAATATAATGCCTTTTTGAATCAATTACATCTTTAATTTCCTCTATCAAATCCTTTAATTGCTGTGGTGTTACGGCAATTATTATCACATCCGAATTTTTTACAGCATCTCGATTATTCGTGGTAAAGTTAATTCCCAGGTTTGTAAATTTAGATGAGTGGGAATTATTTCTTCTTGTTACTGTGATATTTTTAGGTTTAATAGATTCTGATTCTATCAGACCAAATGCAATGGCTGACCCTATATTTCCACAACCCAGGATTGATATATTATTTTTAGTTTGGCTCATAATAAAATCTCATAATTTCTGATTCAAGAACTGATTTTGTTGATAGAACAAATAGAATGCATTTAAATTTAAAAAACACCGTAAGTCTTTAATATTTATTACCAGTGATAGTTGTGTTATTAAGATTCTACTAGTGATTGATTCAAACGAGCGATTCCTCCCGTTAATGTATATACCGCGGGATATCCATTTTCACGAAGTAATGACGCAGCATAACGGCTGCGAATTCCGTATTGGCAGACAATAACATAAGATTTGTCGGGATTAAGCTCTTTCATTAAAATTGAATAATCTGTTACAATAGAAATTTGGTGTGCAGCATAAGGAAATGGACCTAATTGTTCCCTTTCGGTTTCTGAACGAATATCGACCCATTCAAAATCGTTTTTTAACAGACTTGAAACTTTCTCCATTTCAATTTCAAGCAATGCGATGTTGTCATTCACCAGTTGTTTTGAAGCAGCCTTTTTATCAGATGTGTTTCCGCAAATTGTGCAATCCGGATTTTGAAGTCGTTTAATTTTTCGTATGCTTAAATTGTTCAGGTCTACCAAGGATAAATGTGTTTCACTGTATTCTTCGGATATTCCTAATAAGTAATTCAATGCCAGTGTTGCCTGCAATGTTCCGAGAACACCGGCAACAGAACCCAACACTCCTACTTCTGTGCAGGAACCAACACACCCGGATTGCGGTATATCCTGCCAGATACAGCGGATACAGGGCGAATCGTATTCAGGCAAGTAACTCCAGAGTTGTCCCTCAAATTGATAAATGCTTGCAAACACAACGGGTTTATTCATTTTAACTGCTGTATCGCTGATCAAAAATTTTGTTTCAAAATTATCGGTACAATCAAGCATCAAATCGTAATTTTTAAAAATAGATTCAATATTATTCTGTGATAATATTTCATCGTGTCTGTTTATCTGAATAAATGGATTTATACTTGAGATAAACTCTGCGGCAAGTTCAACTTTTGGTTTACCAATATCTTCAAATTTGTAAAAGGTCTGTCTGTGAATATTGCTGATATCAAGGATATCAAAATCGCAAATTCCTATTGTGCCAACACCACCGCCACCTAAATACTGCAAGACCGGACATCCTAAACCGCCCGCCCCTACAACCAGGACTTTGCTGTTTTTCAATTTTCCCTGCCCTTGCATTCCAATCGTTGGTAGTATTGTTTGCCGCGAGTAGTACATCGTTTCCTGCTTCTTTTTATCATGTGAATGTTCTGCGCAAGTTTTACAATTAACCCATTCTGAAAAGCCATCTGCATAATACTCCTTTTTCCAGATAGGAAGTCTGGTTTTTATTTCATCAATAATGTACCGGCAAGCTTTAAATGCAGCAGCGCGATGAACTGCAGTTACACCAATCCATACAGCCAATTCACCTATATTAAGATGACCGATGCGGTGTGTACAGGCAGCATTCAGTATATCAAATTTATTTTTTGCTTCGGATAAAATTATTTTTGCTTCATTCTCTGCAAGCTCTTTATAGGCTTCATATTCAAGGCTGTTTACTGCTTTTCCTTCCTGATAGTTTCGGACCCATCCTTCAAAGCTTGCAAATCCCCCGGCAGAAGGATTGTAAAGTTTTTCTTTTAGTAACTCAACATTAATTGGGTTTTTAGTTAGGGTAAACATAATTTATCTATCCCCCTGCAACCGGTGGAATAAATACAATAGTATCGTTTGGTTTAAGCACGGTATTCCACGGTACAAACTTATCGTTAACAGCAACTTTTACTATTTCTTTATTCAATGTTAAACCGTATGCTGCTGCAAGTTCATCGTATAATTGTTCGGCGTTGTCTGAAGAAGATTCAATTGTTTCTTCGCTGATGCCCCTCATTTCTCTGAGAGCAGCGTAGTAACAAACCTGAAGACGTTTTCTTTTATTATTCAATTTAATAATTACTCCAAATTAATCACATAATATTAAGATTAACATCAAAAAAATCTAATGTATAAGTTTAAAACAAATTAAGCAATTTGCGTTAGCTAATCTACCCATATTTATTGAAGAATAGACAGGCATATCATCACAATAGATAAAACATTGTTCATCTTTAACCATTTTTTAACGAATGATCGTAGCGAATAAATATTTTTATTAAAATGAAACTTCCATTTTGTCTAATGAATAATAGGTATGAAGATGAGCATTTTGTTACAATACTTGGTATCGGAAAGGGGGAACATCAACATTTACATTTCGTCTATAATGTAAGTGATTTATTTTTTCGCAGTGTGATTATTTATATTTTGAAAAAGGAAATACAGAATTTATTTAGGAAAATATTAAATGTCATACAGAGATCAGAAAAAATATCTTGAAGATCTTAAAAAGTTTGAAAGAAATTTTACTGGTAAAGAGCAGGATGAGTATAAAATGTTTATCAAAAGGCAAAAGGATGATGAAGATTTTGATTCGGTTTCCATGAAAAGGCTAAAAGAGCTGTATGACAAATACAATAAACCGGTTGATCTATCAAAGTATGATAAATTTTTCAAAAAGAATGGGGATTCAAAAAACCATTCGAATTAATCACTATCCGTTAAACTCACTATCTTTGCTAAAAAGGGGCAATGTGAGTAATTTTACTATTCTTATTCTAGTTTGAGGAACAGATGAATTTGAAATTATTACACCGCATATTTGCAGCGGTAGTTTTTGTAATCGCATTAGTAACTTTTTGGAGTACAGTACAGCCAAGCGTATCTTTTTGGGATGGAGGTGAGTTTACTGCGGCAGCATTTTATCTGCAAGTACCGCATCCTCCCGGTGCGCCATTCTTTCTTCTCCTTGGGAACATTATGGGAAAGCTTCCTATTGCTGATAATTTTGGTTACAAAATGAATCTTATCTCGGTTTTTTCAAGTGCACTGGCAATTCTGTTCCTATATCTTGTTGCAGTAAAACTTATAAATAATTATAAAGGTAAAAGACCCGATTCGTTATTGGAAGCATTGGGGACCTTTATTGCAGCCGCCGTGGGAGCTCTTGCATTAGCTTTTAGCGATACGTTCTGGTTTAATGCTGTTGAAGCAGAAGTTTACGCCCTTAGTACTTTGTTAGTTGCAGCTATTACCTATCTTATTTTAAGATGGTACGAAAGAGCAGATGAAAAGGACAATGAAAAATATATTCTAATGATTGCATATTTAGTGGGGCTATCCACAGGCGTTCATTTGATGAGTGTTTTAACCATAGTTCCTGTTGCCATGGTAATCGCTTTCAGAAAATATGTTAAAGATGATGATGCACTAAAAAATACGGCTATAATCTTTCTAACTCATGCAGGAATTATCATTATCATTGCACTAATATGGTGGGCAGGTGAAACCTCTAAAACACCACCAAGCCAGGAGCAGTACAAAGATTTTGATACAAAGTTTAAATTGCTTGTGCTGGGTATAAGTGCTGTTGTGATGGGAATATTCTGGAAAAAATTGTTTAGTCGAAATTCATTTTACATGCCTCTTATTTTAGGTGGTGCGGTACTGTTTTTTACATACCCGGGGATTGTAAAATATTTAACTTCAGTGATGAATTCAGTTGCCGGAGGCAGCCTAACTGCCCAAATCGTTTTTCTGCTGGTATTGTTCGGTGCCATAGGATATGCTATTCACTATACGGTTAAGAATAACAGGCCGACACTCCATCTTGTGGTTTCATCACTGTTGTTTATAATCATTGGTTTTACAACATTTGCAATGGTTATAATCAGGGCGAATCAGGATCCGCCGATGAATGAGAATTCACCTAAAACATTTTCAGAACTCGAGTCATATCTTAACAGGGAGCAATACGGTGACTTCCCAACATTTAAAAGAAGATTTGCTACAGAGCCGCATCAAAAGATAGTTTATTCAAACTACTCAAGCGATCTCAATTTCTTTTACAGCTACCAGATGAATCATATGATGACAAGATACTGGTTGTGGAATTTTGCCGGAAGAGAAGGATGGAGGCAGGATGATGGTGCTAATATAGTACCTTTCAACGGCATCGGGAATACAATCGGTGCTTTATTTGGCAATATAAGATTTGGCGGTGATGTTAAAGATTCTCTTTTCGGTATTCCGTTTCTTATCGGGTTGCTTGGAATATATTTTCACTTTAGAAAAGATTGGAAGATGGCTTCTGTGTTCATGATAATGTTTGTTTTATTAGGCTATCTAACTGCTTTCTATCAAAACCAGCAAGAGCCACAGCCCAGGGAAAGAGATTATTTTTATGTGGGGGCGTTCTTTGTGTACGCCATCTGGATTGCTATTGGTGTACGCGGATTACTTGATCTTGTTCAGTCAAAGATAAAAAAAGGGGTACCTCAAAAAGCAGCATTAGCAGGCGTACTTACACTTGCAGTTATTTTTATTCCGGTAAGAATGTTTCAGACAAACTATTTTAGCCACGATCGCTCTAATAATTGGTTCCCGTGGGATTATTCGTATAATATTCTCCAAAGCGTTGCAACAAATGGAATATTATTTACCAATGGCGATAATGATACTTTCCCTTTGTGGTATTTGCAGGATGTTGAAGGAGTTAGGAGAGATGTAAAAATTGTGAATCTCAGCTTGCTTAACACGGAATGGTACATAAAGCAGTTGAAAAATAATGATCCCTATAATGTGGGAACAGTACGCTTACGTGTAAGCGATACACAGATTGGTCAGCTAAGACCTGTTCAGTGGGAACCAAGAGATATCACTATTCCAACACCCAATCCAGGAAGTGAAGCAGGGTTTTCTGAGTTGATCGGGATTTATAATATTACAGATACTACCACGCTTGCATCGGGGAGTATTACCTGGAATATGCCTAATTCGCTTACCTTCGGGGATGTAAAAGCAGTTCGTGTTCAGGATTTGATGGTTAAAGAAATTGTTGAAGCAAACAATTGGCAGAGACCGATTTACTTTGCAGTTACCGTTTCCAATGACAGCCGGATTGGGCTGGGTGATTATCTGAAAATGGAAGGAATGGCATTCAGGCTGGTTCCCGAAAAACGTAAACCAAATTTAGAGTTTATAAACGAACCTGTGCTAAGTAAACAATTAATTGAAAATCCCGGTTATAGTAAAAAATATATGCCCGGATTTAAATTCAGAGGACTTAATGATCCGGAAATCTTTTTTGATAATAATCATAGAAGAATGGTTCAGAATTACCGCAATTCTTTTATAAGATTAACTATACATTATCTCAACCAAAATCAGAACAATAAAGCAATTGCAGTATTGGATGGTCTAAATGAAAAATTACCTTATAAGTTCTTAGGCATTGATAACGGTTTATTATTTGAGATTGCAAATCTATACTTAGAAGCAGGCGATAATGAAAAATATAAGTCGCTTGCACTTGATATTGAAAAGACTGCCTTAGCCTCAATTGAACGCAACCCGGAAGATGTTAAATCATATTACAATCCCTATAGACTAGTTTTGGAAACTTATGAAAACCTGCGGGAGTATGAAAAGGCAGTAAAAATTTGGGAGAAGCTAGGTTTGATCTTTCCCGATGATCCAAGTATTAAATCAGGTATAGAAAAGTACAAACAACTGGCTGCACAGAAGGATAGTCTTTCTAAATAATATTTAAAGTTCCGAATTATACAATATTTGAGCGGCATTAATGCCGCTTATTTTTTTGTATTTTTTAATATGAAAATTCTGATTATTGTTTTATCCGGCATCGGCGATGCACTTATGTTTACACCGGCACTAAAACTGTTACGGAACAAAATACCGGATGGTCGGATTGACGCACTTGTAATGTATCAAGGTGCCGGGGATATTTATAAAAATAACCCAAACCTGGATAATGTTTATCAATTTAACTTTCTTAAAGAAGGAGTTATTGCATCCTTAAAATACATTTCACAATTAAGGGGCAAGTACGATACAACAATTAATGTTTATCCTTCTAATCGAAAAGAATATAATATAATCGGCTTTTTAATTGGCGCAAAAAACAGAGCCGCAGTAAAATATTTAAGAAAAGATTTTTCCAATCTTGGTTTTTTGAATAGCATCAGGATAACAGAAAATGATTCTGTTCACAATGTAGAAACAAACATTAAGCTGATTGAAAAACTGTTAAATAAAAAATTTGATGAAGATCCCACTCTTGAATTAATTGTTACTGAAGAAGATGAGATTCGGGCACAAAAATTCTTTTCGGAAAACAATATTTTAAAAGATGATTTAGTGATAGGTTTCCATCCCGGTTGTGCAACATTAAAAAATCATATTAAGCGAAGATGGGAACCGGAAAAGTTTTCTGAACTTGGGAAAAAGTTAATTGATCATCATCATACAAAAATTTTATTGTTTGGCGGACCCGATGAAGATGAATTAAAAAAATTGGTGAAAGTAAAAATCGATTCGCAAGATGCATTTGTTATTAATACAAATGGGATTTTGCAAAGTGCAGCTATTATGAAACGCTGCAGCATTTTTGTTACAAACGATTCAAGCCAGATGCACATTGCCGCCGCTCAGCAGTTAAAAGTAGTCGCAATTATTGGTCCCACTAATCCGAATTACATTCATCCGTGGAAAACTGAGCATAAAATAGTTACGTTAAATTTAGATTGCGCCCCATGTTTCTTTTACTCACCCCGCTCTCTTATTTGCAGCCGGGATGACGTGCAATTTAAATGCATCAAGGAACTTACAGTTGATATGGTTTATTCTGCTGTAAAGGAATTTTTAACCAAAACCTGATTTGATAGGTATTGTATTAAGATTTAACAGCAAAAAGTTAGCGGCGATTCGCGCTAAAATCTCATATAAGACTATCAGTTTAAATTGGAATTTTCAATTTTCTATTAAAAGAAATCTTTGAAAAACTAATATAGGCGGGCGAAGCAAAACAATATACTTAGAATTCGACAGAATTAGCCTTTATAAAAGAATTGATTTGCTAATTTCAACAGGTTTTGCAAAGCCCCCTAAAAATATTAAATTTGAAACATTTTCTCTTGTTTACAATGTTTACAATTACTATATTGTACTACAAAATAGGAGCAAAAATGAGCAAAGTAATATCGATAAGATTACCTGACGAAACCGAAAAAAAGTTGACGGAAATATCAAAAGAAACGGAAAGAGCAAAATCGTTTCACATTCAAAAAGCGATTGAGATTTACATCGAACAATTTTCTGATTACCGGATTGCTCTTGATAGATTAAACGATTCGAATGACGAAATCATATCTGCCGAAGAGATGAGGAAGCTTCTTGACGTATAAGATAAAATTCAAGAAATCAGTTTACAAAGACCTCTCAAAAGTTCCATCCGAAGAAGCTAAAACAATTCTCAATAAAATAGATATGTTATTAGCTGAAAAGCCAACAATGCTTCCTGCATTAAAGGGTAAGTTTAAAGGAATGAGAAGAATGCGCGTAGGGAGCTACAGGATTATCTATGTGATAATAGAAGATGTAGTTTTAGTCTTAAGAATTCATCATAGAAAAGATGTGCATAAGTAATTTTCTCAACGTTTATATGGTTTATGATGCGGTAATAAATTATTTGTAAACATCTTTGTAATAATAATTGGTGTAAAATAATTTTGTAGCTTACGTTATTATTTCATTTGAGAAAGGGATAATAATGACTGCAAAAATATCAGTCGAGGATTTTTTTCTCAAAAGAACATTGCTGTGATTGGTGTTTCGCGCAATCAGAAACAGCAGTAAAATATTACCAAAGAAATGGAATAGACGTTGTTGACAACGAATGCATTCTAATGTTCGCACAACCCACAGGATTTATTAATCACGCGCACAGATGGATTTGGAGTGTTTTTGGTCAAATTGCCGAGGGAAGGGCTTTTAATTTGTCCTTTATTAACTATTTACGACTAAAGACCTGAGAATACCTGCAATTTTTTTACTTAAGCTCTAATTTTATCACCCTCTCTCCCCTTTTCCTTATCTTAGTATTAAAATTTAGTTACTTACTATCACCTTACGCAAAATTGTCATTCTGAGCGGAACGGAGTGGAGTGAAGAATCTCAGGGTTTACGATTTGCACTATTTGGAGATATTTCTCCCGATAAATCGGGATCAATATGACAAAAATCATTCCTTTGCGTAACATGAGTTGCTTATTTTCTAAGTTTAATAATTTATGGCGCATATTAGCAATAGGCGTTCAACTTTTCGGTTGCTAAACTAATTGAAATTGAGTGTTAATTTGTTTATCTTGTTTTCGTATAAAAGGATATAGACCGGTTTCTCTATTTTTTCTAAGCATGTAAGTTGCTTGTGAAATTAAGATGAGATTAAAAAAACATTGCTTAGCAATGGTATAAGACGGAGCTAATTTTCGTCAGTAGTAGCTCACTCAATTTACAAGTAATTTAATGAAGGTTGTCATGTATAAATTCGAGGGCTAAGAGGAGAAATGGTTTAATGGAGCCCCTTAAAGCCCCACCCATATAAAACAGCCGAAATAAAATTACTATGATTCCTTCAAGGTATGCATTTATATATTTGCAGAAGATGTTTTGTTTTTAGTCGAAGGATTTAATTAGATCAGTTTGATAAGTTGATTAAGTATTCTGATTTATATCAACAAGGCGTCAGGTAAATGATTTGATAAATATTGGGACCGAATTTATATCGTTTTATACACTTTAATTAATAACAGAATATTTTTTAGACAGAATCAGAAAGAGGTAAAATATGAAGAATATAAGAATTGCAATTGCGGGAATAGGTAATTGTGCAAGTTCACTAATTCAGGGATTTCACTTTTACAAAAACAAGTCTATAGAAGAAGCAATAGGATTAATGCATTGGGAAATTGGGGGATATAAGCCATCCGATATTGAAGTTGTTGCAGCATTTGATATAGATAAAAGAAAAGTAGGCAAAGATGTAAATCAAGCTATATTTGAAAAACCGAATTGTACAACTGTTTTCTGCAATCAACTGCCTGAATCCGGAGTGATAGTACAGATGGGCAGGATTCTGGATGGCGTAGCCGATCATATGAAAGAGTATGATGAGAATTTCACTTTCCTCCCCGCAGATGAGACTGAACCGACCAAGGAGGAAGTAGTGCAAATCCTACAAGATTCAGGTGCAGAGATCCTTTTAAATTATCTCCCGGTTGGATCTGAAGAAGCTGTTCGCTTTTACGCCACATGTGCACTCGAAGCAGGCGTTGCCTTCATTAACAATGTGCCAGTATTTATTGCAAGCAATCCCATTTGGGCAAGAAGATTCGAAGAAAAGAATCTTCCTTTAATAGGCGATGATATTAAATCTCAGTTAGGTGCTACTATTACACATAGAATGTTGGCTGATTTATTTAAGAAACGCGGGGTTAAGCTTGAGCGAACTTATCAGCTAAACACCGGGGGTAACACTGATTTTCTGAATATGCTCGAGCGCAAAAGACTAACATCCAAGAAAATATCGAAGACTGAAGCCGTACAATCTGTAGTAGCTAAAAGACTGGAGAACGAGAATATTCATATCGGTCCAAGCGATTATATTCCATGGCAAAAGGATAACAAGCTCTGCTTTCTGCGTATAGAAGGTAAACTCTTTGGTGATGTTCCTATGAATCTGGAACTTCGGCTTTCTGTTGAGGATTCTCCGAACTCTGCAGGAGTTGCTGTTGATGCAATTCGCTGCACTAAGTTAGCCTTGGACCGCGGGCAGGGCGGTGTACTTTACGCACCTTCTGCTTATTTCTGCAAGCATCCTCCTCGCCAATTTACAGATGATGTGGCTTTTCAAATGGTAGAACAATTTATCAATAATGTTGAACTGGAAAGCATTCAGTATGAAGTGCCTGATTTTAGCAGCGGGGAAAGGGAGCCGGCTGCGTAATAAGGTTGATAGCAAACCCTTACTGCCGGTTCTTGGTGTGCCTCTAATTGAACGCGTTATCCGCAATGCCATGCAAGGCGGAGCGGATGACTTTTATATTGTTACGGGTAATCAGAAAGAAAAAGTCACTTCATTTCTTAATGTTTTATCAAAAAGATTAAATGTATCTATTAAAACCGTAGAAAATAATGAGTGGGCTAACAGTGAAAACGGAACATCAATATATAAAGCGAAGAATTATTTAACCGAGCCATTCTTATTGTTGATGTCTGATCATTTATTCGATCCTTCTATTGTAAAGCAATTGATCGCTTCAGATTTGGGTGAAGGAGAGATTACACTTGCAGTTGATGAAAACATTACTAATCCAATTATCGATCTTGAAGATGTAACCCGTGTTCGCTATGATGACGGTAAAATTCAAAATATTGGAAAAGAACTTTCATCTTACAATGCCTTTGACACCGGGATTTTTTATTGTGCTCCTGCGATTTTCGATGCGTTAGAGAAGAGCAGTGAAAAAGGTGATACGTCCCTTTCAGGCGCTGTGAGGATTTTGGCAAAGAATGGCAAAGCTAATGTGCTGGGTATAAATGGAAGTTTTTGGATTGATATTGATGATGAAAAAAGCCTAAAGAAAGCTGAAGATGCTTTAATAAGTCAGCTTCGTAACAAACCAAATGATGGACCGGTTTCCCGTTATCTTAACCGCCCTCTTTCAATCAGAATCTCAAAGTTACTGGTAAGATTTCCAATTACACCCAATGTGATCTCTGCCCTCTCATTTCTTTTATCATTATTTGCTGCCGGATTATTTGCGTTCGGTAAAAATTATGTATCACTGCTCATTGGCGGATTGATAACTCAATTAGCTTCTGTTATTGATGGATGTGATGGCGAAATTGCCCGATTAAAATTTATGAGAAGTAAATACGGCGGCTGGTTCGATGCAGTGCTTGACAGATATGCTGATGCTTTTCTGCTTTTTGGTTTAACCTGGCATGAATATATGATTAACAATGGAAATTTGATTTTGATTATCGGGTTTATGGCAATCATTGGTTCATTTATGTTAAGCTATACTGCTGATAAATATGATAATCTCATGAATGAAAGAATAGCTTCTGGTGGTACCTGGCAAATAAGAATTGGAAGGGACGTTAGGCTGTTTATTATTTTAATTGGAGCTGTGTTGAATCAAATTTTTATTCTACTGGTGATTATAGCTGTTGTTATGAATCTTGAAACTGTGCGAAGAATAATTGTATGTAAAAGTGATGAGTAACATTGAATGTGCAAATCAAAAAATTTTACAGATTGTTGCCATATCTAAATTACCAGAGGACTTACCTCACGCCAAAAACACATTGAAATGGCTCTTAAGATTACAACCAAAGGCGGACGAATCACTCCGGCTTGCGGCACTTGCGCACGATATTGATCGCGCAGGCGAACACACAAAAGTAAAACGGTTGGATTTTAAAGATTATTCCTCCTTTAAAGCAGCTCACGCCAAACACAGCGCCGAAATATTGCAGTCAATACTTGAAGAGTGCAAAGTAGAGAAGTCTGTTGTTGAAGAATCATGCAGACTTGTATCACTTCATGAAGTTGGTGGAGATGATCGTTCTGATTTACTGATGTATGCAGATAGTATTTCTTTTTTTGATGTAAACCTGCCTCACTATTTCCGGCGGGAGGGTTGGGAGGAAACTTTAAGACGGGTAATATGGGGTTTGAAACGCATTCCAAATGAACTCTGGTCTTTAATTGATAATATTTCTTTTAATAATAAAGATTTAGTAAAAATAATTAATGTAGCTAAGAAGAAAGTAGTGGATTCAGCTTTTTGTTAATTGGACAAAATATGTTATAAAAAGAAATAATCTTTTGCCCCGGAAGAGAAACAATATCCACTTCAATACGTGGACTGTTCTAATTTGTATGTATCAGCCTGTTAGTTTTTAACGTTTAACATTATTGTTCCCTACCAGAAATATTTAAATTGATTCTGCTTAAGAAATAGATTAGTTTATTTCAAATATTGAAGCACTATTAATAAGGGAGGGTGTTATGAGAAATTGTAACTTATTTCTTACCGCAATAATATGATTTGATGGGGAAACGCAATAAATCATTACCTTACAACTGGCAAAATTCTTAAGAAGAATAAAAAATAGATGTGATATTAAAAGTTAAGAAAAATGCCGAAAGAACATGCTATTATTTGAAGAAATTACTTTGATGGGAATATCTGATCCGAACAAATCTTTTAATTTATAAGATGCAAATCGGAAACTAAACAGTGTTCTTGATGAATTTATTTAAGTCAGTTAAAAATTCATTCCTTTTGATATCCAAAAGTGGTATGCTCTTTTCTAATTTCTCTATTCAACTTTTAATTATCTAAAAAATTATAGTGTTTTATTCCGTCAATTAATCCTCCTGCATATTCATGCGATGAGAAATATACTTTTTTCTTTCCCTTCAAGTTTTCAAGTTCTAAACTATGATTTGCAACAACTACACCTAAGAGCTTACCATTTAATATTTCTCTATCAATCCCCGATTCTCCGGCGACGAGTATATTATCGTAAGGAATATTCCATTCGTTTGCCAGGTATAATATTGCTTTTCCTTTTGAGGCTCTGAATGGGAGAATGTCCAAATACAATCCGTGACTGAAAATAATATTAGCTTTTATGTTATTTTCTATCAGAATGCGATTTATCATTTTTGTCTTCTCCGGGCTATCCGAAGTATAGTAACTTATTTTAAAAATACGTTGTGCCTCATTTTCTTGTAATTGTAAAAATTTTAATCCGGATAACAAATTGACTATTGAATTTCTGTTCCACAAGTATGAAATATGAGCATCCCACCCCATCGAATAAATTTGCTCACCGTCATAGTTATAATAAATTTCCGAGCCAGCCGAAGAAATAATTGCTTTCGGTAACGGTACATTCATTCTATTTAACAAATCATGTGTTGAACTTACGGAACGACCGGTTGCCACGACGAATCCTATTTTTTTCGGCATATTTTTTACAATGCTGATAAATTCTTTTAATGAGCTGTTAACTCCAACTAATGTATAGTCGATATCCGATACTATCATCTTATCTATGCGAAGCAACTGTTTGCCGGTCTTTTCAATTGAATGTACTTGATCTGGCTTGGTTATAGGAGTTGATTTACTTTTCTGTAAAATCTTTTTTGTTTGAACCTGACGGGCGTGATCTTCTTTAATATTATTTTTACTAATTTGGGAATGCCTTTCCTTCAGTTTAACCTCACCAAATATATCTTTTACTTTACTGGGAATACTTTTTCTGTTTCCGTATAGTATTATTTTCAACTCATGCCACAGTGCGATATATGATAAAGATGCTTCGGATGTTAAACTATAACACAATAGTGGTTTACGATAAATGCCCATTTTTTCCACGTCGGAGGCATAGGGAATAAGGTGCTGAAGAAACCGTTCATCTTTTTCTACCATTGATTCGATTGTAAACCTGTGCAGTTTCTTTCGCATTTCAACCATAGAAAAAAATGGGGATAGTTTAGAGCGATCAAAATTATTGTTTTTAAAAAATTTCAACATTTTTTTGTAGGTCATCTCAGATAAGGTTGTTGGTATGAACGGTACCAGAATCTTATCTGCTGCGCAAAACACATTTTCCGATAGAAGTGTTAAATTGGAGGGACAGTCTAAAAAGATATATTTATAAGTAGAAGCAAGCGGTTTTAAAATCTTTTTTAAGTGTTTCTTTGGATTTTTTAGATCGTTCAACTTTATGTCTAAATTTCGATAGGAAATATCAGATGGAAGAAGATCGAGATAATCGAAGTCTGTGCCCCTTATATATTTATCAATACCAGTTTTAATTCTCAAAAATTCTTTTGAATTATATTTCTTGGAGGCTTTTATTCTAAGATAGAAGGAAGCAGATCCCTGTGGATCAAGATCACAAAGCAAAGTACGTGCACGTTCTCTGGAGGCTAAATAAGCTAAATTTACAGATGTTACTGTTTTCCCGACCCCACCTTTAATATTGTAGAGCGCAATGATCTTCAAATTTTTATTTTTTCTTTTTTATTATTTGATAATAATGCACGAAATAAATTCATATTAATTTTTGCACTAAAGTGTTTAAATTTTCCTTGAAAAGCATTCCTCACATTCTTTTTTTCATGATTTAGTTCAGAAATTAAAACACCGATAGCATCAGCTTCAAGCACAAAATTCTTTTCATTTAAAAATAATTTATCCGGATAGTTATTTAACACACTAATTTGCACAGAGTAATTAGTAAATAAACCAAGATTATCCTGTAATTTTTTTTAACTGTTTACTTAATATAACTATCTTTTTTAAGGAAAAAAGCGATGAGAATATCCGGAAAGTAGTAGATGGTTACAAATGATTAAAGATATTTGTGCTTGAGTAAACCTTTAAAATACAGTAACGAAATAATTATGATATCGGTTATCTATAAAAATGCATTCGTATAAGACCACAATCTTGTTGTCATCGGTATTCCTGGCATATCATTCCTTCACAAACTCCTTACCAAAGAAATGTCTGTACCAGAAATTCCAGGCATTCCTTTTTGCATGATTCCATTTGGGGAATCTCACACCATGCCCGGAGCTGGGATAAAGCATTAATTCGAAATCTTTATCAAGGTCCGTAAGCTTATCAACTAACTGCAATGCATTTTGTACATGAACATTATCATCAAGCATGCCATGTGTTATTAGGAGATGTCCTTTATATTTTTCCACGTGAGTCATTGCTGAGCCAAATTCGTATCCGTCATGATTTTCATCCGGTGTATCCATATAACGTTCAGTGTAAATATTATCATATAAACGCCAATCGGTTCCAGAATATTCAGCAATACCATGTGTAAAATAATCTGCACCGTAAGTAAGAGCTAAGCAGGTAACATAACCTCCGTAACTCCCGCCGGTAATCCCCACCCTTGTTGAATCAACGAATGGTTGTTTCTTTAACCACTTAACAGCTTCGATGTAATCGTGCATTTCCCATTTACCCAGGTTCCGGTGCATCAATGATGTGCCCTTCTTCCCAAAATGTGCAGAACCTCGGTGATCAATAACAAAGTATATTATTTCGTTTTGTGCAATAAAATATCTGTTGAAATGAGCGGAATAATTATTTTTAACATCTTTTACACCCGGCCCACCGTAAACTGAAAAGATAACCGGATACTTTTTGGCTTTATCAAAATCTGGTGGCAGCACCCATTTAGCTGGTAGTTCAATTCCATCTTCTGTGGGTAGGGAGAACAACTCGGTTGTTCCCAAATTATATTCATCGAAAATTTTGGTTTTACTATCAGAAATTACTCTAACAGTTTGACCATCGGAATTAAACAATTCAAGTTTTGGCGGCTGATTAATATTACTGTAACTATCATAAAAGTATTTTCCTCTTGGAGAAATGGTTGTATTGTGTGTCCATCCAGACTTTGTTAGCTGCTCAAAATCAGTTCCGTCATACTTTACTTTATAAAGATGGGTTTCAAGGGAGTTATGTACTGAACCTTCAAAATAAATCACACTTTTTTCTGAATCTATATATTTAATTTCATCAACTGCCCAATCGCCTTCTGTTATTCTGTTTATTAATTTTCCATTCATATCATAATAGTATAAGTGTCTCCAGCCATCCCTATCCGATCTTAATATAAACCCGCTGCCGTTTTTAAAAATGTAAATATCTTTGAAAAACTCCACCCAGCTTGTTTGTGTTTCGGTATAAATCGCTTTGTTCTTTCCTGTGCTCAGATCAGCAGATAAAATTTGTAATGTGTCCTGTCCCCTGTTCAACAACTGGTAGAAAAGCTCTTTGCTATCCGGAGTCCAAAATGTCCAGGCGGTGTATTGATCAACGGTTTCATCTTCTTGAACCCAAACGATATTATTGTTTTTAAGATGAACAATACCAAGTTTAACATTTGCATTGGGATCGCCTGCTTTTGGGTAATGTTCCCATTCAAGTTTGCCGTGAACACCTTCGGAATTAAAGATGGGAAACTTAGGAACGGGAGAATCATCCGTATGAAGAAAAGCGATCATCTCGCTGTTCGGCGACCACCAATAAGCTTTATGCCTTGTTGATCTTCCTAAAATCTCTTCCATATAAACCCACGAAGCCCAACCGTTATAGATATCATCCGTACCATCAAATGTTAGCTGCGTAACTTCGCCCGATTCTATATCAACAACAAACAAATTATGTCCCTTAGTAAATACAACTTTTTTGCCATTGGGAGATAATGTGGGATTGTTTTCTTTTGCTTCATCTTGTGTTAGTCTTTTAAATTCATTCCTGGGAACTGAATAGTAATAAAGATCGTTATCTTTTGTAAATAAAAAATCATTGTAATCATTAGTTACATCTACACTTTTTGAAGCATCTAATCCATTTTTCAAATTTTCATTTATCACTGCGTAATCAACATAAATATCCTCTTCACCTGAATAAGCATTTACTTTCATTATAAAAGTCTTGTCATTTTCCTTTTTTGTCTGAAGATAATGATTTTCATCAAACCAGCCTTTTAATGAAGGTAATCTATCTAAAATTCGGGGCTGTCCGAAAAGATAAACTTGTGTAAATGTTAATTTTTTATCCTGTGCAAAGCCAACCAGGTGAATGCTGATTGATAATAGTGTAAGTATGACTGTAAGAGAAAGTTTTTTAGAGTTGAAAGACATTTTACTTTTCTCCGTGAATGGTTAAAAAAATAATTATCCCGCGAACAAATATTAATCTGTAATTTATCTTATTTAATATAATAATACTTATTTGATCAACACTTATTCATATCGTATACTTTTGATATATTAGCCCAATTAAATTTGAACTTTTCTTTTTACTTAGGAAACAATTTATGTCTGAAAATATCGATCAGCTATCTATAAACACAATAAGATTCCTTGCTGTTGACGCCGTACAAAAGGCAAATTCCGGGCATCCCGGGTTACCGATGGGATGTGCACCGATTGCTTACGCCCTTTATACAAAATATATGAATCATAACCCCGCAAATCCCAACTGGCTTAACAGAGATAGATTCATTTTGTCTGCCGGGCATGGAAGTATGATGCTCTATTCAATTCTTCATCTGTCAGGGTATAAGATATCTTTAGACGATTTAAAAAGCTTCAGGCAATGGAACAGCATTACGCCCGGTCATCCGGAATATGGCTTAACCCCGGGAGTTGAAACAACAACAGGACCTTTGGGGCAGGGTTTTGCAAATGCAGTTGGCATGGCTATAGCACAAGATTATTTAGCCTCGATGTTTAACAAAGATGATGCAGCTATACTTGACCACTATATCTATGGAATATGTTCGGATGGAGATATGATGGAAGGACTTTCTCATGAAGCAGCATCCATCGCCGGTCATCTTAAACTTGGTAAAATAATATTTTTTTATGATGATAATGGTATTACGATTGACGGACGTACATCATTGTCTTTTTCTGAGGATGTAGGAAAAAGATTTGAAGGATACGGCTGGCAGGTACTGAAAATAGATGATGTAAACAATCTTGAACAAATTGATGATGCTATTAAATCAGCATGGGGTGAAAAATCAAAACCATCGTTGATAAGAACAAAAACACACATTGGTTATGGAAGCCCGAACAAACAGGATACTGCTGCTGCTCACGGCTCTCCCCTTGGGGGGGATGAAATAAAGCTAACAAAAAAAAATCTTAACTGGAAGGAAGACAAATCGTTTTTTATACCGGAAGAAGTTAGCGAACACTTTGAAATTGTTATGCGGAACGGCAAAAAAGCCGAAAAAAAATGGAATGAATTATTTGATGATTACCAAGAAAAATATCCTAAAGAAGCGGAGCTTTTTACCTCATATATGAATGGAAATTACGGTGAAGAATGGAAAAATAAATTGCCGTCATACAGTGATCCTTCAGAAAAAGTTGCAACCAGATCGGCATCCGGAAATGTTTTAAACTCGATCGCAGATTCACTCCCAACTTTAATCGGCGGCTCCGCAGATCTTGCCCCATCAAACAATACAATGCTCAAAGGATTCGAAAACTTTTCTGCAGAAGATAAAAGCGGGCGTAATTTTCATTTTGGTATAAGAGAGCATGGGATGGGAAGTATTCTTAACGGGATGGCGATTTATGGAGGGGTTATACCTTATGGTGGAACGTTCCTGATTTTCTCGGATTATATGCGCCCTGCAATTAGATTGGCTTCTCTATCAGGAATAAAAGCCATATATGTTTTTACCCATGACAGTGTTGGATTAGGTGAGGACGGTCCGACACATCAGCCGATTGAACATATTGCTTCATTAAGGGCAATTCCCAATGTGTTGGTTATACGTCCTGCAGATGCAAATGAAACTGTCAAAGCCTGGGAAATTGCATTAGAACATAAAGGTAGTCCAGTAGCATTATTATTAACGAGACAAAAACTTTCAGTAATCGATAGGACGAAATTTGCCGGTGCAGAAAATGTTAAGAGAGGCGCCTATATTCTTAATGATACTAAAGGAGAACCGGATTTAATTTTAATGGCATCAGGATCCGAGGTTGAAATTGCACTTGGGGCAGCAGAGCAGCTTGATGCTGCTGGCATTACAACAAGGGTTGTAAGCTTTCCTTGCTGGGAGCTGTTTGAAAAACAAAGTCCGGAATACAAAAAAAGAGTTTTTCCCGTATCTGTTAAAGCAAGAGTATCAATTGAAGCCGGTGTAAAGCAGGGATGGGAGAAGTACGTTGGAGATTTTGGTGAATCAATCAGTATAGAAAAGTTTGGTGCATCAGCACCATATAATATAATATTTGAAAATTATGGATTTACCATTGATAACATAGTCACAACGGCTAAAAGTGTTTTAAGAAAATCAAATGGAACAGTTGAATAAAAAAGGTATTAATAGGATTAGTAATATTATTTATTGCCATTCAGTTTTTTTCTGATAAAAAACTAATCCGCCGGTTAAAGCTGATATAGATGCACCAACAAAGGGCTTGTTATGATTACCATTCTAACAAAACAAAGTGGTCCTGGTATGCAAATATTGCACCCGTTTCGTGGTTAATTACAAATGATGTTGCTAAAGGTCGGGAACATTTTAACTTTTCCGATTGGGAAAATTTATCGAGAAAGGATAAGGCAAGATTAAGAGAAAAAATATGGGCAGAGATTATTAAGGACGAGGTGCCGCTATGGCAGTATAAATTATTGCATTCGGAGGCTAAGCTTACACAAAAAGATAGGAGCTTGATCAAAGAATGGGCGGGGAAATAATTTTAATAGTTTACTTGCATTGTAATATCTCTCTCGGAAAATTATCAGATAAAAAAAACTAATATGAAAAAAGTAATTGTTTTAGGCGGGGGAATGATTGGCAGCGTAATAGCAGCCGATCTTTGTAATGAGTATGATGTTACAATTGCTGATAAAAATTCAAAAAGACTATCGTACCTAAAAACTCAACATAAGTTAAAAACCATCGTTTGGGATTTTTCCGATAAACCGGATATTAATAATTTGATAGAAGACTTTAACCTTGTTATTGGTGCCGTTCCGGGAAATATAGGGTTTGAAACTTTACGTGCTACTCTCTCCGCAGGTAAAAATGTTGTGGATATTTCTTTCTTCGAGCGCGATCCATTTGAATTAGATGAGCTGGCAAACGAAATGAACGTTACTGCAGTTATAGACTGTGGCATCTCGCCGGGATTAAGTAATATAATTCTTGGCTTCCATAATGAATGGATGGAGATTGAAAGCTACAAATGTTATGTTGGCGGATTACCTTTCAAAAGATATTGGCCGTTTAATTATAAAGCTTTTTTCTCTCCTGTAGATGTTATTCAGGAATACATACGTCCTGCCCGAATTGTTTCCAACAGCAAAGTTATTGTTAAAGAAGCTCTTTCAGATCCTGAGATGATCGAATTTGATGAAGTTGGTACGCTTGAAGCATTTAATACCGACGGGCTGAGAACCTTACTTAAAACAATGAAGATTCCCAATATGATAGAAAAAACTCTTAGGTATCCGGGACATCGTGAACTCATGAAAATTTTTCGGGAGACAGGATTTTTCAGTTATGATGAAATAAATATTGGCAATCAGGTTATACGCCCAATTGATTTAACATCGAGATTATTATTCTCGCAGTGGAAAGCGAAAGATGAAGACGATGAATTTACCATGTTAAGAATTGAGATAAGTGGAAAAGAAGGAAATGAAATGAAAAAATATGTTTATGAGATATTTGATCGATATGATAAAGAAAACAAAACAACTTCTATGGCGCGCACCACAGGATTTACCTGCACAACAGTTGCACGATTAATACTGGAAGGCAATTTGAAAAATAAAGGTATCTTGCCTCCTGAATATATCGGTGCAATACCGGGTTATAAGGATAAAGTTCTGAATATGTTAAAACAGAAAAATATTACAATACGACTATCAGAAAATATGATGGGGCAATTGAACAGTTAGATATAACTTTGGAACTTGATCCAAACTTTAGATCAGCAATTGAAACTAAAGGTTGGCTTACTTATTCAAAGGGGAAAACGATAATGCAATTGAAACACTCAAAGAATTCCACAAAAAAACAGGTGATCCGTTAAAAGGACAAATCAGTTTGTGTTATGCGTACAGTGTTGCATTTTTTCTAAAAACACATCCTTTTGCTGAGAACATTAAAAATGATCCTCGATTTAATGAGTTATTAATTAAAGCAGGATTTAAAGAATAATTTAATAATAACTTTTATGATTAAGTCTTCATATATTATTACATTAAGCATAATGTTAATAAATCCCTTACTTGCAAAAACCAAACCCAAACATTCCCAATAACTGATCATCATCATTTAAGTTCGTTAAATTATATAATTCTTTTGTTTTTCGAACCTTACCTTCAGTTATTCGTCTTAAGTAACAGTAATCAAAAATTATTAGGAGAGTAGAGAATGAAATCAAGTCATACAATTTTTATCAGCTTCATTATCCTCATAGCGGTTCTGTTAACTCAATTCGATACCAAACTGGATGTATATCCGGCGGATAGCAATACCAATACTGCTTCATTTATAAATCATTTTTCAGAAATCGACACATTTCTTTTTAATGAAAAAAGTTTGAAAGTGAAATGGAGCGGCTTCGTACAGAATTAGAATCACTTAGAAATCATAAGTTCAAGTTTGAATTCGATTCCGATGAATTTAAGAAAAACATGGAAGAGTTAGCAGAAGAGTTGAAAAATCAACAATTTACTTTTCAAGACTTTGAATTTGATATGAGCGAGTTTAAAGAAGAAATGAAGGAATTAAAGGAAGAGATAAAAAATTTTAATATTGATTTTAAAGATTTGAATATGGAAATGGAAAAACTTAATGGCTTATTAAAAGACCTGAAAATTGAATTGAAAAAAGATAATTTAATTGATGATGAGGATGAAGAGATAAATTTAGAGCTGAATGAAAACGAAATGAAAATTAATGGCGAACAAATTCCAGATGATCTTTTCACAAAATACAAGGAATTATATGAAAAACATTTTGGAATAGATCTGGAAAAAGATACTCATATCCATATTAACTGAGGTTTATGCCCGAAGCCAATTAGACCGTATTATACAAGCGTAACCAGTGAATCGATAATTATTTTTTTCGTTTCTTCAAATTTTGAAGAACCACTAACCCTGTCAATTAAACTTACAAAATTTTCTTCGTTCATATTTGAATACCAAATATATTCGTCCAGATTTAAAACTGTCACAGTTCCGGATGAATACTTTTCTAGTTTGTTCTTTTAGTAACAACAAAGCATTCCTGGAATAGGCGATTGGAATTATATCAACGGAATCATCAACCGGGAAAAATCATACACTATCTGAATTATCAGAATCTAATTGCTTCTTAGTTTTCACTGTTTGATTGTTCCCGCGCTGGCACAAAATTGAATAATTGTCAATATAGATGTTAACGATATCGAAACAAAAATTTTAGCCGAAAGCCTTCCCATCAAAACAAACCGTTTAAAAAGAAATCACCTCTAATACCCGCTCATCCAGATATACCTTGCCTTCAATACTCAATTCTTCGTTGTGATGTCCATTGATAAGCTCCGTACTTTTATCTGTTTCAAGATAAAACAAAAGCCAGCCGGTCATATCCGACAACTCGTTTCCATCTTGATCTGTTGCTTTGGAAACCTTAAGTGAATGCTTATGTCCGTACACTTTGCACTGCGCCCCGGCACCCTTTTCTTTTTTTAATGAACATCCAACGCAAACATTAGTTCCGGCTACTGTTGCTGTAACGACGTCGGAATCCATTGTTTGCTTTGTTGTTACTTTCTCCGCATCATATTCCTGAGCTAATACCCCGGTAGATAATCCACAAAAGAAAATAAATAAAAGAGCTATTAAAAACTTAGAATAATTAATCACGTTTCACCTCCGAATATTATAAAATTTAATTTTAGATTAGTTAATAATAATTTAAGTTAACAATAATAATCTTTCAAGTGAATAAAAATACTAAGTTTAACCCAAACGCGATTCATTTGTAAATACAAAAATATATTAGAGAGGTATTTAACATGAAAAAAGCATCACACGCACCATTATTCATTTTTAGTGTTGTTTTTAGTCTCATCACGATTGCATTGATTCTAACACTGTATGCCCAGACAGAAATAAGTAAAATGGAAATTGAAAATGCAGAAAAATTATTTGGGCTTGAATTCAACGATGCTGAACGAGATTCTATGTTGGATAATTTAATTACAAATATCGAGAGTTATAAATCAAACAGAAATATAAAACTCAGCAACAGAATCATGCCTGCTATTTTATTTAATCCACTTCCAGTTGGTTTTGAATTTGAGAAAGTACAAGAACAATTGATATTCGGTAATTATTCTTATTCAAAATTACCGGAGAATATAAATGACCTTGCATTTTACTCTATCGGCGAATTAGCAGAATTAATTCGAACTAAAAAAATTTCATCAGTTGAGCTAACAAAATTCTTTCTGGATAGATTAAAAAAATATGATCCTTTACTCAAATGTGTAATCGTTTTAACTGAAGAACGCGCTCTGGAAAAAGCAAAATATATGGATGAAGAATTAAATGCCGGAAAGTACAGAGGTTTATTACATGGTATTCCTTTCGGAGTAAAAGACTTATTTGCAACAATAGATTATAAAACAACCTGGGGCGCAATGCCATATAAAGATCAGATTATAAATGAAGATGCAGCGGTGATTAAAAATCTTGAGGAAGTTGGCGGTGTGCTGGTGGCAAAGTTAACTTTGGGTGCTCTTGCCTGGGGTGACGTTTGGTTTGGCGGTAAAACGAGGAATCCGTGGGATATAACAAAAGGATCAAGCGGTTCATCAGCCGGACCCGCTTCAGCAGTATCTGCCGGACTGATTCCCTTTGCAATTGGAACTGAAACATGGGGCTCTATTGTTTCCCCCTCTACCGTGTGCGGTGTAACGGGTTTGCGCCCAACTTATGGAAGAGTAAGCCGCACAGGTGCAATGGCTCTAAGCTGGTCGATGGATAAGATTGGACCGATCTGCAGAAATACAGAGGATCTTGCTATAGTGTTCAATGCTATTACTGGTAAAGATGGAATTGATCAAACTTTGTATGATGTGCCGTTTAACTATTCGCTGCAAATAGATTTAAGCAAGTTAAAAATAGGTTATTTAAAAAATGATTTCGATAAAGATTATGATTTTCACAAAAATGATTCTTTAACGCTTGCAAAATTAAGAGAGTTGGGTGCAGAATTAATTCCTGTTGAATTACCTGATGTTGATGTTAACTCACTATCATTCATTCTTTCCGCAGAAGCCGGTGCTGCATTTGATGAGTTAACACGAAGCAACAGGGATGACTTGCTTGTGAGGCAGATTAAAAATGCATGGTCAAACACATTCCGTTCTGCACGTTTCATTCCCGCGGTTGAATATATAAATGCTAACCGAATAAGAACGGTTTTAATTAATGAGATGCAGAAATTTTTTGAAGAAGTTGATCTCTATATTGCTCCCTCGTGGGAGGGCGATAATCTCCTGTTAACAAATTTAACAGGGCATCCGTGCGTGGTTCTGCCAAATGGTTTTTCTGAAGAAGGAACACCCACGAGTATTTCTTTTATTGGGGATCTTTTTGATGAAGGAAGATTGATTACGGTTGCAAAAAAATATCAGGATGCTACTGATTTTCATCTTAAGCATCCCGAATTAAATTATTGAAACGACACTAATTAATTGCTTGCTGTTTTTGGACAGTCAGCTCTTTTAATTTTCTGATAATTTCAGTTGGTTCCATTCGCTGCGTATAATCTGCATTAACAAAAGAGTGAACGATTTTGCCATCAGTATTAACAATATAAGTTGCAGGGATTGGAAGTTCCCAAGATTCATCACCGTTGTAATTTGTTATATCAAAATTGAACTGTTGATAAATAGGACGCAGATCTTCGGCAAGGTTAAATACTAATCTGAATTCCTTTGCAATTTTATTTCCTGCATCGGTTAATACTTCAAATTCCAACCCATGTTTTTCAATCGATGAAATAGAATTATCCGGAGTGTTTGGAGAGATTGCAATTAATTGGGCATCTAATGATTTTATTTCAGGCAATATTTGCTGTAAAGCGTTTAGCTCAAGATTACAATACGGGCACCAGGCACCGCGATAAAAACTTATCACAACGGGTCCGTCTTTCAACATTGAATTTACATCTATCGTTTTACCAACAGCGTTGGGTAAATTTATTTGAGGAATTTCGTCACCTGCATTTAAAGTGCGTTCGGCGATTCCGGAATTTATAAGCTCCTCTGTTTTACTGAATAGTAGTTTTAATACTTCTTCAGGTATTTGGGGAAGCATAGCTTCCTGTACTTTTTTGATTTCATCTTTCAACAGCATAGTGTTTACCTTTACATTTAATTTATTGGATATTGTATTTATTGCAACAAGCACCTTTAATCTTGTAATTCATTAAGTATAAATGTTTATCACATTTAAACGAAAGAGCGAAGGCAATTTGGGGTTCTGCTGTCTGTTTATAAATCAGTTAGCGGACACATTTAAAGTTTAAAATGTTTTCTGATTAAGATGTGATATAGCGCACTTTGTTTTCTGTACATTATTGCTTTCCGCTTGCAGCAACCAAATAAATATTATAGCTTGAAGCTGCCTGCGGTTGTTGAAGAGCTTGGCAGTTTTGGGGGCTATGAAACCTTTAGCGAAGACACCTTTTCTTTTGAGGAAGCATTGGAATTATTAAGAGATGAAAAAGAAGATTAAAAATTTTCTTATTTTACTCCTGACTCATAATCGGAGAATATTTTTTGTTAATACTAAATAAGTATTTTATGTTTTATTATTTTTGTTTTAACTCGATTAACTTATTCTCTTATTAAACTTATGCAAAGACTACTTGTAAGTGTACGCGTACCGATTGAAGCTGTTGAAGCAGCAAAAGGTGGCGCACACATTGCTGATGTTGAATATCCTGCTTCTGCATTGGGGACACCATATCCCTTAAATATTTTAGCTGTAAGGCAAAGACTGGATAGAAACGGATTTAAAAAGATTCCGATTTCAACAAACATTGGAGAAGAACAAAAGGTAAGGAGCAGTTCCTGCCAGGCAGCGCTGGGTGTTGCGTTAGCCGGAGCTGATTATGTTAAACTTGGTTTTGCCGGATTAAATTATGATGAAGCTGTTTATCTTGGTGATATTTTAGTGAGAACTGTTAAAAAATGGTTCCCTAAAAAGAAAGTATATCCTGCTGTTTTTCCCGAACCTAGATACTCAAAATTATTTGATCCGCTAAAAGATGGGCCCAATTTAGTTAAGCAAATTAAATGTGACGGGCTTCTTATAGATACATTTAAGAAAGATATTGGAAAAGGTTTAATGGATTATTATACTATAAGACAGTTGAAAAAATTTGTGAATGATTTACATAAGATTAATAAAGAAGCATTGCGACAAGCTAGTTTTGACAAATGTATGTATTGTGAAAGCAAAATTTAACATATAGATTATGCACATATTGAAAACATTAAACCAAAAGCCGAAGATAAATATCCCAACCATAATTCCTGCCTCCACACTTCCGCTAAACCCTACAACTAAGCCTACAACAGCCAATAAAAACAGTAGAATAGATTCGTTTGAGAGCGATGACTTAAATTCTTTTAGGAAGTTTTTCATCCCGATAGTGCTAGGTCGCCAAAGGCGACCGTAAATCAGCGGTCAGTCCTGTATACCACATACCACTCATTTTACTACGTAGTATGTAGACATAATAAAATTGATTAACACTATCGGGATTCATGGTTTTACGCGAATCTTTAGAAGTTGGGATTTGAATATTAGTTATTTTCCCATATTGCCATTACCTCTTCAAGGCACCATAATCGTAAAGTTGTGGTTGCTGAAACCTCGACCTATAATTATAAAAAGATCATGTCGGAATCTAAACCAAAAATAGGCATCACCGGAGCAAACGGATTTATAGGCAAGCACTTTTTGGAAAAATTCCTTAAAGACGGATTTGTTGTAAACGCATATGTCAGAAACGCTAAAACCATTGATTCTTTTTCACAAGAAGGAACGCGCCTAAATGTTTTTGAAGGTGATATTGCCGACAAAGACAAGCTCGCCGAATTCGTAAAAGAATCCGATGTTGTCATCCACCTGGCAGCCGGCACAAAAGGACGCTGGGAAGACTACTATAACGCCACCGTCCTCGGTTCCACAATACTCCTTGAATTGTGCGAAAAGCATAACGTCAAAAAGCTCATTTACATGAGCTCAATCGGCAACTATGATATTTTTGCCCGCGGGGTTCGGCGCGGCCTTAAAGAAAATACGCCCCTTGAGCCCTGCCTTGATTTGAGAGGCTGGTATGCAAAATCAAAAGTTTTAGGAGAGCAAATAATTACCTCTAAATTTAAGTTGTCTCCGATTGAGACCGTTGTGCTAAGGGCCGGACTTGTCTATGCGCCAAATATGAAAGCGCCGATTATGGGGTGCGGCATTGTTATTAAGGGCAGGTGCATAAATCTCGGAATGCGCAAAAAAAGAATACCATTCGTGCACATTGATGACTTGTATGCAGCGGTGAAACTCGCGATGCAAAGCAATAAAAAAGGTGAAGTTTACAACGTAGTAAGCGATGAACAGCCCGAAGTACGAAAAATTCTAAAACTTTACAATAAATTTTCCCCCGTTAAAGTGAAGCCGTTCTACGTACCCAGGATTTTATTCGTCGGCAATTGGCTTTTAAACAGAGTAATTTCCAAAAAAACACGGTTCGGCCGATATAATTTCCTTCTCTGCCGAACACAAAGAAATATTTACTACTCGTCGGAAAAAATAATGGTTGACCTTGGATGGAAACCTAAGGTGGATTTTAAAACAACGATGAAGCAAATGGTTGAATACAAATATAAAAAGGTGAGTATCGGCATTATCGGCTGCGGCTTCGCGTTTAAGACTCTCCACCTTCCTGTAATCTTAGGTGACTCGCGCATAAAAGTTAAGGTAATTTATGACAGAGATGAAAAAGTTGCCCGTGAAGTGAAAAAAGAATTTTTGAAAAATGCCGAGACCTTGGACAAAATTGAGGATTTTAAAAAAAATAAACATGAACTGGATTTCGTAGTAATCTCCACCCCGCCGGACACTCATTTTAAAATTGCTAAAGACCTCATTCAAGAAAAGTATAATCTTCTTATAGAAAAACCCCTGACGCTCAATTATAGTGAAGCGGAAGAGCTTGATGAATTGTCAAAAAAGAGCGGGGTTAAGGTTTGCGTGGTAAATAATTACCGCTTCCGGAAAAATGTGCTTGGACTTAAGTCCGCGCTTCAATCCGATGGATTGGATATCCGTTCCATTGCCGTAAAATTCTACAGTGGCCCCGTTATAACAAGTGCCGGTGACTGGAGGGACAAACTAAAAGACATGCTCTTGTATGAAATGGCTTATCATTTTATTGATATC